>JBIOVP010000084.1:0-40524 GCA_044867815.1 Solirubrobacterales bacterium | reverse complement strand
ACTAAGCAGGTAAGGGTGCAGGGAGCCGCGCCCGGAGGCCTTCGAAGTTCACCTCTCCGAGATTCGGGTCCCTATAGGGGACCAAAGTGCGGAGGGTCGGTGAGGTGGGCACGGCGCCGTTAGGATGCCGCGGCGATGACCGGGCCGAGACTGCTCCCTTGCGACCTAGCGCCGGGATTACTGCTTGGCAACAAGGTCGAGATCGGCGAGGGGGCCTTGATCGGGGGGCACGTGGTTATTCATTCGGGGGTTCGGATCGGGGCGGCGGCTCGGGTCGGGGACCATGCTCAGGTTCGTAATGACGCGGTGGTCGGGGCGGGCTCGACGATCGGCAGTTACGTCTCGGTCGATCCCGGCGTCGTCATCGGGGAGCGGGTGAGCATTCAGACCCGCTGCTACATCACCGGCGGTACCCGGATCGAGGACGACGTCTTCGTCGGGCCGGGGGTGACGCTGACGAACGACAACACGATGAACCGGCACGGCGAGGAGTTCGAGTTCGAAGGGCCGCTGCTGCGGCGGGCTTGCCGGGTCGGCGGCGGCTCGACGATCTGCCCGGGGATTGAGATCGGCGAGGAGGCGTTTGTCGCCGCCGGCGCCGTCGTCACCGCCGATGTCCCGGCCCGCACGGTGGTGATGGGCGTTCCCGCCCGTGCCGTCCGCGAAGTAGCCGACCAGGACCTACTGCAGAACTGGCGCTAGGAGGGATCGGCCGGCTTCCTGGCCGGCAGCGGACGGGCCGGGTTGCCGACCACGGTCGCGCCCGGCTCAACGTCGTCGACGACCACGGCGCCGGCGCCCACCGTCGCCCCGGTCCCGATCCGCACCCCGCCGAGGATCGTCGCCCCGGAGCCGATGCTGGCGCCGCGCCCGACCACCGTCGGCAGCAGCTCCCAGTCGGACTCGTCCTGCAGGCCGCCCTCGGCGTTGGTCGCGCGTGGGTGCTTGTCGTTGACGAAAACCACCCCGTGCCCGACGAAGACCTCGTCCTCGATCCGCACCCCGTCGCAGATGAAGGTGTGACTTTGGATCTTGCAGGCCGCTCCGATCGTGGCGCCGTGCTGGATCTCCACGAAGGTGCCGACCCGGGTGCCGGCACCGATCGTGCACCCGTAGAGGTTGGTGAAGGCGTGCACCACCACTCCCTCACCGAAGCGGACGTCGTCGAGCAGCCGATGGGACGCGTCGTTCACCGGAGCGGTCGCGCTGATCTCACCCATCGCCCTTCCAACGGCGCCGCAGCGCGCAAGCTTTCGGCCGCCTCGCCCGTTGGTGATCCGTGGCCGTCCTCAGCGAACCCGTCGCCGACCCTCGGGCCTCGTCCGCTCAGACCTGCGTCGTCTTCGGCGCCGAGTCGAAGCAGCTGCGCCAGCGGATCGAGACCTCCCTGCGCGAGACCGCCGTGCTCTTCGCCGAAGGGCCTGAGGTTCTCGACAACCTCGGCGAGAAGAACACCGCGATCGTCATCCTCGTCTGCGACCTCGACCTCGCAGCCGAGATGGCGAGGCTGCGCCGCGCCCGTCGCGAGCTGCAGGGGCTGCCGATCGTCGCTGTCTCTCCCCCGGCTACCGGCACCGGCGTCCGCCGCGGCCTCGACGCCGGCGCCGACGCGATCGTCTTCGAGCCGATGATCGAGTCGACCCTGGCGGTGACCGTCAGCGCCGTCGGCTCGGGCCAGTCGGTGGTGCCGCGGGAGCTGCGCGCTTCCGTCCAGCCGCCCACGCTCTCCCACCGCGAGCGGCAGGTCCTCACCTACGTCACCAGGGGCCTGACGAACTCACAGATCGCAGAGGAGCTATTCCTCTCCGAAAGCACCGTCAAGAGCCATCTCTCCTCCGCCTTTGCCAAGTTCGGCGTCCGCTCCCGCCGCGAGGCCGCCGCCCTCTTCCTTGAGCTCGACCAACCAACCCCCAACGAGGTCATCACTTGAGCACCGCAACCGCAACGAACCCCGTCCTGCCGCTGGCCGCCACCGAGGGCACCAGCGTTCCCTTCATCCGCCTCGACAGCGCCTTCCCCGAGCTTTTCGCCGAGCTGATGGAGACCGTCGAGCGAATCGCCGGGAAGTCAGCCTTCACCCTCGGGCCCGAACTCGAACGGTTCGAGGAGGCGTTCGCCTCCTTCTGCGGGACCGAGCACGCGGTCGGGGTCTCGTCCGGGACGGCGGCGCTGGAGATCGCCCTGCGGGCGCTCGGCGTCGGCCCAGGCGACGAGGTCATCGTTCCCACCTACAGCTTCATCGCCACCGCGGAGGCGGTCAGCACCGTCGGCGCCACCCCGGTGATCGTCGACGTCGACCCGGAGACGGCACTGATCACCGCGGAGACGGTCGAAGCCGCCCTCACCTTGCGGACCCGCTGCGTGATCCCGGTCCACCTCTTCGGCCGCCCCGTGGACATGGACCCGCTGCTGGCGCTCTCCCGCGAGCGCGACATCGCCGTCGTCGAGGACGCCTGCCAGGCCCACGGTGCCCTCTACCGCGGCCGTCCCGTCGGCTCGCTCGGCGACGCCGGCTGCTTCAGCTTCTACCCGACCAAGAACCTCGGCGGCTGGGGCGACGGCGGCGCCCTGGTCACCAGCGACCCGGAGCTCGACCACAGGGTGCGGCTGCTGCGCTCGCACGGCGAGGGCACCCGCCACCACCACGAGCTGGCCACCGGCACCCACCGCCTCGACACCCTGCAGGCGGCGATCCTCGAGGTCAAGCTGCGCCACCTCCCGAACTGGAACCAGCGCCGCCGCGAGGCCGCCGCGGCGCTGCGCCAGGGGCTCGAGGGGACCACCGTCGTCTCCCCCGCCCCGGGGACGCCCGAAAGCGACCACGTGTACCACCTCTTCGTCGTCCGCTGCGCCGAGCGGGACGCGCTGCGCGACCACCTCGACAGCCGCGGAATCGCCAGCGCGATCCACTACCCGACGCCGATCCACCTGCAGCCCGCCTACGCCCACCTCGGCCTCGGTCCCGGCAGCCTGCCGGTGGCGGAGCGGCTCGCTTCCGAAAACTGCTCCCTGCCGATCTTCCCGGCGATCGAGGACTCGCAGATCGCGGAGATCGTCGCGGCGGTCAAGAGCTTTGAAGTCCCGGCAGCTAACTGAGGCTCCGGCCCCGGCCGCACGCCGCGGGGGCCTGCGGGTCTGCATGGTCCACTACTCCAATTTCGTCGTTGACTCGCGGATCCAGCGCCAGGCCCGCGCCCTGGCCGAACGTGGCGACCGCGTCGACTGCGTCTGCATCAACGACGACCAGGAGATCCCGGTCGGGCAGGGCCGGATCGCCCTCCACCGCGCCGCCGCCGGCAAGCCGCGGGGCGGCGCCGGCGCCTACCTCGGCGGCAACCTCCGCTTCCTGCTCGGCGCCGCCCGCAAGGTCAGCGCCCTCGACCGCGTTGAGCCGTTCGACCTGATCGAGATCCACAACATGCCCGACGCGCTCGTCTTCGCCGCCTGGCGGCCGAAGCTGCGGGGCACGCCGCTGATCCTCAACTTCCACGACACCTTCCCGGAGCTGTTCGCGACCCTCTTCGAGCGCTCTCCCCGCCACCCGCTGGTGCGCCTGGTCCGCACCGAGGAGCGGGCCAGCGCGGCGATGGCGGACGGCCTCATCTTCGTCACCCCGGAGGCCCGCGAGCTGCTGGCCGGGCGCCATGTCTCCTCGGCGCGGACGCGGGTGGTGATGAACACGCCCGACGAGCGGGTCTTCGGCGAGCGCCGCACCCCGGCCGCGCCGGCCGGCGAGGAGCTGCGGGTCGTCTACCACGGCGGCCTCGCCGAGCGGTTCGGGGTCGAGACCCTGGTGCGGGCGGTGGCGCTGCTGCGCAGCCAGGGCAAGCCGGTGCGCCTCGACGTCCACGGCTCCGACGCCGAGGCGGCGCGGCGCATCGCCGGCCTCGCCGCCGAGCTCTCCCCGGACGGGATCCACGTCGCCCCGCAGCCGACCCCGGTCGAGCAGATCCCGGCTCGGCTCGAAGAAGCCGACCTCGGCGTCGTTCCCACCCTCCAGGACGACTTCACCGAGCTGCTGCTGCCGGTCAAGCTGCTCGAGTACGTGCACATGGGCCTCCCCGTCGTCGCCTCGCGGTTGCCGGTGATCGAGCGCTACTTCGACGACGACGTCCTGCTCGCCGAACCGGGCGACGTCGCCTCCTTCGCCGCCGCGATCGAAGGCGTCTCCCGTGCCCCCGAGAGCGCCCTCGCCCGCGCCGAAGGCGCTTCCGAGCGGCTCGCGCGGATCGAGTGGCGGCGCCAGCGCGAGGGCTACCTCGACCTGGTCGACGGGTTGGTCGACCGCTCGCGGAGCGCATGAGGTGCCACGGCTGCTGCTGATCACGCCGGCCCGCGACGAGGCCGCCCACCTGGAGCGGACGGTCCGCGCCGTCGCCGCCCAGACCCGGCCGCCCGACCTCTGGCTGATCGTCGACGACGGCTCCAGCGACGAGACCCCGCAGCTGCTCGCGCGCCTGGCGCGGGAGGTCCCGTTCCTGCAGGTGCGGCAAGCGCCTCCCCGGTGCCACGCCCCGGGCGAGGACGGGCTCGCGGTCGCCGCCGAGGCCGTCGCCTTCAACGCCGCCCTGGCGAGCGTCGAGGCCGACGAGTTCACCCACGTCGGCAAGCTCGACGCCGACGTCGAGCTGGCGCCCGACTACCTGGAGCGCCTACTCGCCCGCTTCGAGGGCGAGCCAGGGCTCGGGATCGCCGGCGGCGTCCTGCTCGAGCGCGAAGGGGGCGCCTGGCGGCAGACCAGGGTCCCGGCCAACCACGTGCGGGGCGCCCTGAAGCTCTACAGCCGCGAGTGCCTGGAGGCGATCGGCGGCGTCCAGGAGCGCCTCGGCTGGGACACGATCGACGAGACCTACGCCCGCATGGGCGGCTTCGAGACCCGCTCGCTGCCGGAGCTGCAGGCCCGCCACCACCGGCCCGTCGCCACCCGCGGCGGCACCCTGCGTGGCCGTGCCCGCCACGGCCAGTGCGCCTACATCCTCCGCTACAGCCCTTGGTGGGTGGCCCTGCGCTCGCTCAAGGTCGCCTGCCAGCGGCCCCGGGTCCTCTCCGGAATCGCCTTCCTCCACGGCTACGCGCGCGCGGCCCTGGGACGCGAAGGCAAGGTCGAAGACGAGCGGTACCGCCGTTTTGTCACCCGCGAGCTGCGGGGAAGGGTGCTGGCCGCCAGCAATCCGCGGGCTCGATTCGAAGGTCGTTCGGAGACGGCGAAAGTTCCTACGTTTTTCATGCGTTCATAGCTCGATGGCCCTCGTCGAAATCGCCCGCGAGCTCTGGCAGCGCAAGGTCATGGTCGCCGCCGTCGTCGTCCTCGCCCTCTTCGCCGCGATCCTCTCCGGCTACCGCTTCTCGCCGGTCCCGCCGAGCTTCGAAAAGCGCTCGCTCAGCGTCGCCGCCGCCTCCAGCCAGATCCTCGTCGACTCGACCAACTCAACCCTGGTGACCGGGGCTGAAGCCGGCGAACTCGACGCCCTGGCGACGCGGGCGAAAATCTACGGCCAGTACCTCAGCAGTCTCGCGGCGCGCGAGGAGATCGCCAAGCTCGTCGGCATTCCGCCGGAGGCGATCTCGACCAGCGGTCCCTTCAGCCCCGCCACCGGCCAGCAGGAATACGCCGCCCAGCCCTCCGGCGAACGGGCCGACGAACTGCTGCAGGAAGGCGCCGGCAACCGCCTTGTCTTCACCGCCCAGGAAGGCGTCCCGATCCTCACCGTCTCCGCCCAGGCGGTGACCACCGAGCGTGCCGTCGCCCTCGCCGGCGCCTCCTTCCAGACGCTGAAGAGCTACGTCGACAACCTGCGGGCCAGCGGCAAACCGGTGCGGCAGGGCGTCACCGTGCGCCAGCTCGGCGCCCCCGAGGGCGGCACCCTCGGCGGCTCCAACAACATGATCCTGATGGTCCTCGCCTTCCTCCTCGTCTTCGGCCTCGGCTGCGGGGCGATCCTCGTCCTGCCGACCTTCGTCGCCCGCTGGCGGGCGCTGAACAAGCTCGACCGTCCCAAGCCGACGCCGGCGCCGGCCTCACTCGAGCCGGTCGAGGACCCCGACCCCTTCGATCCCCGCCTCGCCGGCGACGAGCCCGACGAGCCGGTCGCCCCGCACGCCACGACGCCGCTGCGCTGATGGAGGCCACGACCGGGTCCGGCCCGCTGCTCGGGCAGCCCGTCGGCTCGGCGCGGCGGGGCAGCGAACGGGCGCTGCTGCGGCCGGCGAGTCAGACCGCCGACTGGCCGCGGACGACCAGGCTCCTCCCCTGGGCCCTGTTCTCGTTCGTGACGATGCTCTGGCTGGTCCCCTTCGACAGCGTCAAGCTGCCGGTGGGCGGGCCGATCGACGCCACCCTCGACCGGCCGATGCTGGTCCTCCTCGCCGGCGTCTGGTTCCTCAGCGTCCGCGCCGTCCGCCACCGCTGGCCGCTGCGGCTGAGCGCGATCCACTGGGCCTTCGCCGCCTTCGTCGCGATCGCCGCCTTCAGCATCGTCGCCCAGGGGGAGACGCTCGTCCGCCTCGGCGAGATGGACCTGGCGACCAAGCAGCTTGCCCTGCTCGTCTCCTACGGCGTCTTCTTCGTCCTCGCCGCCTCGATCATCCGCGCCTCCGAGGTGACAATGATGCTGAAGGCGATGCTGGTCCTCGCCTGCTTCACCGCTCTCGGGGTGGTGGTCGAGTACCGGCTCGGGATCAACCCCTTCCACGACTGGATCGGGCCGCTCTTCCCCGGCTACGTGCGGCCGGAAGGGATCGGCGCCGTCGACTCGATCGGCCGCGAGCAGATCTTCGGTCCCGGCGTCCACCCCCTCGCCGCCGCGGTGATGTTCTCGATGATGCTCCCCTTCGCCTTCGCCTGGCTGCTGGAGGCGAAGGAGCGGCCGCAGCGCCTCCTCTACGGGCTGGCGATCGTGCTGCTGATCGCCGGCGCGGTCGCGACCCAGAAGAAGACGGCGATGATCGGGCCGCTGGTCTGCGTCCTCGTCCTCACCGCCTACCGGCCGCGGCAGATGCTGCGGCTGACGCCGCTCGCCCTGGTCCTCCTCGTCGTCGTCCACGTCACCGCGCCGGGCGCGCTCGGGGGCGTGATCGACCAGTTCTCCCCCGGCTCCGTCAAACAGGTCGACACGACCCAGGACCGGGTCAGCGACTACGAGGCGATCACCCCCGACCTCGCCGAGCACCCGCTGCTCGGCCGCGGCTACGGCAGCTACGACCAGAAGCACCACCGCATCCTCGACAACCTCTACCTGACGTTGGCGATCGGGGTCGGCCTGCTCGGGCTCCTCGCCTACCTCTCGATCCTCGTCACCTCCTTTATCGAGGCCAACCGCGTCGCCCGCTCCGGCGACCCCGGCCGCGGGCCGCCGGCGATGGCCGCCTCGGTTTCGATCTGCGTCGCCCTGGTCAGCGGCGCCCTGCTCGACTTCCTCTCCTTCCCGCAACTGCCCTACCTGCTCTGCTTCATCGCCGCGATCGTCTTCGTGCTCGCGCACGACCGCAGCGGGAGGCTGAGCCTGTGAGCGCCTGCCCGGGCTGCCGCACCGTGACCGAGCGGCCGGCCGTGCTGCTGCAGGGACACGACCGGCTGACCGGGGCGCCGGGGCACTTCGAGGTCCTCGCCTGCCCCGCCTGCGGGCTCGCCTTCACGCACCCGCGGCTGCGCCCCGAGGACTTCGCGACCTACTACCCCGAGAGCTACAGCGCCTATGAGCCGAACCTCAGCGGCCGGCCCTCCCCGGGCGAACGGGTCGGCGACCTGCAGCGGCAGGCGATCGCCCGTTTCGGCCCCTACCGCCGTGTCTGGAAGCGACCGCCGGGACGGCTGCTCGACGTCGGCTGCGGCGTCGGCGACCTCGCCGCCGTTTTCGCCCGGCGGGGCTGGAGCGCAGCCGGGATCGAGCCCTCGGCGACCGCCGCCGAGCACGCTCGCGCACGCGGGGTCGAAGCCGTGACCGGGACCCTCGCCGACGCCCCCTGGGCCGCGGGCGAGTTCGACGCGATCCTCTTCAACCACTCGCTCGAGCACATCGACGATCCCGCCAGGGCGGCGGAAGAAGCCGCCCGGCTCCTCAAAGCAGGGGGCCTGCTGGCGATCGCCGTCCCCAACTTCGGCAGCTGGCACCGCCGCCTCTTCGGCTCGGCCTGGTTCCAGCTCGACCTGCCCCGCCACCTCCAGCACTTCGACCGCGACTCGCTGGCGACGCTGGTCGAGGCCGCCGGCCTGCGCCCAATCGAGACCACCGCCGCCTCGATGCGCCCGAGCCCGCTCGGCAGCTTGCAGTACGCGACGGTGGGCAGACTCCGCTACCAGGGGCGCGGCTTCCGCCTGCTCGCCTGGGCGCTGGCGCCGCTGCTATTTCTCAGCGACCGCCTCTTCGAGGGCGACTGCCTGCACCTCGTCGCCGAGCGCTAGCTCCAGCACCTCGGCGGTCCGCGCCGACCAGGAGTTGGCGGCAATGAAGCGGCGGCGGTCGGCCTCGGTGGCCGGGCCGGCGGCCAGCGCCAGGCGCAGCCCGGCGACGAAGTCCCCGCCCGGCGGCACCCGCAGCACCGGGCCGTCGACGCGGCGGACGGGCTCGAGGTCGGTGGCCACGGTCGGCGACCCCGAGGCCAGGTACTCGTAGAGCTTCAGCGGGCTCATCGCTTCGGTCAGCGGGGTGCGGTGGTGCGGGACGAGGCAGGCGTCGGCGGCGTGGGCGAGAGCGGCGACGTCCTCGCGGGAGACGGCGTCGTGGAGGGTGACGTTGGGCTCGGCCAGGAGCGGCCCCAGGTGGGAGCGGTCGGCCAGCGGCCCGACGAGGACGACCGAGCCGTCGGGCCAGGCCCGCGCCACCGCCCGCAGCGCCGCAATGTCGAGGCGGTCGTCGAGGGTGCCGACGTAGAGCAACCGCGGCCCCGGCAGCTCCGGGAACCAGCTCGGCGCCCGTTCCGGCTCGACCCAGAGCCGGGGGTCGACGCCGTTCGGGACCACGGCGGCGGGTCCCTGCGGAGCGATCCGCTCGAGGATCGCGTCGCTGACCGCGACGACCCGGCGGCCGCGTTCCCCCACCGCTCGATAAGCCGCCCGCAGGCCGTCCCGCCACGGTTGGTAGTCACGATGGGCGGCGAGGTCGTCGCTGGCGTAGAGGGTGACCGGCCCCGCCCACCCGAGCTCGGCGAAGCCGGCAAGCAGCGGCTGCGAGGTGATCACCGCCGGCCGCTCCAGCCCGGCCCGCTCCGCCACCCGTCGCAGGCGCCGGTCGTACCTGGCGTAGGCGCGCCGCAGGGCGTCGATCCCGGTCGGGTCCTGGCGGCGCAGCCGCAGCGGCTGCCAGAGACGCGCCCGCTCGCTCGCCTCGAACCGGGCCGGGCGCTCGACCAGGTCCCTGACCCACTTGACGGGGGCGCTGCGGGGGCGGTCGCAGATCAGCAGCCGCTCGATCCCCGGCTCCCGCAGCATCGCCAGGACCAGCTGGTCCTGGGGGAAGCACATGCCGCGCCGCCGCGCCGCCGCCCAGGTCATGTCGTCGAAGGTGTAGATCGCGTGTTTCGCGCTCATCCGCACTGGAGAAACGCGCGCGAGTCCCCCGCGCTTGCGCAAGTCGCCCGCCGCACCAGCCGTTGGTCTTGCGTGAGGCAACCGGATCACGACCGGGAGGAGATCTCCCAGGACGAGCTGAAGCGCGCCGCCGTCGCCGGCGTCCGCTGGACGACCGCGGCCCGGATCGGGATCGAGGTGGTCACCTTCGCCGCCGCGATCGCGCTCGCCCGCCTGATCCCCCCGTCGGGGTTCGGCGAAGCCGTGGTCCCGCTGATCCTGGTGCCGCTGGCGGTGATCCTCACCTTCGAGGGGTTCGGCAGCGCCCTCGTCCAGCGCAGGACGATCGAGCCCGCCCACGGCGAGGCGGCAATGCTCGCCAGCCTGCTTGCCGGCGCCGCCCTCACCTGTCTTGTCGTCGCCCTCGCCCGCCCCGTCGGCGAACCGCTCTTCGGCCAGGGGCCGGCGCGGCTGCTGGTGATGATCTCGCCGGTCTTCCTCCTCGCCGGGATCGGCGCGGTCTCCCGCAGCCTGCTTTGGCGCCGGCTCGACTTCCGCCGCATCAGCCTGATCGAAATGTTTTCGCTGGGGATCGGGGCCGCAACCGCCGTGGGACTGGCGGCCGGTTCCGGGCTCGATGCCCCGGCGATCGTCCTCGGCGCCCTTTGCGGCTCGCTGGTCACGACCGTCCTCCTCCTCTTCGCCGCACCGCCGCCGCCGCCGCTCTGGCACCGCGGGGCGTTGCGGGAGGTGATGGCCTTCGGGGTGCCGGCCTCCGGCGCCGGCCTCACCTCGGTGGCGATCACCAACGCCACCCTCGCGGTCGCCGCCGTGCGCCTGACCTCGGCCCAGGTCGGGATCTTCTGGCGCGCCTTCCAGCTCGGCGTCATCTACCAGGAAAAGATCAGCGGGATCATGATCCGGCTGGCCTTCCCGGTCTACTCCCGGACCAGCGACCTCGGTCAGCTGCGCAGCTTTCACGAGCGGGCGACCCGGATCCACGCGGCGGTACTGCTGCCGCTGCTGGCGCTCCTGATCGTCGTCGCCCCCGACCTCGTCCCCTGGCTCTTCGGCGAGCGCTGGGCGCCGGCAGCCGGGCCGGTCCAGATCCTCTGCGTCGCCGGGATGATTGCCGCCGTCCTCACCGGCTACCCGCAGATCATGCTCGCCGCCGGCAAGCCGCGGGCGCTCCTCGTCTTCAACGTCGCCCTGCTCGGCCTCTACCTCCTCGTTTCCTGGATCGTCGCCCCGCACGGGGTGACGGCGCTCGCCCTCGGGGTCGTCGGCGTCCACCTCGTCCTCCTCCTCGCCGTCTACGGCGTCCTCTTCCGCCGCGTCCTCGCGATCCCCGTCCGGCGCCTCGTCACCGACCTGCTTCCCGCCGTCGCCTGCAGCCTGCTCCTGCTCGGGGTGGCCTTCCCGGTGGCGGAGCTGGCGCGCGGGCTGGAAGCGCCGGTGCCGCTCTTCCTGCTCGCGGTCGGCGCCGCCGGCGCCACCGTCTACCTGGCTGCCCTTCGCAGCCTCTTTCCCGTCGTCTGGGACGACGTCGCGCGGTTGACGCGGCGCGTCCTGCCAATCCCCAGCAACCCGATCGGCGTGCTGCGTGTGCGCCGCACGGCCCCCAGCGGGCCGTAGGAGGAACTCGATTCGGATGACCGTCACCTCTGGCCGTTTTTGGGACTTTCGACCGGCCTTCCGCTGGGAAAATTGGACTATGCGTCAACTGCTCGCCTGCGCGATCGGGCTGATCCTCCTCACCGCCGCGGCCGGGCCCGACCGCGCCGGCGCGGCGGTCTGCCCGAACCCGAACCCGGTCGTCAACGAGAACCAGTGCAAAACCGGTTCCTCGGCCTGGCAGGTCAGCGAATACAGCAAAAACCTCGGTGGTTTCCCGACCCGATCCAGCGTCGACCTCGGCGAAAGCGTGACCCTCAAGATCGGTCGCAACGGCCCGGTCTCCCCAACCCGGACGGTCAACATCCAGGTCTACCGGATGGGCTACTACGGCGGCACCGGCGGACGCCTTGTCCACAGCGCCTCCAACGTCGCGATTAACAACGACTACACCTGCAAAGCGATGGACGCGACGACCGGGCTCGTCGACTGCGGCAACTGGGCCGCCACCTACACGATCCCCGGCAGCGCCCTGCCCGCCTCCGGCGTCTACCTGGCGAAGCTGACCGCCTCCACCGGCGACCAGACCCACGTCGTCTTCACCGTCCGCGACGACAAACGGGCGACGCCGTCGAAGCTGCTCTACGTCCTGCCCGTCGCCGACTACCAGGCCTACAACCTCTTCGGCGGCAAGTCCCTCTACTGGGGCTACGCGGGCGAAAACACCGTCTCCGGGACCGACCGCGCGGTCAAGGTCTCCTTCAACCGCCCCTACGAACAGGCGGGGGCGCAGCTGAACTGGTTTCTCGGGCCCGACTTCGAACTCCTCTTCTGGCTCGAGAAGCAGGGCTATGACGTCTCCTACAGCGACGACGTCCAGGTCCACGCCAACCCGGCCCAGCTGCGCGAACACGACACGATCGTCGTCTCCGGCCACTCCGAGTACTGGTCGCTGCCGCAGTTCGACGGTTTCCTCGCCGCCCGCGACGCCGGCGTCAACATCGCCTCCTTCAGCGCCAACACCGCCTACTGGAAGGTCCGCTACGAGGACGGCAACCGCACCCTCGTCTGTTACAAGACCGTCCAGGGCAGCGGCTCCTCCGGCAACGGCACCGTCAGCGTCAACGACTGGGGCCCCGACGGCCTCCAGGGCACCGCCGACGACGCCCTCGGACTCGACGGCAAAGCCGGAACGGCGGACGACAACCCGCAGAACTCGACGACGACCTTCCGCGACAACGGCGCCCCTCCCGGCGACCCCTCGGCGCCGCCCGGCGGCCGGGTCGGGCCCGACCGGCCGGAGAACGAACTGTTCGGCGTCATGTACGTCGGCGACAACGACTCGAAAAGCTTCCCGCTGACGGTCCCGGCCGGCAACGCCGGCGACGAATTCGCCGCCGACCGGATCTGGCGCAACACCGGCGTCGCCGAAAACACCTCGACCAACATCGGCACCAGGCTGGTCGGCTGGGAGTGGGACGCGATCCCGACCCAGGCGCAGTACCTCGCCCACCAGCCGGCCGACGTGATCAGGCTCAGCTCCAGCAACGTCCAGACGGCCGCTGACAATTCCTGGCTGCAGGACGAGGGACGGCTGCGCAACACCACCCCGCCCCCGGGTCAGCCGGGCACCGTCAACGCGGTCAGGTACCAGGCGCCCGGCGGCGCCCTGGTCTTCGCCAGCGGCACGATGCAGTGGGCCGAGGGGCTCGCCGAAGAATCCGACGACCGGATCGAACAGGCGACCTACAACGTCCTCTCCGACATGGGTGCCCAGCCGGAAACCCCGGAAGGGATCACCCTCGACCCGGGCGGCTCCAACCGTGCCCCCAACGGCAGCTTCACGGCGACGCCGAACCCGGTCAAAACCAACACCCAGGTCACCTTCGACGGCTCCGCCTCCAGCGACCCCGACGGCACCGTCGTCAAATACGAATGGGACCTCGACGGGGATGGCAGCTTCGAGACCAGCACCGGCACCAACCCGAAAGCGACCCGCAGCTACACCGGCGAGGCCGAAGTCAACGTCCGCCTGCGGGTGACCGACAACGGCGGCGCCACCGACCTCGCCGTCCGCACCCTGACGGTGATCAACAACCAGCCGCCGACGGCGGCGATCGTCGCCACCCCGAACGCGCCGCTGACCGGCGAAGCCGTCAGCTTCAGCGCCGCCGGCTCCAAAGACGCCGACGGGACGATCGCCAAATACGAGTGGGACCTGAACGGCGACGGCAGCTTCGAGACCAGCACCGGGACGACCCCGAGCGCCAGCCACACCTACACGGTCGCCGGCGAACTCGAAGTGAAGGTGCGCGTCACCGATAACGGCGGCAAGGCCGGGACCGCGACGACGACGATCACCGTCCTCAGCAACGGGGTCAGCAACTACAGCCCGACCGTCCTCAGCACGCCCGGGCTCGCCCACTACTGGCGCCTGAACGAGACCGCCGGCACCAGCTTCGCCGACAAAGTCGGCGGCAGCGACGCGACCAGCGTCGGCGAACCGACCCTGGCGGTCGCCGGCGGCATCCCCAACGACGCCGACAAAGCGGCCCGCTTCGACGGGGTCAACGACGCCGCCAGCGCCGCCGTCGACCTCTCCAAAACCCACGCGGTCACGGTCGAGTTCTGGCTCAGGTGGAACGCCTTCAGCGGCGACGACCGGCTGGCGATGGAGCTGACGAAAAACTTCAACGAAGAAGCCGGGGGCTTCCTCGTCGACCCGAACGCGCCGCAGCTCGGAGGCACCTTCGGCGTCGGCCTCGGGCTCGGCGGCTCCCGCAACAACGTCTTCTTCGCCCGGCCCTCGGCCAACGCCTGGCACCACTACGCCTTCGTCATGGACAGCGTGGCGCCGGCGGCGCAGCAGATCATCCCCTACGTCGACGGCAAACCGGTCACCTACACCAAGCTCGACTCCGGCACCGGGGCCGGCAACTTCGCCAACTCGACGCTTTACCTGATGTCGCGGGCGGCGAACCAGCTCTGGGGGCCGGGCGACCTCGACGAGGTGGCGATCTACGACCGTGCCCTCGACGCGGCGACGATCGACGAACACTTCAACAGCGACGTCGCCAACCACCGACCGCAGGCGAGCTTCACGGCGCCGCTCAGCGCCAAAGTCGGCGAAAGCGTCGGCTTCGACGCCTCCGCCTCCAAAGACTCCGACGGCACCGTCGTCAAATACGAATGGGACCTCGACGGCAACGGCAGCTTCGAGACCAACACGGGCACCACCCCGACCGCGAGCCGCAGCTACGCCAGCGGCGGCAGCGTCGTCGTCGGCCTGCGGGTGACCGACAACGAAGGGGCAACCGGCACCACCACCCGCACGGTCACGGTCGAAGGCGAAGAACCGCCCGAAGAAGAAGTGGTCAGCAACTACAGCCCGACCGTGCTCGACACGCCCGGGCTCGCCCACTACTGGCGCCTGAACGAGACCGCCGGCACCAGCTTCGCCGACCTCGTCGGCGCCAGCACCGCGACCTCGGTCGGCGGCCCGACCCTCGGCGTCGCCGGCGGCGTGCCCCACGACAGCGACAAGGCGGTCCGGTTCGACGGCGTCGACGACGCCGCCAGCGCCCCGGTCGACCTCAGCGGCAAAGGCGCCGTCACGGTCGAGTTCTGGCTGAAGTGGAACGCCTACGCCAACGACGACCGCCTGGCGATGGAGTTCACCGGCAACTTCAACAGCGTCCCCGGCGGCTTCCTCGTCGACCCCAATTCGCCGCAGTTCGGCGGCACCTTCGGCGTCGGGATCGGTAGCGGCGCCTCCCGCAACAACGTCTTCTTCGCCCGGCCCTCGGCCAACGCCTGGCACCACTACGCCTTCGTCCTCGACAGCGTCGCCCCGGCGACCGAACAGGTGATTCCGTACGTGGACGGGCAGCCGGTCGCCTACACCAAGGCCGACAGCGGCACGGGGGCGCCCTCGTTCGCCAAATCGACCCTCTACCTGATGTCGCGGGCGGCAAGCGAACTGCGCGGCGCCGGCGACCTCGACGAGGTGGCGCTCTACGACCGCGCCCTCAGCGCCGCGACCGTGGCCGAACACTTCAACAGCGAAAGCGTCAACAAACGGCCGACGGCGACGTTCCAGGCGCCGGGCTCGGCCAAAGTCGGCGCCGTGGTCAGCTTCGACGCCTCCGCCTCCAGCGACGCCGATGGGACGATCGCCAGATACGAGTGGGACCTCGACGGCAACGGGACCTACGAGACCGACACCGGCGCCTCCCCCCTCGCCAGCAGCACCTACGCGAAAGCGGCGGCGGTCAGCGTCCACCTGCGGGTGACCGACGACAAAGGCGCCACCGGCACGGCGGTGCGGGTGCTCACGGTCGAAGGCGAAGCGGGCGAAGAAGAGGGGACCAAACAGCCCGGCTACGCCGAAGGCGTGCTGGCGACCTCGGGGCTGCTCAACTACTGGCGCCTCGGCGAGGCGGTCGGCCCGGCCCTGCTCGACAGCGCCGGAAACCACACCGCCAATGCAACTGGCGAACCGACGCTCGGCGCCACCGGCGCCCTTGCCGGCGACCCCGACACGGCCGTCAGCTTCGACGGAATCGACGACGCCGCCGGCGCCCCGGTCCAGCTCGGCGGCAAAACCGCCCTCACCGTCTCCTTCTGGCTGAAGTGGGACGCCTGGGCCAACAACGACGAACTGGCGATGGAGCTGACCGACAACTTCAACGGCACCCCCGGCGGCCTCCTGATCGACCCCAACAGCAGCTACGGCAGCTTCGCCGTCGGGATCGGGATCGGCTCCTCGCGCAACGTCTCCGTCTTCCCGCGGCCTTCGGCCGGGGCCTGGCACCACTACGCCTTCGTCCTCGACACCCAGGCGCCCGCCGCCCAGCAGGTGGTTCCCTACGTCGACGGCCAGCCCGTCGCCTACACCAAGGTCGAGAGCGGCACCGGCGCCGAACCGTTCGCCGACGCCACCCTCTGGATGATGTCGCGGGCCGGCGGTTCCCTGCGCGGCGCCGGTGACCTCGACGAGGTGGCGCTCTTCGGCCGGGCGCTGAGCGCGGCGGAAGTCGCCGGTCAGTTCGATCTCTCGATCCCCAACGCGAGCCCGGAAGCGTCCTTCACGGCGACGCCGAACCCGGCCCTGACCGGCGCCACCGTCAGCTTCAACGCCGCGGGCTCCAAAGACCCCGACGGCAGCATCGCCCGCCACCTCTGGGACCTCGACGGCAATGGGACCTTCGAGACCGACACCGGCAACGCCGCCACGATCACCCGCTCCTACGCCACCGCCGGGGACCGTCAGATCGGCCTCAAGGTGGTCGACGGCAAAGGCGCGACGGCGAAAACGACCCGCACGGTGACGATCCAGAACAGCCCGCCGTCGGCTTCCTTCACGATCGCTCCCAACCCCGCTTCGGTCGGCGCCACCGTCACCTTCGACGCCGCCGGCTCCAAAGACCCGGACGGGACGATCGTCAAATACGAATGGGACCTGAACGGCGACGGCACCTACGAGACCGACACCGGCACCACCGCCGCGATCAGCGGCACCTACGGGACCGTCGGAGAACGGACGATCCGGATGCGGGTGACCGACAACGAGGGCGGCGTCGCGACGGCGACGAAAACCCTGGTCGTCCAGAACACCCCGCCAACCGCCTCCTTCACCGCCGCGCCCGACCCGGCGCCGACCGGGACCACGGTGACCTTCAACGCCGGCGCCTCGAACGATCCCGACGGGACGATCGCCAAATACGAGTGGGACCTCGACGGCAACGGCAGCTACGAGACGAGCACCGGCACGACGGCGAGCGCGACCACCGCCTACGCCACCCCGGGGGCCCGCACCGTCGGCCTGCGGGTAACCGACAACGGCGGCGCCACGGCGACCACGACCCGCACCGTCACCGCCCAGAACCGGGCGCCGGCCGCCTCCTTCACCGCGACCCCGAACCCGGTGCCGACCGGGACCTCGGTCAGCCTCAACGCCAGCGGCTCCAGCGATCCGGACGGCACCGTCGCCAAATACGAGTGGGACCTCGACGGCAACGGCAGCTACGAGACCAACGCCGGAACCACGGCGACGATCAGCCGCAGCTTCGCCACCCCCGGTGTCAGGACGATCGGGCTGCGCGTCACCGACAACAGCGGCGCCACCGCGATCACGACCGGCTCCCTGACCGTCACCAACCGCGCCCCGACCGCCTCGTTCACGGTCTCGCCGAACCCGGCGCCGACCGGGACCACGGTGACCTTCAACGGCTCCGGCTCCAGCGATCCCGACGGCACGATCGCCAAATACGAGTGGGACCTCGACGGCAACGGCAGCTACGAGACGAGCACCGGCACCACCAACTCGACCAGCCGCTCCTACGCCGCCGTGGCGACGCTGACGATCGGCCTCCGGGTCACCGACAGCAACGGGGCGACGGCCACGACGACCCGGACCCTGACCATCACCAATCGCGCCCCGACCGCGTCCTTCACGGCGACGCCGAACCCGGCACTGACCAGCCAGATCGTCAGCTACAACGCGGGCGCCTCCAGCGACCCCGACGGGACGATCGTCAAATACGAATGGGACCTCGACGGCAACGGCAGCTTCGAGACCAACAGCGGCACCACCGCCACCGCCAGCAGCTCCTACGGGACGGGTGGCAACCGCACCGTCGGGCTGCGGTTGACCGACAACCTCGGGGCGGCGGCGGCGACGACCCGCACCGTCACGGTCCGCGGACCGTACGAGAACGCCGTCCGTTCGACCACCGGGCTGATCGACTACTGGCGCCTCGGCGAGACCTCGGGCACGTCGCTGGCCGATTCGGTCGGGAGCAGCACGGCGACCGCCCGCAATGGCGTCACCCTCGGCGCGGCCGGCAACCTCACCCTCGACCCGAACACGGCGGCGAGCTTCGACGGCAGCAACGACAACGCGGCTGCCTCGGTCAACCTCTCCGGCACTTCGAAAGTGACGATCGAGTTCTGGATGAAATGGAGCTCGAACACCAACAACGACGACCTCGCCTTCGAGTTCACGAACAACAACACCAACAGCAACGGCGCCTTCGTGATCAATCCGAACTCGACCACCTCGAGCAGCCGCTTCGAAGTCGCGCTCGGCCGCAACGGCTCCCGCAACAACGTCTACTTCACCCGGCCCTCGGCAGGGGTCTGGCACCACTACGCGTTCGTGCTCAACACGACCGCGATCGCCTCCCAGCAGATCCTCCCCTACGTCGACGGCCAGGCGGTCTCCTTCGTCAAGGGATCGAGCGGGACCGGGGCCGGCAACTTCGCCAACTCGACCCTCAATTTCATGTCCCGCAACGGCAGCTCACTGTTCGGCGCCGGCACCCTCGACGAGGTCGCGGTCTACAACCAGGCCCTGACCGGGGCCCAGATCGCCCAGCACTTCGCGGCGCGGTAAAGCCGCTCGCCGTTCGAAACATTCATGCCTGGGCCGTGCGGGGGCGCGGCTCCGGCCATGACATGGCGGTTTTTGGCACCCGGCCTCGGGGTATTCGTACATCCGTTGGTGGGGAGAGGGCGAAGTTCCGCAGGGGGCGGCTGGTGCCGATCTAACAGCCCATGCCAAAGGAGCCGTCGTTGCTTCCGGTCAGTCGCAGCATTCGCCCGCATCGCGCCAAGGCTTACTTGGCCGGCGCCATTGCGCTCGTTGCGCTGGGGGCCATGGCCTCGCTGGCAGCCGGACGTGGGCCGTTGCAGACGTTCGTCGGCAACGCCACCGAGGCTCATGCCAGGGCGGGAATCAACGGTAAGGTCCGCCTCGGCGAGGCGCAGATCGTGAGCCCCTCGCAGACCTACGGGGACAACTCTTCGACCGCGACCGAACCGTCCGGGACGTCCACCATCGACACCGGCAAGACCCGGCGCTCGGGCGGCGATACCACGGCGCCGGAGACGACGATCTCCAGCGGCCCCGCCGTACTCACGACCGCGACCAGCGCCAGCTTCGGCTTCAGCTCGAACGAGAGCGGCGTCACCTTCGGCTGCAGGATTGACCGCGGCCGCTGGAAACGCTGCAAGACTCCGAAGTCGTACAGCAGCCTGCTGACGGGGGCGCACCAGTTCGCGGTGCGGGCCGCCGACAAGGTCGGCCACGTCGACCCCACCCCCGCCACCTGGAGCTGGACGATTGCAGCCCCGCCGCCGCCGGTCGAAGAATCGCCGGTGGAAGAAACCCCGCCGCCGGTCGAAGAACCGCCGGCCGACACGACTCCGCCC
Organism: Solirubrobacterales bacterium; assembly: GCA_044867815.1. Classification (GTDB taxonomy): domain Bacteria; phylum Actinomycetota; class Thermoleophilia; order Solirubrobacterales; family 70-9; genus VAYN01. The sequence goes on along the minus strand of JBIOVP010000084.1, from coordinate 21,191 downwards.
GACACCTCGATCCAGACCGGTCCCTCGGACACCACCACCGTCACCGGTGCCGCCTTTGCCTTCTCGGCGACCGAGGCCGGATCGAGCTTCGAATGCAAGCTCGACGGCGGCAGCTTCGCCGCCTGCACCTCGCCTAAGTCGTACTCCGGCCTCGCCGTCGGCTCCCACGCCTTCTCGGTGCGGGCGGAGGACGGCGCCGGCAACGTCGACGCCACCCCCGCCTCCCGCAGCTGGACGGTCGAAGCCGAAGCGGCACCGCCTCCGCCTCCGCCGCCCGACGAAACCTGCGATACGACCGTCTCCAGCGTCTCCGCCGCCCAGTCGAGCGTTGCCGGCGCCGCGGCCGGCACCGTGGTCTGCCTCGCCGACGGCAGCTACGGCAAGGTCGGCCTGGAAGCGAACAAGGCCGCGCCCGGGGTCACCCTGCGCGCCGCCCACCCCGGCAAAGCGACGATCGCCGGCGCCAGCCTGCAGGGCTCGAACCTGACCCTCGCCCGCTTCATCTCCACCTCCAGCGTCACGATTCAGCCGGGCGCCTCGGGGATGACGGTCGAACACAACCGGGTCACCGGCGGCGGTCAGGGCATCGACGGCTGCCCCTCCTCGACCACCACCTGCAACGACACCAGGATCATCGGCAACGAATTGATCGGCCCCTTCGGCGAGGACGCGATCCACCTCAACCGCTACCACGACGCCAACGGCGACGGGGTCGGGATCCTGATCGAAGGCAACGAGATCACCAACGTGCGCGAGAACGGCAACCACTCCGACTGCCTGCAGACGGTCTGGGTCGGCGACCACATCGTCTTCCGCCGCAACTACCTGCACGACAACCGCTGCCAGGGCTTCTTCGTCAAGGACCAGGCGAGCCTCGGCGGGGTCTCCGGGCCGATCGCCGGGATCAGCGTCGAAGACAACCTCTTCCTCCGCAACAAGGAACCCTGCGGACCGCCCCTGACCAGCTGCGGACAGCCGATGTACTTCCAGGTTTTCGGCCCCTACTCGGGCTTCAGGATGAAGCGGAACACGATCTGGGGCGACGGCTACGACTCGATCGCCGCCTTCCGCGAGGGCACCGGTGCCGACACCCAGATCTCCAACAACGTGATCTACCGGCTCTGGACCGACACCAACATGAGCGGGATCTCGCTGAGCGAAAACACCCACTGCGTCCGCGAAGGCAGCTGGCCCTCCTCCCGCCCCGGCGAGACGATGGCCTGCAACCTCTCCTTCGCCAACCCCGTCGCCGACGACTACCGCATTTCCGGCAGCAATCGCGGCGTCGACTGGGCGCCCGCGGAAGTTCACTACGGTCCCTGACCGTTGATCAGGGTGTGAGCCGAAGCTTCGCCTCGCGCAGGTCGCTGACCGCCGTCATCCTCGCCTTGGCCGCCATTGCGGCGGCCATCGTGCTGCTCGGCGACGACGGCAGCCAGGGACACGCCCACGCCAAGGGCGCTGCCGACGCCCGCCATGCCGAGCACAAGCCCTGCGAAGAGACGCTCGCCAGCCTCGAGGCGCTGCGCGCGCGGGCCGCGGACACCACCCCGGGGGCGGTGCTCTGCCTCCGCAACGGCAGCTACGGCGAGCTGCGGCTCGCGGTCACCTCCTCCGAGTCCGGCGTCACCGTCCGCGCCGCCCATCCCGGCAAGGCGACGATCGCCGGCGCCACCCTGCGCGGCTCGCACCTCGCCCTCGCCGACTTCGACGTCGAGGGCGAAATCACGATCGAACCGGGCTCGCACAAGGTCTCGGTCCTCCACAACCGCATCGGCGGCGGCTACTTCGGGGTCGAAGCCGGCCCCACCACCAGCACCTACATCTCCGACACGACGATCGCCGGCAACAAGTTCGTCGGCCCCTTCGGCGAGGACGCGATCCGCCTCAACCGCTACCACGACAGCGGCGACCGCGACCCCTACGGCGTCCTCATCGAGGGCAACGAGATCACCAACGTGCGCGAGAACGGCAACCACTCCGACTGCCTGCAGTCGGTCTGGGGCGGCGACGGCCTCTACTTCCGCCGCAACTACCTCCACGACAACCGCTGCCAGGGCTTTTTCGTCAACGACCAGCCCGCCCCGGTCCGCAGGATCGTCCTCGCCGACAACCTGATGGTGCGGAACGGCGCCCCCTGCGACCCGCCCGGGAGCCGGTGCGGCCCACCCCTGATCGTCCAGGTCTTCGGGCCGACCCGGGGCATCACGGTCAAGGACAACACGATCTGGACCGCCAGCAACGAGTCCCCCCTGGCCCTCCGCGAGGGACCGTTCGGCGGCGTCTCCTTCGACGGCAACGCGATCTTCCGCGCCTGGAGCGACTGGAGCGGCGCCTGGCCTCACTTCCGGCAACGGGGCGGCCTCGTCTGCGACTGGGAAGGGACGCTACCCCGGCTCAGCCGCGGCTCCCGCCGCGACTGCTCACCGCCTTTCGCCAACCCCGCGCGCGACGACTACCGCCTCAAAAGCGGCATCGGGGTCGATTGGGCGCCGGGTGCCGAACGTTACGGACCCTGAATCGAGGACAAGAATCGAGAGGTCTGGACCGTTGGTGGGGTATGAGTACCACCGCGGTCGCGACCTCCCCACGGGTGGACACGAAGCCCGTCGCCCCACGGGAGGGCATGCGTGAGAAGCATGCGCATGCCGGAGTCGCGATGGCGGTGGCTACTCTCGCGATGGGCGCCACCTCCGGGATCCAGGCTCTGCTCTACCTCAGCTCCTTCGGGGTCAACGCCCGCACCGACGGCTTCTTCGTCGCCTTTGCGCTCTACACCAGCTTCGGCGTCTTCAGCCAGAGCATCAGGGTCACCGCCGCGCCGATGCTGGTCGGCGAGCGCCCGCGCCTGAGCCAGCGCCAGTTCGCCGCGGCACTGGTCGCGATCGCCGTCCCGGTCGCGGTGGCGACGATCGCCCTGGCCAGACCGCTGGCGGGGCTGCTCGCCCCCGGCGTCGGTGAGACCGGCCGCGGGGTCGCCGAACAGGCTCTGCCAATCCTCGGACTGGCGATGATCCTCCAGCTCTGGGCGGCCGGTGGCGCCACCGTGCTCGCCGTCCGCGACCGCTTCGACCGCATCGCCGGCGCCTACATCGCCGGCGCCCTCAGCGGCCTCGTCGTCTACCTCGCCGCCTCCGGGCCGGCCGGCGAGCTCTCGCTCGGCTGGTCGATGCTGGCGATGGCGGTCGTCACCAGCGCCGCGATGCTCGACGGCGTCCGCGCCAGCCGCTCGCCCGGCGCCAGCGCGAAGGCGACGCGATCGGGCGGATGGCTCCGCGCCGTCCTCCTCGTCCTCGGCAGCACCGCCGTCTACCTCGCCTTCAACGGCCTTTACGTGATCACCCTCGCCTTCGCCAGCAACTACGGCGAGGGCGGCGCCACCGTCCTCTCCTACGCCTACCTCTTCGCCAGCTACCTGGTCGCCGCCACCGGCTTCGCACTGGGGATGTCGCGGATCGCCGACATGCGCCGCGGCGCCCTCGCCGACTGGCGCGAGGTGATCGCCGACACGGTGCCGGCCGGGTTCCGCTACTCGATGCTGATCGTCGCCCCCGCCCTGGCGGCGCTGGTCGCCGGCGGCGCCACCCTGGTCGGCGAAGTCCTGCCCTCGAGCTTCGGCGCCACCGCGGTCGAACAGCTGCGAGTCTTCGGCGCCCTCCTGGCCGCCTGGACGGTCGCCGCCCTCCTCGTCAACCTCCTGCTGCCGGCGATGTTCGCGCTCGGGCGGGCGAGAATGGTCAACCTGCTGGCGCCGGGACTGGTCCTGCTGCACGTCGCCGTCACCGCGCTCGGCGGCGCCCTCTTCGGCATCAACGGCGTCGTCGGCGCCTTCTTCGTCGCCCCGACCGCATTCGCGGTGACGCTGCTGCTGGTCGGCGCCGGCCGCGCCAGCGGCGAGATCGCCCGCGAGCTGGCCCGCGACGGATTGCGGTTCGTCGTCGCCGCGGCAGCCTGCTTCGGGATCGGCGCCCTGGTCGGCGAAGCGGCCGGAGGCGGCCTCGCCGGGTCGGCGGCGACGATCGCTGTCGGCTCGCTGCTCTACGCCCTGCTGACGCCCTGGCTCGCGCCCGAACAGGTCCGCCTGCTGCTCGGCGCGCTGCGGCCCGCCTCGGCATGAACGTCGCCGTCCGCACTCCGGCCGCCCGCGCCGCGAGCGCCTCGCGCAGCGGAGCGATCGCCGCCAACGCCGACACCCGCGCCGCCGCCGCCCTGGCCCTGATCTTCGCCCTTCTGGCGGCGCTGAGCTGGCGCAAGTGGGGCGTTCCCACGGTCGACGCCGGGCACGAGCTGACCGTCGCCGCGACGATCGCCGAAGGCGGCGAGCCCTACCGCGACATCCGCTACTTCTACGGGCCGGCCGGCGTCTACCCGATGGCCGGCGCCTTCGCCGTCTTCGGCACCGGCTTCACCACCGCCTTCGCCTTCGGCCTCTGCCAGGTGGCGGCGATCGTCGGCGTCTTCTACGCCCTCGCCCGCCAGCTGCTGCGCCCCCTCCCCTCCTTCCTCGCCAGCACCATCGTCCTGGCGATCGGCTTTTCCGGAACCGCATTCAACTTCGTCCTCCCCCACACCAGCTCCGCCACCCTGGGAATCCTCTTCACGCTGGTGACGCTGCTCGCCCTCTGCCGCGGCCGCCCCGGCCTCGCCGGCCTGGCGATCGGGTGCGCCTGCCTGACCCGGCCCGAATTCGCCGGCATCGCGATCCTGGCCGCCGCCGCGTATGTCCTGGGAGAGGGACGCCAGCACGGCACCCGGGAGGCGCTGCGGGCGCTGCCGCGGGTGGCGCTGCCCGCGGCGCTGGTCGCGGTGCCGGTTCTGGCCTGGCTCGCCGCCGACGCGGGCGCCGCCAACCTCTTCACCGAGAACCTCTGGCCGGTCGACTTCCTCCGGGTCGGCGGTCTCAGCTCGCAGCAGGACTGGGCGCCGCTCACCCTCGAAAGCCTCGCCGAGACCCTGGCGCGGGCGGCGGTGTACTGCGGGGTCCTGGCAGCCGTGATCGCCAGCGCGGTGATGTTCTCCCGCGCAGAGACCGGGACCGGGCGGGCGCGAGCGCTGCTGCCCGTACCCTGCGCCTTGGCGATCCTGGTGGTCGCCGACCTGGCGATGCGGTCCTTCGCGATCTGGCCGGCGGCGCGGGACGGTGTCCAGTACGAGACCTCGCACCTGCTGATCGGGATGAGCTGGCTGCCGGCGCTCGGGTTCGCGATCGCCGCCGCGGTCGCGCTCCGCTTCCTGCGCCGGGAGTCACCGCCGTTCTCCGGCTCCTGGGGATTTGACCTCGCCCTCGTCGCGGTTGCGGCGGCGCTCGGAGCGCGCGCCTATGACGCCTTCACCACCGAGGCCTCCTACGCGCCCTACTACGCGGCGCCGCTGGTACTGCTGCTCGCCCTCTTCCACCAGCGCCTGGCCGAGCGCTGGCCGCAGGGCAGGACCGCCTCCTACGCGGCGCTGGCGGCGGTCGCCGTCGGCCTCGCCGCCTACGCCCAGGTCGGCCTCTACCGCGACGACGATGCCACCGTCCACACCCCCCGTGGCAGCTTCGTCACCACCCCGGCCGCTGCTCCGGCCCTGCAGGAAACGGTCGACTTCATCGCCACCCATACCGAACCCGGGGAGCCGCTCCTCGCCGTCCCCTCCGACGCCGGCATCAACTTCATTACCGGGCGTCCGCCCGCCCTATACAACCCGATGTTCCTCCCCGGTCTGCTCGACACCCGCGCCGACGAGCTGGCCGCGATCGCGCGGATCGATGCCGAGGGCGTCCGCTACGCCGTCGTCAGCCGGCGGCGCTTCGACGGCTACGGGTCCAGCTATTTCGGCGGCGACTACAACCGCCTGCTCGCCGCCCGGATCGGGCGCGAAGGCCCGCCGGTGGCGGAGTTCGGCGGGGGTGAACCCGCCGGGGGAACCAACGCGGCGACCTCCTTCGCGATCTACGAGCTGACCCCGCCACGACGGTGAGCGACCCCGCCCGGCAGACCGTCGGCGTCTTCCCGGCCTCCGCCCACCACGCCTCGCAGCGGCTGCTGGCGGCCCTGGAAGAGGCCTTTTCGGTGCGCTTCGAGGGGCGCCGGGCCGGCGAGTTGCGCGACCTCGCCGGGGTCCTCGTTCGCGGCGACGGCAGTGGGGCGGAGGCCGCCGAGGCCCTGGGCCTGCCTGCGCTCCGCCTGCTCGCTCCCGAGCCGCTCGAGGCCGCAGCGGAGGCCCGCCAGCTGCTGGGGACCACGCCCGCTCTCGACCGACGCCTGCGCGGAGCGGAGCTCCCCGACGAGCGGCTGGGCAGCGCGCTCGCCGTCGCGGCGCCGAGCCCCGAGCGGGCGACCGTGCTCTCCAGCTGCGGGGGAATCCCCACCTGGACCCGCCGCGACCACCTGCATACGGCCTTGCTCTTCCCGCACGAGCTCGGCCCCGGGGAGGCACTGCGGGAGCGGCTCTGCGAGCACCGCAACGCCGCCCTGCTGCCGCTCGTCCACTTCCTCCGCGAGCTCACCGTGGAAGACGACTGGGAACCCCCCGCTCTGTGCGCGGCCTTCCTCTTCGACGATCCCAACCTGCACTGGCCCAGCTACGGCTTCGTCAACCTGACCGAGCTGGGCGAGCACGCCCGCGCCCACGGCTACCACGCCGCCCTGGCGACGATCCCGCTCGACGGCTGGTACGCCCACCCCCGGGCGCTGCGAACGCTGCGGGAGAGCGGCGGCCGCCTCTCGCTGCTGGTCCACGGCAACGACCACTACGGCGACGAGCTGGGGCGCCTGCACGAGGACGCCGAGGCGCTCGCGCAGGCGGCGCAGGCGCTGCGCCGCGTCCGCGCCTTCGAACGCCGAACCGGCCTCGCGATCGACCGGGTGATGGTCCCACCGCACGAGCGGTGCTCGCAGGCGGCAGCCGCCGCCCTGCGCCGCTGCGGGTTCGAGGCGCTGACGGCGACCCAGCCCTACCCCTGGCTCGGCGACGGCGGCCGCTCGTGGCTCGCGCATCCGCCCGAGGCGGGACCGCTGGTCGGCTGGGGCCCGGCCGACGACGCCGAGGGCCTGCCCGTCCTTCTCCGCCACCCGATCGTCGGCCGCTCGCTGCCGGAGATGACGCTGCGAGCCTTTCTCGGCCAGCCGCTGATCCTCTACGGCCACCAGAACGACCTCGGCGAGGGACTGGACGTCCTCGCCGCCGCGGCGGCCGACGTCGAACGGCTCGGACCTACTCGCTGGTGCTCGCTCGGAGAGATCGCAGCTGCCGCTCGCAAGACCACCTCAGAGCCCAAGGTTCCCGCCGACGATGCGGTCGACCCCGAGCTGGTTCCACCGCCTCGCCGCCGCCCCCTGGCGGTCCCGCGCCGGATCCTCAGCGAGAGCCGCGACCGCCTGCAGCCCCTGCTCTCATGCGCCCGCTAAACGGGCGTTCAGGCGGTGGCGGCAAAAGACTGGCGATCCCTAATCTCCACTTGGTAGTCGGACGGCAGGGGAACGACAGGCTCACGATGCTTGACCCTGGATATCCGTCGTCGAGCCAGTAGGTGCTCTAGGAACGCCAGCGCCCCCCCACGTGGAGCAGCGACAATCTCTCGCCCGTCGGGGTAAACGATCGCGAGCGGCCTGTGCTCGGCCACTGCCTCGGTCAGAGCGGCGCTGAATCCCTCTTGGTCAGCGGCGATGAAGGTGGTTCCCTCGGGGTACCGATCGGAGTCGATGGCGGCCTCGATCAACCGCTCGTTGGCAATCTCACCCGCTGCGGTGAACTTGCTGCGCTTTAGCTCTTCCATGATTCTGCAATTGCTTCCCAGTGATCGATCAAGTAGCGGATTGCCAGTGGCGCGACCTCATTGACCGATCCCTCGGCAAACTGCTCTGCAGGCTGCTTCTCGAATCCAGTGTAACGGTGGATGTCGTGCCTTCCGTGGGCATTGTCAAGGAGGCGAATCGTCTGCCAACGGCCCTCGATCCTCATCTGCAGCATGACCGCATACTTCTCCAGCGGACGACCCTCAAGCTCAACCAATACACGAGCATCCGCTGCAAGTGGGCGAACGAAGGGGTCGGTCATTGGCGGAAACTTATCCGCCACTACCCCTGAACTACTGGGCCAGCCGCACCGGGGAGCTTGCGTCCTTGACCAGCAGCTGCGGTTCGCCGCTGCCGTCGGCCCTGCATTGTGAAATCACCCAACCTCGTTGGGACTTGGCTCACCGGGTCCGGCAACCACGTTCTCCAAAGGCTTACCCGCCAGAAGTCTCTCCACTTGTTTGCCCACGAACCGCCAGGAGCTTCGAAAGCGTCGCGGCGTATCTCCAGCCATATGAGGCGTGAGCAGGAGGTTTGGCGCAGACCACAAGGCGTCGTCGGCCGGCAGCGGCTCCGGATCGGTGACATCGAGCGCGGCCCGTAAGCGGCCATCACCCAGCGCCTCGACGAGCGCCACCTTGTCCACGACCGGGCCACGGCCGGCGTTGACCAGCAGCGCTCCTGGCTTCATGGCTGCGATGAGCTCGGGGTCGAACAGACAGCGCGTCGCGGCGGTCAGGGGGAGCAGCAGGATCACGATGTCAGCCAGCGGCACGAGCTGTGCCAGGGCAGATGAATCGGATACGCCCGGACGAGCGTGTTGGGCGACCCGATTGATACGCACTTCAAACGGGCGCAGTCGCTCCTCGACAGCGCGACCGATCGAGCCGTAGCCCACGATCAGGATCGAAGATCCTTGGAGGTCGCCTGCGAACGGGGGATGCCAACCTCGGGCACTGACGATGTCGCGCCATTCCCCCCGCCGTTGCGCATCGAGGTGCTCCAACAGCCGCCGCTGCATGACCAGGATCGCCCCTGCGACCCACTCGGCAACAGCGGCGTCATGGACGCCTCGCGAGTTGCAGAGCACGACACCCGGCGGAAGGGAAGGCAGCAACCAATCCACTCCGGACTCGAGCGTTTGGATCAAGCGCAACCCGGACATCCGAGGCAGCGCTTCGAGCACTGACCGACTTCGATACGGCGGCACCAGCATCTGCACCGCGCTGATGCTGGAGTCCTCAAGAGGTTCGGAAGGAAGCGGCTTGACCGCCACCCCGCTCGGGGTGACGAGCGAGTCCCGTTCAGGACGGTTCGCAGTCCACAGAAGCATTGGCCGGATCGCTGCTCGCATGCTTGGAAGCCTATGCGGTCAATTTCCAGCGATAATCCCTCACCGTGGCAGGGCAGGTACCCAATGTCTGCGCCGGACCCTTCGGCGCCTTCTACGACTTCTACATCGAGCGGCCTCGGCTGATGCAGGCGGTCGGGCGGACGATCTGGGGTATCGACGCAAGCGTCCTCTACGCGAGCATGAAGCCGATCGAAGAAGCGGGATCGGGGACTGTGATCGCCGACGTGCCGTGCGGCGGAGGGGTCGCCTTCCGTGCCCTCTCGCCCGATCAGCAGGTCCGCTATGTGGCCGCCGACCTCAGCCCGAGGATGCTGCAACGGGCACAAAGGCGGGTGGAGCGAAGGTCGCTGCGCCAGGTGGAGATCGTGAAGGCAGACATGGTCGATCTTCCCTTCGCCGACGAGGAGGTCGACCTCTTCCTCTCCTTCAGCGGCCTGCACATGATCCCGGATCCCAGACGGGCGGTGGAGGAGATCGCTCGCTGCCTCAAGCCTGGAGGCAGGTTGATCGGGACGACCTTTCTCTCCGACGGAAGCCGCCGCGCCCGGGCGGTGTTCAAGGCAGGGAGCTTCCGTGGGCATGCGCTTCCACCCGAGCGTGACTCTCTACTGGGATGGCTAGAGGCGGTGGGCCTGGAAGGGGTAGCGATCGGGCCCCACGCGGGCTTCACGTCATTCGAAGCCAAAAAGCCCTCCTTGAGATCTTCGCCGCCTGCTCCAAATCACTGAGCCAGCCGCACCGGCGAGCTTGCGTCCCTGACCAGCAGCTGCGGTTCGCCGCCGCTGTCGGCTGGGACCGTGAAGACGTCGTTGCCGACCGCGTAGGCGAGGGTATGGTCGTCGAGCCACTCGGCCTGGTCGTCGACCGAGCGGGTCTCGGCCACGGGATGGTCCTTCAGGGTGGCGACGTCGAGGACGCGCAGGTGCCAGCGGGTCTCGCCGTCGATCCGGCTCTTGTAGGCGATTTGCCTGCCGTCGGGTGAGAGCGAGGGACACTCGACGCCGTCGCGCAGGACCCGCATCGACCTGGCGGCGATATCGCCTTCGACCAGGTAGTGGTGCTCGCCGGTGGCGAGAGTCGCGTAGAAGCGGTTGGAGTCGGCGGCCGAGAAGGTGATGCCCCAGAAGTTGAAGTCGACGGCGTCGAACGGCTCGCCGTCCCTGGTCACCTCGAACTGCTCGAGCTGGCCGAGCTGCTCGCCGGTCGCCATCTCGAGGATCGTCGTCCGGGTCGAGAAGGCGGTCGAGGATTCGAGGTAGGAGTCGCCGGCGACGAAGACGGTCATCGCTCCGTAACGTCCGTCGGCGGAGACGCGGGCGCGCGAGGGCAGGCCCAGCAGGCGGATCTCGTGCTGGGGTCGCAACTGCGAGTCGAAGGTGCTGGCGGTGTAGTCGACTCCCGAGGGGGCGACGCCCATGCAGATACCGTGACCGCCGGCGTAGTAGACGCGCTCGCAGGCCAGCTCCGGGGAGCGTCGGCGCACCTTGCCGTCCTCGACGACGAAGACACCGCCGTTCAGGGTCGGGCTGGAGGGATCGACAGCGCGGACCATGACCGGAACTCCGGCGACGCCGCCCGCCATTGGCTTGGCGTCGGTCGTCGTCTGACTGGGACCGAGCGCGGCATAGACGACGTAGCCGCCGCCGAGCACGACGCAGAGCACGACCAGGACGACGGTGACCTTGCCGCCGCGGCTATCCATCAAGAGCCGCGCTCTGGGCTCGGCGCAGGAGCGGAGCTGCCAGGCCGATCGCCAACGCCAGGGCGGCGGCGAAGCAGATGACGGCCGCCTGCAGGCCGACCGCGAACCACAGCGCCCCGAAAAGCAACGAGGAGAGCAGCCGCCCGAGGCTGGTGACGGTGATCAGCAGGCCGATGCCGCTCGCCTGCAGCTTCTCCGGCAGCAGCGCCCCCGCGAGCGCGGTCAGCACCCCTTCGGTGGCGGCGAAGTAGCCGCCAAGGGCGAACAGGCTGAGGGCGAGGGCGAGGTACCCGACCGAGCTCATCATCAGCACACCGTAGGCGACGAAGAGGAGGGCTTGGCCGACGAGCAGGACCGGCACCTTGCCGATCCTGTCGGCGAGCTGCCCGACTGGGATCGCCAGGCCCATGAAGGCAATCGCGGTCATCACATAGAGCAGCGGGAAGAGGGCCGGATCGAAGTCGATGCTGCGCTGCAGGCCGATGTAGATCATCGCGTCGGAAACGCTCGCCACCGAGAGGCCGGCCGCGGCGATCAGGAGCGGCGCGAAGCGCGGCTCGACCACCAGCCCCAGCGCCGCCCGGAACGAGGGGGCGGCGCCGTAGCGCGGCGCCCGGTCGGGTTTGCCCTGGACGTTGAGGACCAGCACCGCGAGGCCGAGGACCGCGAACAGCGTGCTGACGACGAAGACGGCGTCGAAGCGGGCCGGGGCGAGGAAAAGGATTCCGAAGGCGATCAGCGGGCCCAGCATCGCCCCGGCGCTGTCCATCGCCCGGTGGACGCCGAACGAGGTCGCGAGCCGGTCCTTGGCGCTGGAGAGCGAAATCAGGGCGTCGCGGGGCGCGGTCCGGATTCCCTTGCCGACGCGATCGACGGCGACGATCGCGCCGATCCCACCGAGCGTGTTGCCGGCCGCGACCAGCGCCACCTTCCCCAGCGCTGAGAGGCCGTAGCCGAGGCCGGCGACGCCCTTGGGCCGGCGCCAGCGGTCGGAGGCGAAGCCGCTCGCGACCTGGACCAGCGCCGCGGCGCCGCGGTAGGTGCCGTCGATCGCGCCGAAGACCAGCGGGCTGGCGCCGAGGCTGAAGACGAGGTAGAGCGGCAGCACCGTCGCCACCATCTCCGAGGAGACGTCCGTCAGCAGGCTGACGAGACCGAGCATGACCACGTTCCGCGGCACCCGCAGGCGGGCCGAGCGGGCGGCCCAGAGCCGCGGCTTCAACAGGACTTTGGAGGCTTCTACCTGGTACATGGCGACCGAGAGCCAGGACCGGGTGACGGTCGACCCTCTAGGTGTTCAACGCGCCGACTAGTCCTTTTCTCGCACTTTGGACCGGTTGACCAGGAAGACCCAGGCGGGCGGCAACTTCGCCCGCCACCTCTTCGGCGAAGCCCATCACCGAGTCGCCGTTCAGCAGGTAGGGATAGATCTGGGCGTTGGAGGCCAGTGCCAGCCCGCCGACGCCGGGCCAGACCGGGGCCACGCGCGGCTCGGGGCCGCTGTGCACCTGGTGCACCGGCTCGACCAGGCGCGCCCGCTGCACCGTCCACTCAACGACCTCGTCGCGGCTGAACCCGGGCGAGAGGCGGGCGAGGTAGTCGGTGAAGCGGCGGTAGACCGACTCGTCGTCCTCGCTCTGCTCGGGCGCTTCCGGATCGCAGTACTTGGGCAGGTAGACCAGCTCCAGCCCGTCGGTGTGCTCGGTGCCGAGCACCTGGGTGGTTTCGACGGCGCTGGTCAGCGGCGTCGACTCGGTGATGTTGATCGCGTAGTAGGGCAGCAGCCGCCGCCGCACCTTGACGATCGGGCAGACGACGCCGAGCCAGCGCTGAGGATAGGGCCGCAAAAGCCCCTGATGGCGCTCCGGCAGCAGGAAGCGCAGCGCCGGCGGCTGCAGGGTGGGGATCGTCAGGTCGAACTCGAGCGTCTCGCCCTCCAGCTCGACGCCGGTGACCGAGCCGTCCTCGGCCAGGGCGAGACCGGTGACCGGCGCCCCGGTGCGAGCCTCGACCCCAAGCTCGCCTGCCTGCGCGACCATCGCGTCGATCAGCCGCTGATGGCCGCCGACGATGTGGCCCATTTCCTCACCGCCTTTGCCGCCCCCGCTGCGCGCGCCCGACATCCTCCGGGTCCGCGCCCAGAGGTAGGTGGCCGGCAGGCCCGAGGGGTCGCCGTCGAAGCGCGTGTCGAGCAGCGGTTTCCAGATCCGCTCCCAGACCTGCTTGCCGCAGATCCGCCGCAGCCAGGTCTCGAGCGGGATCGTCTCCAGCTTCTCGTAGGAGCTCCGAAGTTGGCATTGGGCGACGAATCCGCCCAGCCGCAGCCGTGCCGGCGGACTCAGTGGGGAAAAGCGCAGCAGGTCGCCGACGCCGTTGAAGTCGTGCATCTCGCCGCCGCAGAAGAAGCCGGCGCCGACCGGGGTGAAGCGCAGCTGGTCGCCGAGCCCGACCTCCTCGGCCATCGCGACCATCCGCTGGTCCGAGGGGGTGATCACGTGGTAGAAGCGGTCGACCTCGTGACCACCGAAGTCGAAGGTGCCGGCGAGCCCGCCGAGGCTGGGGCCGCGCTCGACCACGGTCACCCGCGCACCCTGCTGGGCGAGGCGCAGCGCCAGGGAGACGCCGAGCACGCCGCCGCCGACGACGCCGACTCGCTGTGCGGCGGCGCCCATCAGAACCGCGCTACCGGAGCCGGCCCGCCTGCCGGGACGCTCTCGGTCACCGTCGCGGCGGCCGGCTCGGGCAGGCCCTTCGGCGCCGTCGCCTCGGCCAGCGGCGAGACCGGCGGCGGCTGGATCCGCCCCACCAGGTGCGCCGCCATCACCCGCATGTAGGCGAGCACCGTCGGCTTCAGCTGCATCTTCGACTCGCCCTTGCGGGTCCTCCAGTCATTCGTCGTCGGCACCTCGGCCACCGTGGCGCCGGCGTTGTAGAGCTTCAGCAGGAGCTCGACGTTGGCGGCGAAGCCGGGCTCGCGGACGAGCAGGTAGCCGTAGGTGTCGGCCGCCCTGCGCAGCGTCCCCGCCCGATAGACCCGGTAGAGGGAGGAGAGCGTGTGCATCTCGCGCAGGCCGCCGAGGTAGCGGAAGGTGTTGGAGACCGATTTGCTCGCCGCCAGGCGCCAGCCGGCCACGCCGATGATTTTCCCGCCCGGCGCGTAGACCGAAGCGAGGACGACGTCGTTGCCCTGCTCGAAGAGCTGCAGCATCCGCGGCAGGTCGGAGAGGTCGGAGGTGGTGTCGGCCTCGAGGGTGACAATCGCGTCGTCGTCGGAGGACTCCTTCAGGGCCGAGCGGATGCCGGTGTTGATTGCGGTGCCGAGGCCGCGGTTGACGGTGTGGGTGACGACCGCCAGGTGCATGTCCTGGGCGTGTTCGCGGATCACCTCGCCGGTGCCGTCGGTCGAGCCGTCGTCGACGATGATCACCCGCGCCCCCAGGTCGCGCGCCACCGGCGCCAGGTCGGCGAGCAGGCGAGGAATGTTTTCAGCCTCGTTGTAGGCCGGAATCACGAAGCGGATCATGCGAAGACCTCCAGGGGCCGGGGGGTGGGAATGTCGAGCAGCTCGACCGGGCGACGGACGGCGGCCGACTCGCGCACCGCCAGAGCCGCGGCCAGGGCCTTGACGCCGTCGTGGGCGCTGACCGGCTCCGGCGTGTCGTCGAGGACGCAGCGGCAGAAGGCCTCGAGCTCGGCCCGCAGGGGCTCCGCCTTGGCGAGCGAGAAGCGCACCGCCGCTCCCTCGCCATCGCCACGAAGCACGGAGAGTCCGTCCCACTGCAGCGGCGCGGTCGTCGACTCGACGAACCAGACGTCCTGGGTGATGTAGCTCGCCCGCAGCAGGCCGTTCTCGCCGATCAGGGCGATCTCCCGCTTCTTCTCCGGGGTCAGCCAGTTGACGTCGAGCAGCCCCAGCGTCTGCGCCTCGCCCTCGCCGCCGAAGCGGGCCAGGCAGGTGAGCAGGTCCTCCTGGGAGCTGTGCTGGAAGCGGCCGCCGTCGGCGTAGATCTCGTGGATCGTGCCGTCGAGGACGTACTGCATCACGTCGAGGTCGTGGGTGGCGAGGTCGATCGCGACGCCGGTGTCCTGGATCCGCGTCGGCAACGGCCCGACCCGGGTCGTGTGGGCCCGGTAGACCCGGCCGAGGCGCCCGTCGGCCACCAGCTCGCGCAGCTTCTCCACCGCCGGGTTGAAGCGCTCGACGTGCCCCACCATCAGCTTGCGGTCGGCTTCGATCGCGGCGCCGCGCATCCGCAGGGCGTCCGGGAGCGTGGTCGCGATCGGCTTCTCGACGAGGACGTGGAGGCCGGCGGCGAGCGCCTCCAGGGCAACCTCGGCGTGGTGCTCGGAGGGGCAGGCGACGGAGATCGCGTCGAGCTCGTCGGCGTCTTCGATCAGGTCGCGCCAGTCGGAGAACTCGAGTGCCTGCGAACCGGCGAGCGCACGAGCCCGGGCGTCGGAGTCTGGATCGGCGACCGCGACCAGCTGCGCGCAATCGAGCTGAGCGTAGTTGCGAACGTGGAAGGCACCCATCCGGCCGCAGCCGATGACGCCGACCCGAAGCTGTTCAGACAAGGGACTCCTCCCGCGAGCGATCGAGGTGGGCAACGGTCAGCTCGGCGATCCGCTCGGCCGCGTGACCGTCGCCGAAGATCGGCGGGCGCTCGCTCGGCAGCGGCGAGGCGAGGGCGGCGCTGAACTTCTCGCTGTCGACCCCGACCAGCGTGTTCCAGCCGGTCGAGACGGTCTCGATCCACTCCGTCTCCTCGCGCATCGTGATGCACGGCACCCCCCACAGATAGGCCTCGCGCTGGACGCCGCCGGAGTCGGTCGCGATCGCCACCGCGTCGCGCTCCAGAGTCAGCATCTCGGTGTAGGTGACGGGGTCGCGCACCTCGACGTTGGCGGGAACCTCGAGGCTCCAGGTCTCGATGCTCTTCCGCGTCCGCGGGTGCAGCGGGAAGATCACCCGGTGCCCGGCCGCCCCGAGGCATCCCAGGACCGCGGCGAGGCGCTCGGCTGAGTCGGTGTTGTAGTTGCGGTGGGCGGTGGCGAGGACGTACTCGCCTTCCTCGCGCCGCTGCGGCAACCGCGGCATCGTCGCCAGGAGGACGTCGGCGAGAACGTCGCCGGTGACGTGGACGGCGCCCTTCACGCCCTCTTCGAGGAGGACGTCGCGAGCGTGCTCGCAGGGAGCGAAGAGCAGGTCGGAGAGTTCGTCGGTCTCGATCCGGTTGGCCTCCTCAGGCATGTCCTGGCGGTAGCTGCGCAGCCCCGCCTCGACGTGGATCAGCGGCACCCCGGCCGCCACGGCGGCGCGCGCCCCGGCAATCGTCGCGTGGGTGTCGCCGCGGACGAGGACCGCGTCCGGCTCGCGGCTGGCGATCACCCGGCCGATCCGCTCCTCGGCCACGGCCACGGCCGCTCCCGGCGGCAGCGAGCCGACGCCGAGGTTGAACTCCGGCAGCGGCAGGTGCAGGTCGGCGATCTGCAGGTCGGACATCCCGGGGTCGTAGTGCTGCCCCGTGTGGACGAGGATCTCCTCGACGCAACCGGCGTAGGCGAGCGAGAGCGGCGCCGCCTGCACTATCTCGGGACGCGAGCCGATCACGGAGACGATTCGGGCTGCCATGCGTAATCAACGCACGAGCCGCCCGCGTCTTTTCGCCCCCGGCCGAAAAAAGTCGTCACCCGCCCGGGGTCGCAAGTGTTCCGGCCCCAGGATCGTTGTCTAAAGCGATGGAGGCCCACGGACTGACCCGCGAGGAGACGCTCACCAGGAACGTGGCCCGGCAACGGGCAACCGAGACGCTGCGCCGCTGCTTCGACGTCGTCTTCGCCCTCGCCCTGATCCTCCTGCTGAGCCCGCTGCTGATCGCGGTCGCCCTCGCGGTGCGGATCGACAGTCGCGGCCCCGCCTTCTTCCGCCAGCGCCGGGTCGGCCACCGGGAACGCGGGTTCACGCTCTACAAGTTCCGCAGCATGCGGGTCGACGCCGATCCCCACGGCCACAAGGAGTACGTGACGGCACTGATCAAGGGCGAGGGCGAGTGCCCCGACGGCGGCCGCGAGAACCTCTACAAGCTCGCCGTCGACAACCGGATCACCCCGGTCGGGCGCTGGATCAGGCGCTGGAGCCTCGACGAGCTGCCGCAGCTCTTCAACGTCGTCAAGGGCGACATGACCCTGGTCGGACCGCGACCGGCGATCCCCTACGAGGTCGCCGAGTACCCGCACTGGTACCGCCAGCGCTTCTCCGTCAAGCCCGGCCTGACCGGCTACTGGCAGGTCAGCGGCCGCAGCGAACGCACTTACGAGGAAATGGTCCGCCTCGACATCGAGTACGCGAAGCGCCGCACGCTCGGCCTCGACCTCTCGATCCTTCTCAAGACCCCGTGGGTAGTCCTCAGTCGAAAGGGAGCAGAGTGAATCCAGCAGGAGCTATCGGAACCCTGGTCGTCGGCTACGGCTACTGGGGTCCGAACATCGTCCGCAACGTCGTCGAGCGCCCGGAGTTCCGGCTGATGGGCCTCTGCGAGCTCGACGAAGGCCGCGCCGAAGACTTCCGCCGCCGTCACCCGGGGATCTGGATCGAGCCCGACCTCGACGCCGCCCTCGCCGACCCGCGGATCGAGGCGGTCGCGATCGCCACCCCACCACACACCCACTACAACCTGGTCCGCCGCGCCCTGGAGGCCGGCAAGCACGTCCTCGTCGAGAAGCCGCTGGCGCGGACGGCGGAGGAGGCGGCGACGCTGATCGCCGTGGCGGAGGAGCTCGGCCTGGTGATGATGCCCGGCCACACCTTCGTCTACAGCCCCTCGGTCAACGCGGTCCGCGACCTGATCCAGGGCGACGAGCTGGGTGAGATCTACTTCATCACCTCCTCGCGGATGAACCTCGGCCTCTATCAACAGGACGGGGTCGTCCTCGACCTCGCCCCGCACGACCTCTCGATCCTCCTGCACTGGCTCGACCGGCCGTTGCTGGAGGTCTCGGCGACGGGCCGCAGTGTCTTCCAGGACGGCGTCCACGAGACCGCCTTCCTTACCCTCCGCTTCGAGGGCGGGACCCAGGCCAACGTCCAGCTCTCCTGGCTCGCCCCCCGGAAGATGCGGCAGATGGTCGTCGTCGGCAGCCGCCGCATGGTCCAGTACGAAGACACCGCCGCCGACGACTCGGTCCGGATCTACGACCGCGGCCTCGACTTCGCCGAGCCTCCCGCCAACTTCGGCGAGTACCGGCTCACCTACCGCACCGGCGACATGGTGGCGCCGCGCGTCCCGGCCTCCGAGCCCCTGGGTCAGGAGCTGAGCGACTTCGCCACCGCAATCCGCGAGGGCACGACGCCGGTCTCCAACGCCCACCTGGGACTGGAGATCGTGCTCTGCCTCGAGGCCCTCGAGGAGTCGCTGCAGAACCGCGGTAGGCCGATTGCGGTCCGCTCCGTCGCCGATGCGCTGGGCGCCGCGCGCTCCGCCCTTTCGGCCCCGATCGCCAGCGCGGACTAGGTTCCGTTCTCCCCGTTCGGCGCTGTCTCCGGGTGCCGGGGTACGACGCCGAGGAAGTCCAGCTCGGCCAGGTACACCATCACCGCATGGGTTGCCAGGCGGCTTACCGTGGTGTTTTGCCGGCTGGCCTCCCGGGACAGCAGGGCTTCGGTTGCGCGGTCGAGGGTGAGGTCGAACCTTGCGGCGGGATCAGGGGGTGCCTGCAGGAAACGGGGCGCCGCGACGGGTTTGCGACCGGCCTTGAGCTTGTACACATAGTGCAGCAGTGCTTTTCGGGCGCCGGCTTCGATGTCGCCGAAGTGACCCTTGAGGCCACTACAGGCGAGTTTTCCGAGTTCGACGTTGACCATCTTTCGTGTAAAGAACTCGTCAAAGGTGCCCAACCTTTGCAACACCTCGTGGAATCCTCCTAACTTCAGCCTTTTCGGTACACCGTTAACTTTTTGATCAAAACCGCCCTTTTGCAGGAAACTTGAGTTAAGCCCCCCTAATAGTCGAACTTTGTCTTTGACATTTCGTCGCGAGGATGATCAGCTTTGCGGCGAAATTACCCCGCGTTATGCGGGTTGGACGTTTATTCGATTCCCCGGTTTGCATAATTTTTTGAAAACCCAGTTTGGAGTGCATGCGGTGAGCATGAGGGAGAACCACAATGAGCAGCGCGTCCGACGGTTCAGCATTGAGCCACGGGGCCAGCAACTTGACGCAGCAGGCGGTGACCCGTGCCAAGGCCGGAGAATCCGAGGGGCTGCACTACCTCTACGTTCGTTACGCCGATGACGTCCTTCGGTTCGTAAACGGACTGGTTCGCGATCACCACGAGGCCGAGGACATCGCCCAGAACGTCTTCGCCAAGCTGATGAAGGCGATCCACAGGTACGAAGAGCGGGCGGTACCGTTCGACGCTTGGATCCTCCGAGTTGCCCGCAACGCGGCGCTGGACCACCTGCGGGCGAAGCGGGCGATCCCGACCGAGGAGGTGAGGCTGGCGGACACCGGTAGCGCTCAGACCGCCCTCGACCGCGGCCGTGCTCTCCGCGAGGCGCTCGAAGCCCTGCCCGAGGACCAGCGTGAGGTGCTGGTGCTTCGGCACATCGTCGGCCTCTCGCCGGTGGAGATAGCCGACACCCTCGACAAGAGCGAGAGCTCGGTCCACGGCCTCCACCACCGCGGCCGGCGCTCGCTGCGCACCAACCTGACCGAGCTCGGCGCCGCGCCGGTCGTCGGCTCACCACAAGGGCGTTAGCCGCCCGAGCCGCCTTCTCCCGATTCGAGGTCGTCGAGGATCCGCTGCGTGACGCGGCCGGCATCCAGCTCGGCCGCGAAGTAGATGGCCGCGTGCTCGGCGAGCTGCTCGACCGAGACCCCCTGCCGCTCGGCCTCCTTCTCGAACTCGAGCCACAACTCCGCATCCGGCTCCAGTTCGAGCGGGGCGTCCTTCCCCGTCTCGCTGCCGCGGAGGAAGTCAGGGTATGGCCAGGCCGGCCGCTCCAGACCCCGGTCGCCCAGGTAGCAACGGAGAGCGCTCGCCATCGCCGCCGGCGCCGGCGCCTCGGTGCCGCTGGTCAGCCCCTCGAAAGCAAGGCGGCTGAGGACAACCGTCACCCGCCGCTTCTTCCCGTTCTCCCGGGCCACATCGAGTCCTCCCACAGTGGTGGTCACGTCCAACGTCTACCCTCTCGACTGGTTTGGCGAACTGACCTGTTCCCTTTCTATCCGATTTTCATCCCTCGGCGCAAGGATCCGAGAACTGGACAACTAGTCGAGCATGCCCTTCGACCGCGCTCCCTCAACCGTGGAGTTAAGGGTGTTGATCGCGTCGTAGCGCGGTTTCCATCCCAGTTCCCGGCGCGCCTTCGTGGCGTCCATCAGAACCGGGGTGTCCAGTGCCGCGGCCCACTCGACTTTTGAGGACGCAAAAGTAAGGCGGTGGGCGGCGGCGGTACCGAGACTGACAGCGAGGGCTGGAACGGGCACGGAGCGCCAGCCGAGAGCACGGGCGAGGTCGGAGATCCGGATCTCCCCCTCGCCGGCGAGGTTGTAGACGCCGGGCGGGCCGTCGCCGCAGATCGCGGCGGCCATCGCGCTGGCGACATCGTCGTGATGGGCGAGCTGGAAGGGGACGCCGGGGTCGGGCAGAACCGGAGCCACCAGCGGCAGCTTTTCCACGCTCCTGCGCAGAAGCGGCACCGGGTCCCCGACCCGGACCGCGTCGACGGTCTGCTCGACCAGCATCGTCGCCCGCGGACCGGCGACGATGCAGGGGCGGAAGACGTAGGGCTCCACCTCACTCCCCGGTAGAAGCTCCTCCAACAGGCCCTCCAGCTCAGCCTTCTGGGCCGAGTAGTAGAAGCTCTCCGAGCCGCGGGCGGGAACGTCCTCGGTCAGCGGCTGGGGGTTCTCGGGGCGGAAGCCGTAGGCGGCGACCGAGGAGGCGTAAACGAGTCGCCTGACCCCGGCCCTGATCGCCGCTTCGAAGACGTTGCGGGTTCCCTGCAGGTTGACCCTGCGCGTCTCCTCGCGACTGCCGAAGATCGCGAAGGCGAGGTGGACGGCGACGTCGACCCCGTCGAACAGCGCCGCCAGCGCCCCTCGATCGAGAATGTCCCCACGCCGGTAAGCGACCTTCTCCCAGCCCTCGCCAGAAGGATCGAAGGGCCTGCGAGCCATCCCCAGCACCTCCCCCACCTCGTCCCTTCTCTCCAACTCAGCCATCAACGGCTTCCCGATCTCCCCAGTCGGCCCCGTGACTGCCACCTTCAATGCCATCGGCTCATGTTACGTCGGGAGGGTCGGGGGGTCCCCCTCAGGACACTCAACATCGAGCCATAGCGAGATGTGTCCGG
>JBIOVP010000083.1:0-10396 GCA_044867815.1 Solirubrobacterales bacterium | reverse complement strand
CTGCACCGCTGGCAGGGGCAGTGGGAGAAGTCGAAGACGCGGGAACTGGAGCCGATCGACCGCGTCCACGAGGCGCTCTCGGCGCGGATCCCAGAGCAGGGGCCGGCGACGATCGTCCACGGCGACTACCGCCTCGACAACATGATCCTCACCGAGGGCGGCGAGGTCGCCGCGGTGGTCGACTGGGAGCTCTGCACCCTCGGCGACCCGCTCGCCGACGTCGGCCTGCTGATGGCCTACTGGCCAGAGCGTGGCGAGGACGTCGTCGCCCTCGGCATGCCCGCCAACCTCGCCCCCGGCTTCCCGACCCAGAGGGAGCTGGCGGCCCGCTACGCCGAGCGCAGCGACCGCGACCTCTCCGACCTCAACTTCTACGTCGCCCTCGGCTACTGGAAGCTGGCGATCATCCTCGAGGGCGTCTACGCCCGCTACGTCGCCGGCGGCTACGGCAAGGTCAACGAGGGCGTCGAGGCCTTCGCCCGCCTCGTCGAGCGCCTCGCCGAAGAGGCCGAGCGCGTCGAGCGGGCGGCCTCCTAAGCATCTTCTACTTCTGAAAAGGTTCTGCGCAATGGTCCGGCAGAGGTTCTGAGGGTTGCCGGAGGAATCGAGTAAGGAGAACGTTTTGAAGCAGCTACGCAAGCGGTTGACCTACGCGAACGTGATGTCGTCGATCGCAGTGTTCCTCGTCCTCGGCGGAGCCTCCGCCTTCGCCGCCGCCCAGCTCGGCACGAACAGCGTCGGGTCCAAGCAGCTGAAGAAGAACTCGGTGACCAGCTCCGAGATCAAGAAGAACGCCGTGACCAGCGCGAAGATCAAGAAGAACGCGGTCACCACGGCGAAGATCAGGAAAGACGCCGTCACCGGGGCAAAGGTGAACGAGGCGACCCTCGGCACCGTCCCCAGCGCCAACTCGATCCCGCCCGCCGAACCGACCCACCTCGTCGGCGCGCCGGGAGAGCCCGGGTTCGAAAACGGCAGCACCCAGTTCAACGAAGGGTTCAAAACCAACCCGGTCGGCTTCTACAAGGACCACGAGGGGATCGTTCACCTCCAGGGCTGGGCGCTGGTCGGCGGCGGTGGCAGCGGAGTGGCCTCGGTCTTCACGCTCCCCGCGGGCTACCGCCCGGCCTCGGGCGTGGTGATGATCCTCACCCCGTTGAGCGGCCTCGTCACCTTTATCGGCGGCAGCGGCGCCTCGCTGGGGTCGATCAACCTCGACGGCAAGGTGGCCGGCAACGAAGGCGACCCGGTCGTCCTCGACGGAATCACCTTCCGGGCCGAGAGCTGACGACGGATCCCGGGCCCCCCGTCCTGACGGAGGGCCCGGGGCCCTTCATCCACTCATGCCCGGACGCAAGAAAAGCCTGGTTTCAGCCGCTGTCGCGGCCCTGGCGATCGGCTCGGGTTGCGGCGGGGGTCAGGATTCATCCGCGCCGAGGGCCGACGCCTCCCCCCGGCCGCGAGCAGAGACGAGCCAGGGGGTCTCGGCCTCTGCGGCCGAAGGCGGCGGTCAGAAGAAAGCGGTGTCCAAAAAGCCTGGCGCCAAGGCAGCCTCCCGTTCCGCTCGCGAGAAGAAAGCGATGAGCGGGGAGCGAAAGCCTGCGCCGGATGACCCCGGCCGGAACGAGGATTCGAATCGGTCGGTCGGCGTGCCGGCGCGAGTCAAAGAAGCGATCGAAGGCAACGGAAAGGTCCTCGAGCAGCACTTCCGCAACCGGTCCGAGGACCTCCCGCCCGTGGTCGAGGAAGTGCTCGAAGGAGCGGGAAGCGGCTAGACCATCCGCGTCGCGTGCCGGGGCTCCAGGTTCCCTTCGGCTTCGGCCTCGGAACGCTTCGCCCAGCGGTTGAGCTCGCGGCGGGCGAGGACCATTTTGTGGACCTCGTCGGGGCCGTCGGCGAGGCGAAGCATGCGGCTGAAGCGCCACATGATCGCCAGCGGGGTGTCGTCGGTCATGCCGAGGGAGCCGTGAACCTGGATCGCGCGGTCGAGGACGTCCATGACCATGTTGGCGGCGACGATCTTGATCGCTGAGATCGCCTGGCGGGCGGCGCGCTTGCCCTCGGTGTCCATCTTCCAGGCGGCGTAGAGGGTGAGCAGGCGGGCCTGGTCGATCTCCATCCGCGAAGCGGCGATCGACTCCTGGACGAACTGCTTGTCGCCCAGCGGGCCGCCGAAGGCGCTGCGCTCGTTGGCGCGGCGGCACATCAGCTCGTGCGCCCGCTCGGCGGTCCCGATCGCCCGCATGCAGTGGTGGATCCGGCCCGGGCCGAGGCGGTCCTGGGCGACCGCGAAGCCGGCGCCGCGCTCGCCGAGCAGGAACTCCTCCGGCACCCGGCAGTCTTCGTAGCGGATCTCGCAGTGGCCGGGGCCGCCGTCGTGGCCCATCACCGAGATCGGCCGCACCAGGTTGAAGCCGGGGGTGTCGGTCGGCACGCAGATCATCGAGGCGCGCGAATAGGGCGGCGCGTCGGGGTCGGTGACGACCATCGCGATCGCCAGGTCGGCGCCCATCGCGCCGCTGGTGAACCACTTGTGGCCGTTGACCACCCACTCGTCGCCGTCGAGCTCGGCGCGGGCCTGCAAGAGCGTCGGGTCCGAGCCCGAGACCTCGGGCTCGGTCATCGAGAAGCAGGAGCGGATCCTCCCCTCCAGCAGCGGCTCCAGCCAGCGCTCGCGCTGTTCCTCGGTCCCGTGCTCGGCGAGGATCTCCATGTTGCCGGTGTCCGGGGCGGCGCAGTTGAAGGCCATCGGTGCCGCCATCGGGCTCCGACCCATCTCCTCGCAGAGCAGCCCGTACTCCCAGTTCTTCAGCCCCGGCCCGAAGCGCTCGTCGGGCATGAAGAGGTTCCAGAGCCCTTCGCTTTTCGCCCTCTCGCGGACGGCGACCAGGTTCTCGGGGTAGGGGATGCCGGGCGCCACCTCGGCGTCGAGTGCTTCCATCAGCTCCCGCTCCTGGGGGTAGATCTGCTCGTCCATGAAGTCGAGCACGCGCTCGCGCAGGCTCGCGACCTCGGGGCTGGGGTTGAAGTCCATCTCCGTCCTCTCCTCGTCCGCTTCGGAGGGAGGAACGCTATTGGATCGCCGGCTCAGGCCCGCCGGTAGCGGGCGAAGAGCTCGCCGTCCTCCTCCAGCAACCAGACCAGCTCCAGCTCGGTCACGCCCGGCAAGCCCCCCTCGAGGATCCGCGGCGCCCCGCTACCGGAGAGCTTCGGCGCGATCGTCAGGAAGAGCTCGTCGACGAGCCCGGCCGCCTGGAGCGAGCCGTGCAGGGTCGGCCCGCCCTCGCACATCACCGCCCGCACGCCTTCCTCCCGCAGGGAACCGAGCAGCTCCCCGAGGTCCGCCCACTCGCCGCCGCCGCTTTCGACCACGACGAGCCGCTTGTCAAGGCCGGCGTAGCGCTCGGCCCGCATCGTCCCGGCGCCGATCATCACCGCGTCGAAACGGGTCCGCAGCGTCGAGAGCATCTCCGTGTCGGTGTCGGAGCCGATCGGTCCGGAGCGCCCTTCGATCGTCGCCCTCCCGTCGAGCGTGGCGACGAAGTTCATCGCCAGGAAGGGCCGATCCTCATGCGCGTGTTCCCACGGGCGGTAGGTCTCCATCTGCTCGGAGACCGTGGTCGGCCCGGGATCTGGGATCAGCCGCCGCATCGAGTCAGAACCTACCCGCGCTTCCGACTTTCAGCACACCCTGGTGTGTCGGGAATCGGAAGCGGCGCTAGCTGTAGTCGTGCCAGCCGGCGAACCCACGGCCGGCAAATCCTTCGAGCTCGGCGACGTCCTCGGTGAAGCGGCCGCGGATCGTCTCGAAGAGGTCGTCGGGCAGCTTCGGCTTCGGCGCCGGTGGCTTGTCGGGGTCGTGGACGACCTTCTCGACCAGCCAGCGCATCGACTCGGGCAGGCGGTCGAAATTGCGGTCGAGCGAGCGCAGACCCGGCAGCTTCACCAGCTTCTCCATCAGCTGGTATTTGTCGCCCTCCTTGGCGCTCGACTTCTCCCACTCACGGTCGAACTGCTCGGAGGTGAAGCTCTCGTCGACGCCGGCGAAGGCGAACGCTCTGCGCATCGTCTCCTCGCGTTCGGTCTGCAGCTCCTCCTGGGTGATGATCTCGATCTGGGAGCGGTCGAAGCGCTCGAGGTAGGGCTGCAGCTGCATCCAGTACCTGGAGCGGTTGGTGTAGGAGTTGTCGGGGTTGGAGAGGACCTCGACCAGGTCGCCGGTCTCGTAGCCGGCGCCGGTGGCGTGGACCCAGTGGGAGAGGATCCGCTTGATCGGGTCGCGGACCATGTAGAGCAGGCGCGCGTCGGGGCAGTTCTGCTTGATCCGCTCGGCGGCGCCCTCGAAACGGGGCAGGTTCGTGTAGTGCGGGGAGGACTCGCCGCGGACCTTGAAGCGGTCGTCGAAGCGGCTCGCGTACCAGGCGAGGCCGAGGTCCCAGTTCAGCTCCTCGACGAAGAAGTTCAGCTCCTTCGGCTTCGACATCTGGATTTCCGGATGGAGGCCAAGGTAGTGGTGGATGCTCGTCGTCCCGCACTTGAGCCCGCCGATGATGATCAGGTTCGGCAGCTGGGCGTGGCGCTTGCGGCGTTTGCGCCAGCGGCTCCTGCGATCGGCGGCGTAGCGCTCGCGGGCGCGCCCGCACATCGCTTCGTCGGCGGGGTCTCGGTGGGCGGCGGGTGGCAAGGTGTGCGTGTCGGTGTCCGGCACGAGCGTGGCTAGTCTAGCTGCGATGCCACTCGCCGATCTTCAAGGCAACTTCAAGCGCTTCTTCGATGCCTCGACGGAATTCTTCCGCCACCTCTCGGAAATCGACTGGACGACGTTCGGACTCGCCCTGCTCTTCCTACTGGCGATGCAACTGGCCCGCGCCTGGGCCTGGCGCAACGTCCTCCGCGCCGCCTACCCCGACAAGAAGATCCCCTTCCTGCCCCTTGCCGCCGCCTACCTCGCGGGGGCCGGGATCAACGCGGTCGTCCCCGCCCACGCCGGCGACGTGACCAAAGTCTTCCTCGTCAAGCGGCAGATCCCCGACTCCTCCTACCCGGCGGTTACCTCCTCCTTCCTGGTGCAGACGGTCTTCGACACCTCGGTCGGGGTCCTCGTCCTCCTCTACGCGATCACCCAGGGCCTGTTGCCGCCGCTGCCGCAGATCCCGAAGCTGCCGGCCTTCGAGATTTCCTTCTGGGCCGAGCATCCGCAGCTCTTCTTCATCACCGTGGCGGTGACCCTGCTGGCGATCACGGTCGCGATCTACCTGCTCGCCCACCGGGTGCGGGCCTTCTGGGCCCGGGTCCGCCAGGGCCTCGTCATTCTCAGGGAGCCGCGCCGCTACCTGCGCGAGGTCTTCGCCTGGCAGGGGGTCGGCTGGCTCTGCCGCTTCGCCGCCTTCTGGTCCTTCCTCGAGGCCTTCGGAATCAACGGCTCCGTCGGCAACGTGATGCTGGTGATGAGCGTGCAGGCGATCGCCAACATCGTCCCCTTCACGCCGGGGGGCGCCGGCGCCCAGCAGGCGCTGCTGGTGGCGACCCTGCACGGTCCGACCCGCACCGCCGTCCTCTCCTTCTCGGTCGGCACCCAGATCGCGATGGCGGCCTGGTCGGTGGTCCTCGGGTTCCTCTCGATCCTGCTCGTGTTCAAAACCACCGACTGGCGTGGCCTGATCAAACAGGCGCAGGATGAAGCGGAGGGTGAAAAGGCCGCCGAGGCGGCGAGCACCCCCTAGCTCGACCAGCCGGGGTAGCGGCCGGCGGTCCGCCACTGCCAGGGAGGGCGCTCGGAGGCGGGGAACTCGTAGTGGTTGCGGCCCGGGAGGGTCTCCAGGGGCACCAGCGCCGGGTCGTCCTCGGCCAGCACTTCGATGCCCGCGGCTGCTTCCACATCCGCCGCGGTGGCGTGCCGGACGAGCCATTCCCAGCCGAGGCCGGGGCGGTAGAGCCAGTAGACGACTTCCACCAGGCCGGTCGTTCGCCGGCGGTCGATCAGCTCGGTGAAGGCTGTGGTGCGGCGGCGTGAGGCGGTGAGGTGTGGGCCGGCGGCGATGGCGCAGCTCTGGCGGCGACAGCGGCGGAAGTCGACCGGCATCAGCGGCAGGCCGGAGGGTCCCGGCAGCGCCACGGGCGCCGGGGCCAGCGCTCGCGCCAGTCGCGCCAGGGGCCATCCGTAGGCGGGAACGAGAGGGTGGTGGCGACAGCCGTCGGGGAGATGTCCACCGCAGTGCAGCTTCCTGCCGATCGCGCTGGCCAGCTGGCGCCCCGCCTCAATATCGCCGCCGGCGGCGATCGCAGCGATGCCGGCGAGCAGGAGCAGCGCCACCAGCGCTGCCAGTCCCGCCTGCTCGACGCTGGCTGAGCCCCGCTCGCGATCCCTTCTCCGCCTCATCGGCTCGACGCTATGGCGTCGCTGCGCGCGTGTGGCGCGCAGAAGGCGACGATTGTGTCCCGCCAATGAGTCGCTTCTGCTTACATGCAGGGCGATGGAGGGTTTCAACCTTTTCGGCGACCCGGAGGAGTTCCGCGCCCGCATGGAGGAGCTCCAGGAGCAGATGCAGTCCTCGCAGCGCGTCGCCTGGGCCGACAACGCGATCAAGCTGGCGGTGGAGATGACCGTCGCCTCAATCGGCCGGCTCGACCTCACCGGCAGCGCCGACGAGCAGGCGATGCAGGTCCGCGACGCGATCCGCGTGTTGTTCCCCGAGGCCGTGACCCTGGTCCGCGAGGCCAGGGAAGGCTTGAGCTAGTAGCTAGAACAGCTCGATTCGGATCGAGATCACCGCGCCGCGGCCGCCGGGGCCGCCGGTGAGCTCGACCGGGAGCGCGATCAGGAGCGCCGGCAGCGCGAGGACGACGCTGGCGAGGGCGTCGATCCGTCGCTGCCAGGGTTTGGCCGCGGGCCTGGTCGGGGCGCCGCGGAGGGCGCCGAGGGCGACGTCGTGGCCGAAGGTGACGCTGTTGAGCAGGGTCTGCCAGGTGGCGGCGAGGCTTGCCAGCGGCTGCCAGCGGCTCGACCTGACGACCTGGTCGCGGCGGGCGACGAGGCGGCGGATCGCCTCCAGGGTGAAGAGGTGGCGGGCCTGCGGGTGCAGTCCGGACCAGCCGGCGCCGCCGAGCGAGCAGGCGAAGCTGGCCCGGTTCTCGATCCGGATCGTCTCGCCGTCGCGGTGGGCGTCGAGCTCGCGCAGAGCCTCCTCGGCGCCGCCGGGCTCGCCGACGACCCCGAGGCCGCAGCTCTCGCAGCGCCGCACCGGCCCGGCCAGGCCGGGCTTCTGGCCGATCCAGCCGAAGAGCGGCTCGCCGCAGGCGGGGCAGGGCGGGTTCTCGGGGCCGGCTCCGGCCTCGAGGGGGACGACGGCGTGGGGGCTCTCGGCCTGGTCCATGCTCGGGTAGCGTACGCGTCGTGCGCCTCAGCGAGATCATGACCTCGGGGGTCGTCACCGCGGATGCGGAGGCGAGCGCCCTGGAGGTGGCGAGGCTGATGCGGGACCACCGCGTCGGCTCGGTCGTGATCGTCGACTCCGCCGCCAAGCCGGTGGCGATGGTGACCGATCGCGACCTCGCCCTGCGCGTCTTCGCCGAGGGCGTCGAGCCGGCAACGGCAGCGCTGGAGCACGCCTCCCGGCCGCTGGTCTGCGGCGATCCGGAGATGGAACTCGACGAGGCCGCGGTGCTGATGGCCCAGCACCGCGTGCGCCGGCTGCCGGTCGTCCGCGGCGAGGAGCTGGTGGGGATCGTCAGCCTCGACGACATCGCCGTTCGCAGCGGCAACCTCGAGGTGGCGCAGAAGATGACCCAGGACGTGATCGAAGGGGCCCTGCCCCAGTTCTACTTCCACGAGAGGGGATAGATGCAGGACAGCAAGGCCGAGGTCCGGGCCCGGGAGAAGCGCTGGGCGATTCCGGTGGGGATCGCCAGCATCGCCGCCGTGGTCCTCCTGGTCGCTTCGCGACCGGTCAACGTCAGCGGCGACGGGCAGGCCGAGTTCCTGCGCGAAGTCAACGCCCACGGCGGTCAGCTCGTCCTCTCGGACCTGATGCAGGTGCTCGCCTTCCTGCTGCTGGCGCTGCCCCTCGTCTACCTCTTCGGCGCCGCCGCCGCCCGCAGCGACCGCGTCCGCCCGCAGCTGATCGGCCTGGTGGTCGCGGCGCCGCTCTTCCTCGCGGTCTCCTCCGGGCTCTCGATCGGGGTCACCAACGAAGGCGCTGACAACTTCCTCGCCGGCAGGGCCGAGCCCTCGCTGACGTCCGGGGAAGCGCGCGAGGAATGCAGCGAAGAGCGGGAGGACGAAGGCGGTGACTTCCTCGTCGACGAATACGACCCCGCCAAGGGCGAGAGTCCCCTGCGCGCCTGCGAGGACCGCAAACTCGAAGACGACGAGGCCTCCGAAGCGATCACCGACTCCTCCCTGGCCCCGATCGCGACCGGCCTCAGCCTTGCCGGCGCCTTCGGCTTCGTCGTCGCCCTCCTCTACATAGGTCTGTGGGCGATGCGCACCGGCCTTCTTTCGCGGTTCTGGGGCTCGCTGGGCATGGTCGCCGGGATCGCCTTCGTGCTCGGCCCGCTCTTCCTCGTCACCCTCGTCTTCTTCGTCTACCTCGGCCTCCTCTTCTTCGGCTTCATCCCCGGCGGCAAACCACCCGCCTGGGAGGCCGGCGAAGCGGTCCCCTGGCCGACGCCGGGCGAGAAAGCCGCCGCCGAACTGGAGCCGGAGGGCGGCTGGGACGGGGACGACGCTACTCGGAGTGGCCCGCGCTGACGCGCTTGCGGTGGGTGCGGATCTCGCTCATGATCCGCTCCAGCCGCGGCTCGACCGAGCTGTCGACGTGGGACATCGCTGCGGCCATTCCGGGGTGGACGGCGGCGATCCGCTCGTGCATCGCCTGGGCAACGGCGCGGTAGGTCGGGTGCCCCTCGCGGCCTGAGCGCAACTCGATCAGGTGCATCGCCTCGCGGGCGTTGAGGTCGAGGGTGTAGCGGATCCGGTAGGCGAGGCTGAGCGCGTAGGGGGCCTGCTCGGCGAGGCCGGCCGCGGCCAGACGCTCGTACTCGCTGCGGGAGATCTCCAGGGCGCGCTCGAACTCGTCGCCGACACCGGCTTCGCGCACCTCCTCGGGAATCCCGGCGCCGAGGTCGGGGCTCAGCCGCTGCCACTGGCAGGTCAGCATCCGGTGCCGCTGCAGATCGCGGAAGGCGCCGTAGTCGGAGACGATCTCGAAGCGGTAGCGCAGCGCCTCGAAGCCGCGGCCGGGCCGGTAGCGGCGGTTGGAGCGCTCGCCGACCAGCGCTGCCAGCAGCTGCGCCCGCTCCTCGCGGTCGAGGACATCGATCCGGGCGAGGACCTCGGTCTCCGGCGCGCTCGCCTGCTCGAACAGCGAGGAGGCGAGCAGGTCCTCTTCGGAGCCGTCGACGTGGAGCAGCTCGACGGAGGGAGCGCCGTCGCTCTCGCCGCGCCGGTCGAGGCCGAGCCGCGCCACCCAGGTCTCGGTCTGCTCGCGTCGCCGCTCCAGGTAGGAGATCCACTCGCCGCCGCGGTCGGGGCGGTCGACGCGGGAGACGAAGCTCGGCATCACCTGCTTCAGCTCGGCGAGGATCATCCCGCCGTACTCGCGCGCCTCCGGCAGCGGCGAGGCCATCAGGCGCATGATCAGCTGCTCGTAGGCCTGGCCGGTGGCGTAGATGCCGACGTGGCTGAGGGTCGCGGCGGGCAGCAGCCCGCGCAGCAGGTCGAGCGCCTTGGCGCGGATCGAGCGCCGCCAGGCGGCCTCGGGCTCCTCGCCGCGCGGCCAGCGCGCCGCCGCCCACTCCTCGACCTCGACCAGGGAGCGGGAGTAGATCGCGAAGATCTCGTCCATCGCCGCCGCGAACTCGGGGCCGAGCTGCTCGTCGCGGTAGAAGCGGAAGCCGCCGTCGGGCAGCGGCTTGTCGTAGGGGATGTAGCGGGTCGACTGCTCGAGGTAGGCGGCGAGGCGGCCGCGCTGCAGCGCCTTGGTGAGGATGTTGGAGACCCACTCGCAGGCGATGTGGGCACCGCCGAGCTGGGCGATCGAGTCGTCGCCGTAGCCGGCGAAGACGCGCTCGTAGAGCTGCGCCGCCCGCGCTCCCTCCGCCTCGTCGAAAGGCCGGCCGGCCTCGGGCATGTCGGCCGCGAACTCCTCAAGGTAGAGCCGCCGCACGGTCCCGGAATAGCGCGAATAGCGGGCGAAAAGCGCTCCCTTGACGGTCTCGGGCAGGTTGACGAGGGCGAAAACGGGCCCGTCGAGATTGGTGAAATGAGGGGCGAGAAGCGCCCGCTCCTCAGCGGTGAAATCTTCGACCGGGTAGCGCACCGGCGCATCGTAGTGGGCGCTGCGGCGGGCCGCGCCTCAGGTCTGCGGCGCCGGTGGCGCCGCCATCAGCTCGACCT
>JBIOVP010000082.1:0-26562 GCA_044867815.1 Solirubrobacterales bacterium | reverse complement strand
AAGAGCTGGATCCGGTAGGCCGACTCGGCGTAGGAGGGCATGATCTCCAGCACCTCGCCGCGGACCCGGAAGGCGCCGCGCCCCAGCACCTGGTCGTTGCGCTGGTACTGCATCTTCACCAGCTTGCGGAGGACGTCGTCGCGGTCGATCTCCCTGCCGACCTGGAAGAGCTGCATTTTTTCGTTGTAGACCTGGGGCGAGCCGATCCCGTATATGCAGGAGACCGAGGCGACGATGATCACGTCGCGGCGGGCGAACAGCGCCGCGGTGGCGGCGTGGCGGAGGCGGTCGATCTCGTCGTTGATCGAGGAGTCCTTCTCGATGTAGAGGTCCTGGGCCGGGACGTAGGCCTCGGGCTGGTAGTAGTCGTAGTAGGAGACGAAGTACTCGACCGCGTTGTCGGGGAAGAACTCGCGGAACTCGTTGCAGAGCTGCGCGGCAAGCGTCTTGTTGTGCGCGATCACGAGGCTGGGGCGCTGCACCTCGGCGATCGTCGCCGCCATCGTGAAGGTCTTGCCGGTGCCGGTGGCGCCGAGCAGGGTCTGGAAGCGTTCGCCCTCGCGCAGGCCCTCGGCCAGCCCGGCGATCGCCTTCGGTTGGTCCGCCGTCGGAGAGTAGGCGGGGTTCAGCTTGAACTCGGGCACGGAGAGAACATAGCTGGCGCATATGCTGGGCCCTCGATGAGGCTCTCGCGCTCGCTGTTATCGGCTTTCTTCGCCTTTACCGGGACGATGCACTTCCTGAGGCCGCGCTTCTTCGAAGCGATCGTGCCGCCGACGATCGAGGCGCAGAAACAGGAGGTGGTGGCGATCAGCGGCGCGGCCGAGATCGCCGGCGCCGCCCTCGTCCTCCCCCCTGCCACCCGTCGCCTCGGCCGCTGGTGGCTGCTGGCGCTGCTGGTCGCCGTCTTCCCCTCCAACATCCACATGGCGGTCAACCCGGAGCAGATCCGCGGCCTCGACATGCGCCGGTTCCCTCGCTGGGCGCCGTGGGCGCGCCTGCCGCTGCAGCCCCTGGCGATGGTCTGGGTCTGGCTCGCGACCCGGGACTGAATACAATTAGTGACGAAGACGCAATGGACCACCGCGACCGCTTTTCCGTGAACCTGCGCCGGGCCCGGCAGGACGCCGGTATCTCCCAGGAAGAGCTGGCCGAACGCTGCGAAATCCACCGCACCGAGGTCTCGCTGCTCGAGCGCGGCGGCCGCGAACCGCGGCTGGGGACGATGGTCAAGCTCGCCGCCGCCCTCGGCACCACCCCGGAAGCCCTCTGCTCCGGGATCGCCTGGAACTCGCAGGCACGCGCCTTCAAGGTCGACGACCCGAGTTAAGGCAGGCCCAGTCCTTCCAGCCCTCCGGGTAGGAGCTGTTCGACGATCCCCTGCGCGGGACCCAGGAAGCCCTGGGCGTCGCTGAGGAAGCCCTGGGCGTCGTTGATGATTTCGATCGCCTGTTCGAGCGGGATCCGTTGCACGGCCTGGCGCAGCGGCACCGCGATCAGCGGGCTCAGCGCCCCTGCTTCCTCGGCGTCGTCGACGGCGCGGACGAGGCCGGCGCGGACCGCCTTCGCCAGCTTCTCGTCATCGATGCCGTAGCGCTTTTCGAACCGTTCCCGTCGCTCCTGGGTGGTCAACGCCAGCGCCAGCGTCTCCCGCGTGACCCCCAGCTGGCAGGCGGCGCCGTCGAGCGCCGAGATCGTGAACTGGTTGGCGATCTGCCCCAGCGTCTGCGGGTCGCTCCAGGGCCGCGGCTGACAGGGGTTCTGGACCTCCTTGGGCTCGTAGCTGGAGCCACCGGCGGCGAGGTAGGCGCCGACCAGCACCAGGGCGGCGGCGATCGAGCCGATGATCAGCGCCCGGCCACCCGGGTTCCCGGCACGCTCGCTCACAGGTCGACCCTCCGCGAGAGCACGATCGGGAAGAGCGCGATCAGGCCGAGCAGCGCCGCGAGGATGAACGAGGTGCTGAAGGCGTGGGTGGCGCCGCGGTCGAGCTGGTCCTGCAGTTCGCTCTGCAGCTGGTCGACTTCCGCCCGCTGGTTCGGATCGTCCGGCTTCGGTTCGAAGGCGGGGCCGATCGTCGGCACCTTCCCCCGCTCTTCGTCGAGCCGTTCGCTCACCTTCTCCGCCAGGTCGAGCTTCAGCAGCGGGTTGACCGGCGAGTCGAGGATCACCGCGGTGCCGGCGTTGATCGCGTCGTGCCGCTGCTGCTCGATTTCGTGGGTGAAGATCGGCGTCAGCAGCAGCAGGCCGATGACGACCCCGGCGTGGCGGGAGGAGATCGTCCAGCCGCCGTGGATCGCCTGCGGCGCCCGCCCGTGCAGAGCCGTCTCGGTTAAGGCCGAAAGCACCAGCGCCAGCCCCAGGCCGACCAGCACCTGCGGCGGGATCGTCAAGGCGATCGTCGCCTTCGGCAGAAACGCCAACCCGGCGAGGCCGCCGGAGACGAGGATCGCCCCGGCCGCCGCCCGCGAGCGCGCGTCGCCGACCCGCTCCGCCAGGCGGCTTCCGAGGATCGCCGCCAGCGGCATCACCGAGACGACGACCGCCGCCTCGATCGGGCTCAGGCGCCAGCCTTCGATCAGCAGCAGCACCAGCAGGAAAAGCGCCGCGGCGATCGCCGCCGAGACCATCGCCAGCGCCAGGTTCGCCCAGAGGTGCGGCCGGCCGGGACGACCGACCTCTGCTTCGATCACCCGGGTCGCCGCCTCGTCTTTTGCGACGGCGAGGATCGGCACCGCGGCGGCCAGCGCCGCCGGCACCTGGATCAGGAAGATTGACTGCCAGGAGACGAGCTCGGTCAGCAGCCCGCCGACCGCCGGGCCCAGCGCCGCTCCGGTCGCGCCCGCCGCCGCCCAGACGGTCGCCGCCCGCCGCTCCGAGCCGGCCGTCGCCGGCAGCAGCTCCAGCGCCGCCGTCACCGCCGCGGCCCCGCCCAGAGCCTGCACGCAGCGGGCGACGATCAGGGTCGAGAGCTCGTCGGCGAGCCCGCAGGCGAGCCCGGCACCGGCGAAGATCGCCAGCCCCACCGCCGCCGTCCGCGCCGGCCCGACCCGCCGCGCGATCAGCGCCGCCGGCAGCGCCGCCAGCGCGATCACCAGGTTGAAGGAGACCAGCACCCAGGTGACCCCGGAGACGCTGGTGTCGAGTTCGCGGTAGATCTCCGGCAGCGCGAGGACGACGATCGAGGAATCGGCGAGGACGAGGCCGACCGCCAGCGCCAGCGCCGCCACCCGCGGCCTACGGGATTCCGCCATAACCCAGCTCCGCTGCGTACTCGCGCCGGTACTCGTCGCGCTTCTCCAGCACCTCTTCGACGTAGGCGCGGGTTTCCGGGAAGGGGATCTCCTCGACGGTCAGGGTCGCCCCACCCCACTCGTCGGCGTTGGCGGGGCCGGCGTTGTAGGCGGCCAGGGCCGCCGCCTCGTCGCCGTCGTAGCGGTCGAGCAGTTCGCGCAGGAGGAAGGTCCCGTAGCGGATGTTGATTTCGGGATCGCCGAGATCCCTCAGTTCAAAGGTGGTGGCCTTGCTGTTTTTGGCGATGGTGTCGGCTGCTTCCGGAGTGATCTGCATCAGGCCGCGCGCCCCCGCGCTCGAGGTCTGGTCGCTGAACTTGGACTCGGAGTAGATCACGGCGGCGATCAGCGCCGCGTCGACTTCCTTGTCGTCGGCCTGCTGGCGGATCACGTCCTCGTGCCGCAGCGGCAGCGTCAGCTCTTTCAGGGCGTTGTCGAAAGCGCCGCTGGCGACGAGGGCGCCGGCGAAGACCCCGATCAGCACGGCGACCGTGCCGAGGGCGAGGAACCGGCGTCGGCGAAGCGCCCGCTTCCGCTTCATCGCCGCAGCTTTTCGAGCAGCGCGGACAACCTCTGCTCGAGCTCCTCCACGCTGCCGTCGTTCTCGATCATGTGGTCCGCGAGCTCGGCCTTTTCCATCTGCGTCAGCTGTCGCGCCTCGCGCTCGTCGACCAGAGCGTGGCCGCGGGCGGCGGCCCGCTCGCGTCGCACCTGATCGGCGGTGATGACGGAGACGGTTGTGTCGAAGGCCTTGTCGCCGCCCGCCTCGAAGAGCAGCGGCACCTCGACCACCGCCACCTCCGTTCCCTCCGGCAGCGAGGTCAGCCATTCCGCCGTCCGCTGCTGCACCAGGGGGTGGATCTGCTGCTCCAGCCAGGTCAGCTGCCCGGGGTCGGCGAAGACGACCTCACCGATCTTCGCCCGGTTGACGCCGTCCTCGGCGACGACCTCCGGCCCCCAGCGCTCGACCAGGCGTCCCCGCAGGGGTTCGCCTTCCAGCAGCTCGTGGACGACCGCGTCGCTGGAGAGCGTCGCCGCGCCGAGGCGCGCGAACGCCTTCAGGGCCTCCGACTTGCCGGCGGCGATGCCGCCGGTGAGGCCGATCTTCAGTGGCGCCATCGGCGCCGCTCAGCCCTGGTCCGACTCGCCCGTCTGCGCGTCGTCGTCCGAGGACTCTTCGCCGGCCGCCTCGTCGACGTCGTCGGGAGAATCCGGCCGTTCCTGCACCGATTCGCCCTCCTGGTGCTCACCGGGGTCCTCCTCGGTGGTCCCGTTCTCCTCGGCGACCGGAGCGGGCTCCGCATCCTCGGCGGCCTCTTCCGCGGCGGGCTCCTCCTCGGTCCCGGCGCCTTCGGCCTGAGCGATCTGCTCCCCAAGCCCGGCCATCGCCATGTTCTGCCCCTCGACCCGCTTGATGCTGAGCGAGAGGCGGCGCCGCTCTTCGTCGATCTCGAGAATCTTCACGTTCAGCTTCGAGCCCGGCTCGACGACTTCGCTCGGGTTCTCGACGTGGTGGTCGGCGAGCTCGGAGATGTGAACAAGGCCCTCGACCCCGGGCAGGATTTCGACGAAGGCGCCGAAGGCGACGACCTTGGTCACCGTGCCCTCGAGCACGTCGCCACCGCGGTGGGTGTTGATCACCCGCTGCCACGGGTCCTCCTGGGTCTGCTTCAGACCGAGGGAGATGCGCTGGCGGTCGCGGTCGATGTCGAGGACTTTGATCCGCACCGTGTCGCCGATCGCGACGACTTCGGAGGGGTGGTTGACGTGGCTCCAGGAAAGCTCGGAAATGTGGATCAGCCCGTCGATCCCGTCGAGGTCGACGAAAGCGCCGAAGTCGACGATGTTGGAGATCTTGCCTTCGACGACCTGGCCCGGCTCCAGGCGTCCCAAAATCTGCTCGCGGACCTCTTTGCGCTCCTCCTCGAGCACGGCGCGCCGCGAGAGAACGACGTTGTTGCGGCTGCGGTTGAGCTCGATCACTTTGCACTCGAGCGTCTGGCTCATGAACTCGTCGAGGTTGTGGACGCGGCGGATGTCGACCAGCGAAGCGGGCAGGAAGCCGCGGACGCCGAGGTCGAGGATGAGCCCGCCCTTGACCACCTCGATGACGCTGCCTTCGACCGGTTCGCCGGAGTCGGCGGCGATCTCGATCCGGCGCCAGGCCTTCTCGAAGCGGGCGCGCTTCTTGGAGAGGATCAGGCGGCCCTCGGAGTCCTCCTTGGTGAGGACCAGGGCGTCGATCTCCTCCCCCAGCTCGACCTCTTCGTGCGGGTCGACCGACTTGCGGATCGAGAGCTCGGTCGAGGGAATGACGCCCTCGGCCTTGTAGCCGATGTCGACGAGGACCTCGTCTTTGTCGATCCGGACGACCTTGCCCTTGACGACGTCGCCCTCCTCGAAGGACACCATCGTCGCCGCGTAATTGGGGACGATCTTGCCGTCGATGTTGAGGAGAAGGCCCCCGGAACCCTCGACGGGGATGGCGCTGGGCGCAGGCGTCATGGTCTCGGTCGCGGACACGGCGGCGAATGATGGCAGAATCCGGGCCGATGCCGGTCCGAGCCACCAAGCGCGGTAGCGAACGCACGCCGCTGGACGGCGAGCACGACGTCCTCATCTGCGGCGCCAGCTTCGCCGGGCTCGCCGTGGCGCGTGAGCTGGCCGGCTCCGGAGCTGACGTCCTGGTCGTCGATCGCTACGAGATCGGCGAGCGCCAGACCTCCGCCTGCGGGATCCCGACCGGGTGGTTGCAGCGGCTGGGGCTGATGGCCGCCGAGCGCCAGCGCTTCGACACGCTGGTCATGCACACCCCCCACGGGACCGCCCGCTACCGGCTGCCCTGGACCTTCTCCACCTTCGACTACCGCGAGCTCTGCCAGCTGCTCTGGCGCGACTGCGACGCCACGTTTGAGACCGCGAAGGTGAACGGTCGTGCCGCCGGAGGCGGCGCTGTTCACGCCCGCTCCGCGGGCAATGGCAACGGCCAGATCGCCGTCGAGACCGACCGCGGCACGATCTCCGCCCCGCTCGTCGTCGACGCGCTCGGCTGGCGGCGGATGCTGGCCAGCGGCGACGGCTACCAGCCGCCCGACGCGCCGCTCTCGCGCGGGCTCGAGGTCCATCCCGCCGGCGAGTGCGAGGACCTGGAGATCTGGATCGACCGCAGGTACGTCCCGGCCGGCTACGGCTGGTCGTTCCCGGCCCGCGACGAGCTGCGGATCGGCGTCGGCTCCTTCGACCCCCGCTTTCACGTCAAGGACACGACCGTGCTCCTTACCAAC
The DNA here is from genome assembly GCA_044867815.1 of Solirubrobacterales bacterium. Classification (GTDB taxonomy): domain Bacteria; phylum Actinomycetota; class Thermoleophilia; order Solirubrobacterales; family 70-9; genus VAYN01. The sequence continues at coordinate 19,985 of JBIOVP010000082.1, read as the reverse complement.
GACCTCGGTAGGGAGCCGAACGAGTACCAGGGGAACTGGATTCCGCACAAGATCCGCCGCGGCACCGAGGGCGGCGTCTTCTTCGTCGGCGACTCGGCCGGCCACTGCCTGCCGCTCAGCGCCGAGGGAATCCGCACCGCGCTCTACTTCGGGATCGCCCTGGGGCGGGAGTTGCGCGGGGTGGTCGAGGGGCGGCAGAGCCGCGAGCAGGCGGCCGGGGCCTACGCCGCCTTCCACGACTCCCACGAGTGGAAGTTCAGGTGGATGCTGCGGGTGCAGAAGCTGGTGCCGCGGGTGCCGCCGCGGCTCCTCTGGCCGCTGATCCGGCTGCTGGGGGCGAAGCGGTTCGTCGACTGGTCCTTCAGCCACTACCTGCGGATCGCGCCGCCGGAGTACGCCGGCGCGGGCCGCCCGGACGACTCAGCGCACGACCAGAACGGTGCCGGCCAGCAGCAGGACGACGCCGAGGACGCGCTCGGGGCTGAGCGCGACCTCGTCCAGGCCGAACAGGCCTAGCCGGTCGATCACGACCGAGGCGGTGAGCTGGCCGAAAACGGTGGCCGCGGCGACCCCGCCGGCGCCGATCGCGGAGACGGCGACGAGCGCGTTGAGGACGTAGAGGGCGCCGAGGAAGCCGCCGAGCAGGTAGTACCAGGAGACGTCGAAGGTGTTGGTGAGGCCGCCCGCCTTGCCGCTGAGGACGACCACCGTCGCCAGCGCCAGGGTCCCGACCAGGAACGAAACGAGCGCCGCGGCCATGCTCCCCGTCGCCCTCCCCAGCTCGGCGTTGATCGGCGCCTGGGCGGCGATCAGGCCGCCGGCGACGGCGGTGAGGAGGACCGCCAGGCCCCTATCCATGAGTTTTTTCGCCGCCTCGCGTGATCTTTGCCGTGGACATGTGTTGGTCGATTGGTGCGGGATTGAACCTTCCCGCTCTCATATCAGTAACGCAGTAGGCCAGACCGGCCGATCCAGGAACCAGTCTTCATGTCTCCACCGCCAGCAGAGCAGTTCGCCGCCCGGGTCTTCCTCGGCCCGACTCTGCGGGCGCAGCCGGACCGACGCCTGGTCGACCTCGTCCGCGACGGCTACGACGCCGCCTTCGAGGAGATCGTGCGGCGCTACCGGCGCCCGCTCGACCGCTTTGCGGCGGCGATCGTCGGCGGCCGTTCCGAGGACGTCACCCAGGACGCCTTCTCGAAGGCGCTGCCGGCACTGCGCGATTCCGGTACGGAGATCGAACTGCGGCCCTGGCTCTACCGGATCGTCCGCAACACGGCCCTGAACGACCTGCGGGACCGGGGCCAGGCGACGGAGGAGCTGGCGGAGACGCTGCCCGGCGGCCGCAGCGCCGCCGCCGAGGCGGAGGCGCGGGAGGAGCTGCGCGACCTGATGGCGCGGCTGGGGGCGTTGCCGGAGCCGCAGCGGGCGGCATTGGTGATGCGCGAGCTGGAAGGGCTGAGCCACGAGGAGATCGCGGCGGCCCTCGGCGTCAGCGGCGGGGCCGCGCGGCAGGCGATCTTCCGCGCCCGGGCGGCGCTGCGCGAGGGCTTCGGCCTGCTGCTGCCGCTGCCGATCGTGCGGGCGTTGGCCGAGCACGGGGACGACGCCGCCCGGGCGGGCGGAGCGCTCGCCGGCGCCGGTGCCTCCTCGGCGGGCGGGGCGGCGCTGGGCGGCCTCGGCGGCGGAGCTTTGAAAGCGGGAATGGCGGCGGTGCTGATCGCCGGGACGGTTGGCGCGGGGGTGGCGATCGACCACCACCGTGGCGACCGTCCCGGCCCGGAAGCGGCCGAGGCGGCGACGCTGCCCCAGGGCAGCCGGAGCGGCACCCGAACCACGGGCGGAAGCGGCGAAGCGGGCAGCGGCAGCCGGGGATCCGAGGACCGTCACGGCGGCGGTCGCTCGGGAGACGGTCGCGGCGACGACCGCGGTCCCGGCAGGGGCGTGGACGACGGTGACCGCCGCGGCTCGGACGACGTCTCAGGGCACTCGGGCAGCGGCTCCGGCAACTCCGGCAGCGGCGACCGGCACGGCGGCTCCAGCCCGAACTCCGGGCCGGGGTCGATCTCGGGCGGCCATAACGAGAGCGGTGACGACGGCGGAGGCGGAGGCGACGACCACAGCGGCTCCGGCTCGGGATCCGACGACGGCTTCGACGACCACAGCGGCCCCTCGGGCGGCGGTGACGACGGGGGTATCGAGAGCGGCGGCGGTGACGAAGGCGGCAGCTCCGGCCCGGGCTCCGGCGAGATCGAGCCCGAGCACGAACTCGAACCGGACCCCGTGATCGACGACGGGGGCGGCTCCGGCTCCGGATCGGACTCCGGCGGCGACAGCGCAGGCGAGGGCAGCGGCGATCTCACCAGCGGCGAGACCAGCGGCCTGGACGGATAGCCGGTTCCCGCGTGATCTTCGCCGCGCCCTCGGGTTGGAGCGGCAGCCAGTTGTTACTTCGACCAAGGAGGAAAGGCATGACCCCGACCAAAGCACGGCGACCCCGCCTCGGCATGACCTGGTTCGCGCTGGCGCTGGGAGCGCTCGCGCTCCTGGCCATGCCCGGCCTGGCCGCCGCCAGGGACCGCAACCACGACCGCATCCCGGACCGCTGGGAGAAGCGCCACAAGCTCTCGCTGAACGTGAACCAGGCGCGCCGCGACCAGGATCACGACCACCTGCGCAATCGGGCCGAGTTCCTCGCCGGCGACAACCCGCGCGACCGCGACAGCGACGACGACGGCGTCGTCGACGGCCACGAGCAGGCCGGGACGATCGCTTCCTTCGACGCGGAGTCCGGTCGGCTGGTGATCGCCCTCTTCGGCAACGACACCGTCGCCGGCCTGATCACCGACCAGACCGAGATCGAGTGCGAGGACGACTCCGGAGCCACCGTCAGCAACGAGGGCCCCGGCAGCGGCGAAGAAGAGGACGGGGGCGACCACGGGGACGGCGGCGAAGAGGTCGACGACGACGAGAACTCCGGTCCCGGCAGCGATGACGACAACTCGGATCCGAGCGACAACTCAGGTCCAGGCCACGAGGGCGACGACGACCGCGACCGCCTCTGCACCACCGCGGAGCTGGTCCCCGGCGCCATCGTCGAGGAGGCCGAGTTGGAGATCGAGAACGGCCAGGCCGTCTTCGAGGAGGTCGAGCTCTCCGGCAAAGAGGTGGACCACAGCTAGTCGGAGAGGGAGTCGACTACTTCGCGTCGAGCCAGTCCTGGCCGACGCCGACGTCGACCTCGAGCGGCGGATCGAGCGGGTAGGCGGCGCACATCTCGCGCTCGACCAGCTCGGCCGCCGCCTCGATCTCCCCCGGCGGGCCCTCAAAGAGGAGCTCGTCGTGGATCTGGAGGACGAGGCGGGTCTCCCCCCCGGCCTCCCGCAGCGCCCGCTGGCAGCGCACCATCGCCACCTTGATGATGTCGGCGGCGGTGCCCTGGATCACGGTGTTGACGGCGAGCCGCTCGCCCAGGCGCCGCGTGTTCGGGTTCCCCGAGCGCAGCTCCGGGATCGGGCGGCGACGCCCCATCAGCGTCTTCACGTAGCCCTCCTCCTGGGCGCGCTCGATCACCTGCTCGCGGAAGGCGCGGACGGCGGGGAAGCGCTCGAGGTAGCGGGAGACGAATTCCTCCCCCTCCTTGCGGGGGATGTTGAGGCGGTCGGCGAGGCCGAACCCGGTCAGCCCGTAGACGATCCCGAAGTTGACCATCTTCGCCTTCGAGCGCTGGCCGACGTCGACCTCGTCGCGCTCGATCTCGAAGACCTCGGCGGCGGTGGCGGCGTGGACGTCTTCGCCCTCGTGGAAGACGTCTTTGAGCACGCCCTCGTCGGCGACGTGGGCGAGCACGCGGAGCTCGACCTGGCTGTAGTCGGCGGAGAGCAGGCGGGCGCCCTGCTCGGCGACGAAGCAGGCGCGGACCGGGCGGCCGATCTCGGTCCGGATCGGGATGTTCTGCAGGTTCGGGTTGGTGCTGGAGAGGCGGCCGGTGGTGGTCGAGGCCTGGTTGAAGGTGGTGTGGACGCGGCCGGTCCCGGGGTCGATCAGCTCCGGCAGCGTGTCGAGGTAGGTGCTCTTCAGCTTCGAGAGCTCGCGCCACTGCTCGATCTTCTCGACGATCGGGTGCTCGTCGCGGATCTGGGCGAGGACGCGAGCGTCGGTCGAGAAGCCGGTTTTGCCGCGGCGCTTGCGGGTCAGGCCCAGCTCCTCGAAGAGGACCTGCCCGACCTGCTGCGGCGAGCCGATCGTGAACTCCCTGCCCGCCAGCTCGAAGATCTCCTTCTCCAGGGTGGCGATCCGCTCGCCGAAGCCGGCGCCGACCTCGGCCAGCCGCTCGGCGTCGAGCTTCAGCCCCTCGCGCTCCATCGCCGCCAGGACGCCGACCAGCGGCAGCTCGACCTCGCGCAGCAGCTGCTCCAGCCCCAGCTCCTCGATCCGTGGCCGCTGCACCTCGGCGAGGGCGGCGACCAGCTGCGCTTCCTCGGCCGGCTCGAGGCCCGCCTCCAGCTCCTCGCCCAGCGCCAGCTGCCCGTCATCGTTCTCTTTCTCCGCTGCGGCGCCCTCGGCGAGGCCGATGCCGGCGTCGGCGGAAAGCTCGACGAGGTCGTAGGTGCGGCGCTGGGGCTCCAGCAGGTAGGCGGCGATCAGCGTGTCGTGGCCGAGGTTCAGCTCCACCCCCTCGCGCGCGGCGGCGGCGAGGAGGCCGTGGCGGCCGCCGCCGAGCGACTTCGCGTCGTGGGCGGCGAAGGGCCTGGCACCGAGGGCGACGGCGAGCTGGTCGAGGGTGCTCTCGCCGCTGAGGACGCGGTCGGCTTCGGCGCCGGCCCAGCGGCCGCCGGCGATCGCCAGGGCGACCGGCCCCTCCCCCAGGTCCTCCGGCCCGCCCTCGACCGCCTCGACCGCCAGCTCGGTCTCGACCCTGCGGCCCGGGACCGCGTCGCCCTCCGGCAGCGCTTCTTCCAGCCGCTCCAGCACCGCCCGCAGCTCGAACTCGCGCATGAACTCGCGCAGGGCGCCACGGTCGGGTTCGCTCGACATCGCCTCGGCGAGGTCGACGCCGGTCTCGATGTCGTACTGCAGCGTCGCCAGCTGCTTCGAGAGCCGCGCGTCCTCGGCGTGGTTGGTGAGGTTTTCCTTGCGCTTTTTCCCCGAGATCTGGTCGACGTTTTCCAGCACGGCTTCCAGCGAGCCGAACTGCTGCAGTAGCTGGGTCGCGGTTTTCTCGCCGATCCCGGGAACGCCGGGAATGTTGTCGGAGGTGTCGCCGCGCAGGCCCATCAGGTCGCAGATCAGCTCCGGCGGCACCCCGTAGCGCTCTTCGACCGCGGCGCGGTCGTAGACCTTGGTCTCGGTGATCCCGCGCGAGGTGCTCATCACCCGCACCCCCTCGGTGACCAGCTGGTAGGCGTCGCGGTCGCCGGTCACGACCATCACCTCGATCCCCTGCTCGTGCGCCTGTTTCGTCAGCGAGGCGATCACGTCGTCGGCCTCGTAGCCGTCGACCCTGACGTTGGTGTAGCCGAAGGCCTCGACCAGCGGCATCAGGTGCGGCCACTGCTCGCGCAGCAGATCCGGGCGAGGTTTGCGCTGGGCCTTGTAGAGGTCGTACGTTTTCTCGCGGCCGCTCCAGCCGGCGTCCCAGGCGACCACCACCCCCTGCGGACGGTGTTCGTCGATGATTTTCACCAGCATCGAGGCGAGCCCGTAGATCGCGTTCGTCGGCCGCCCGTCGCTGGTCCCGATCGACTCGGGCAGGGCGAAGAAGGCGCGGTAGGCGAGGCTGTTGCCGTCGATCAGGAATAGCTGCGGGGCGGCGTCAGGCACGGCCGCGACTCTAGCCGCGCGAGGCGCTGGACATCGCGAGCGCTGCCGCAACGTCCGCAGCAACGCGCCCGGGCTCTTTTTTCCGGCTGGTGGTCGGTGAAGCGGAGGACGGTGAAGCCGGCGCTGCGGAGGTCGAGGTCGCGGGCGTGGTCGTCCTCCCAAGCCACCGAGCCGCCGTTTGCTGCACTTGATGTCGATCTTCTTTTCCTGTCCCGAGGGATGGAGCGCCAAGTCGACCCGCCCGAACGGGCCGAGGTCCGCTTTGACGAAGTCTTCGGAGACGATCGCGGGAGCCAGCTAGGAAGCACCGCTCCTGTATTTGAGCCTCCCGGGGACGAGCGGCTACGAGCGATTTTCAGGCTCATCGCAGGAACCCCATCGGCGAAGGGGGCCGGAGTAGCCTCGATCTCTCCATGTAGCGGCTCAGGCCGCCGGGGCGCCCGCCAAAGCGAAAGGCGCCGGCCCCGCCTTCGTTCCTCGATCGAGGCGTCGACCCGCGCGGGTCGCGTGGGGGAGTTAGCCCTTGCCTCCAGTGGGAGCACCAGGTCGAGAGACGGGCCGAGGCCCCCGATCTGATTCGATAGCCGCCGATGGCCGTCAGCGCCCAGTACAGCGTCACGATCCGCGTCGAGCTGGACGCGCGCAAAGAGCCCCTGGGGAGGCTGACGGCGGCGATCGCCGAGGCGGGGGGGCAGCTGCAGGGGGTCGACCTGGTGCCGGGTGCCGGACCGGAGGGCAAACGGGTCCGGGAGTTCACGATCGACGCCACCGACCGCGAGCACTGGGAGCGGATCCTGCGGGCGATCGGGTCGACCCGGGGCGCCCGGGTGCTCGACTACGTCGACCGCACGATGCAGATGCACCGGGGCGGCAAGATCGACATGCGCAACAAGTACCCGGTGAAGACGCGCGACGACCTCTCGATGGCCTACACGCCCGGCGTCGCCCGCGTCTGCATGGACATCCACGCCGACCGCAGCAAAGCCTTCGAGTACACGATCAAGAAGAACACGGTCGCGGTCGTCTCCGACGGCAGCGCCGTGCTCGGTCTCGGCAACATCGGTCCCGAGGCGGCGATGCCGGTGATGGAGGGCAAGTGCATGCTCTTCAAAGAGTTCGCCGGGGTCGACGCCTTCCCGATCTGCCTCGACACCCAGGACGCCGACGAGATCGTCCGCGCGGTCGAGCTGATGGCCCCGACCTTCGGCGGCGTCAACCTCGAGGACATCTCCGCCCCGCGCTGCTTCGAGATCGAGGACCGACTGAAGGAGTCAATCGATATTCCCGTCTTCCACGACGACCAGCACGGCACCGCGGTGGTGACGATGGCGGCGCTGTTCAACGCGCTGAAGATCACCGGCAAACCGATCGAGAAGCTTCGCGTCCTGGTGGTGGGGCTCGGCGCCGCCGGGGTGGCGGTGACGAAGATGATGCTCGCCTCGGGGATCACCCAGATCGTCGGCTGCGACCGCCAGGGCGCCGTCTCGACCAGGCGCGCGGACTACGAATCCGGCGAGATGAACGAGGCCAAGCGGTGGTACGCCGAGGCGACCAACCCGGACGTGATCCAGGGCCAGCCCGACGACGTAATCGAGGGCATGGACATCTTCGTCGGCCTCTCCGGTCCCGGGATCATCCAGCCCGAATCGCTGGGCAGGATGAACGACGACGCAGTCGTCTTCGCGATGGCCAACCCGACCCCCGAGGTGATGCCCGAAGAGGCCGCCCCCTACGTGCGGATCATGGCCACCGGGCGCTCCGACTACCCGAACCAGATCAACAACGTGCTGGCCTTCCCCGGCATCTTCCGCGGCGCCCTCGACGCCGGCGCCCCCAGCATCACCGAGGAGATGAAGCTCGCCGCCGCCAAAGGGATCGCGATGGCGGTCTCCGAGGAGGACCTTGCCGAGGACTACATCATCCCCAGCGTCTTCAACCGCGAAGTCGCCCCGAAGGTCGCCGAGGCGGTCGTCGAGGAGGCCAAGCGCGACGGCATCGCCAGGATCGACGAGGAGACCGGGACCTTCGCCACCGTGGACGGGGCCTAGTCGGTGCGGGTCCTCGTCACCGGCGCCAGCGGCACGATCGGCCAGGCGCTGTGTGACGCGCTCTTCGCCCGCGGCGACGACGTCGTCGGGCTGACCCGCGATCCCGGCCGCGCCCGCAGCGCCAACCCGCGGGTCGACTGGCGCAGGTGGGAGCCGATGCTGGAACGGCCCGATCCGGCCGCCTTCGAGGACGTCGACGGCGTCGTCCACCTGCTGGGCGAGCGGATCGACCAGAAATGGACCGAGGAGGCGAAGGAGCGGATCATGGAGAGCCGCCGCCAGGGGACCCACAACCTGGTGCAGACGATCGCCGGCCTGGAGAACCCGCCGAAGGTTCTGGTCAGCCAGTCGGCGGTCGGCTACTACGGCGACCGCGGCGACGAGAAGGTCGATGAGGGCGACGGGCCCGGCAGCAGCTTCGACGCCGAGGTGACGCAGGCCTGGGAGGCCGCCGCCCATGAGCTGGACCCGACAGGCGTCCGCCTCGTCGTCCTCCGCACCGGCCAGGTGCTGAGCACCGAGGGCGGGATGCTGAAGGAGATGCTGACGCCGTTCAAGCTCGGCGTCGGCGGACCGCTGGCCGGCGGCGACCAGTACCTCTCCTGGATCCACATCAACGACGAGGTCGGAATCCTCCTCTGGGCGCTGGACAACGAGATGGTCACCGGCACGATCAACGCCTCCTCCCCCAACCCCGCCACCAACAAGGATTTCTCCAAGGCCCTCGGCCGCGCCCTCAACCGCCCCGCGGTGATGCCGGTCCCCGGCCTCGTCCTCGACCTCAAATTCGGCCGCGAGTTCGGCCGAGTCCTCCGCGGCGGCCAAAGAGTGCTTCCGAAGCGCACCCAGGAGCTGGGCTACAAGTTCAGCTACCCCGAACTAAACGCTGCTCTGCGGGACCTCCTCTAGCGCCTGACAGGAGGGGCGGACACCCCCTCTGACAAAGGCTCACGAGACCACGCCCGAACCCCCGGGTCCGCCCCAGCTGCGCGACGGTCTTTGTCAGAGGGGGTGTCCGCCCCTCTCCCCCCACCGCCTTACGAGTCCCGCCCCAGCACGTCCACGGGCCCCTCGATCCAGATCCGCACGTTGTCCCCCGGATGCCAGGCCGGGAAGCCGAGGCGTCGGACCTTGACGATGCTGCCCGAGGGCAGCCGCAGTTCGACGAGCTGGTCGTGGCCGAAGAAGCTGCGGGAGACGACGGTTGCCTTCTGGCTGCGGCGGTCGGGCGGCTCGATCGTCCCGATCGCCAGCGACTCCGGTCGCACCAGCACGTCGACCTCGCCGCTGAGGCCCTCGCGGTTCGGCAGCGGGCCGAGCTCGCAGCTGATCGTCCCGTCCTCGGCCTTGCCCGGCAGCACCTCGATCTCGCCGAGGAAGCCGGCGACCCAGCGGTTCGTTGGGCGCGAGTAGACGTCCTCCGGCGTCCCGACCTGCTCGACCCTGCCCTCGTTGACGACGGCGACGACGTCGGCGACGCTGAGCGCCTCCTCCTGATCGTGGGTGACGAAGACCGAGGTCAGTTTCTGCTCGGCGAGGATCTCGCGCACCTCTTCGCGCACCCGCGCCCGCAGGCCGGCGTCGAGGTTGGAGAAGGGCTCGTCGAGGAGCAGCGCCCGCGGCTCGGCGACGAGCGCCCGCGCCAGCGCCACCCGCTGCTGCTGGCCGCCGGAGAGCTCGTGCGGGTTGCGCCTGCCGAGGCCGCCGAGGCCGACCGTCTCCAGAGCCTTCTCGACCCTGGCGCGGTCGGGCCGTCGGCCGAGCGCGTAGCCGACGTTGGCGGCGACGTCCATGTGCGGGAAGAGCGCGTAGTCCTGGAAGACCATGCCGATCCGGCGGCGCTCGGCCGGGACCGTGCGGCCGTCGCCCGTGACGACCTCGCCGCCGATCTCAATCATCCCCGCGTCGGGGCGCTCCAGCCCCGCGATCAGCCGCAGCGTCGTCGTCTTGCCGCAGCCGCTGGGGCCGAGCAGGGCGCAGATCGCGCCCTCGGGCACGTCGAGGTCGAGGCCGTCGACGGCGACGACCTCGCCGAAGCTCTTGTGCAGACCGCGCAGGCGCAGGCCCGGGCTCAGGTTGGACTCTTCGTACTCCATAAGCAGAGGAATCCATAAGATTAGGGCAACCTAACTGCCGCCTCCGTGATCCTCCCCACCCCACAACGCCGCTTGCTCGCGGCCGCCTTCCTCGTCTTCGCCGCGCTCGTCGCCGCCGGCTGCGGCTTCAGCACCGAAGACAGCAGCGGCGGTTCCAACGAGCCCGAAACCGAAGGGATCACGCTCTACTCGGGCCGGATCCCGGCCGCGATCGGCCCCGCGGTCGACAAGTACGAGTCGGAGGCCGACCGCGACGTGCAGGTCCGCTACGCCGAAACCGCCGACCTCGCCGCAACCCTGGTCGAGGAGGGCGACGCCTCCCCCGCCGACGTCTTCTTCGCCCAGGAGCCGGGAGCGATCGCCGCCGTCGCCGAAGCCGGGCTGCTGGCGAAGCTGCCGCAGGACGTCCTCGACCGGGTGCCGCCGCAGTTCCGCGACCCGGAAGGCCGCTGGGTCGGCGTCACCGGCCGCGCCCGCGTGATCGCCTACAACCGCGACGCCGTCAAGGAATCCGAACTGCCGCCCTCCCCCTTCGGGCTGACCGCGCCGAAGTGGAAGGACCGGGTCGGCTGGAGCCCGGCCTCCTCGAGCATGCAGGAGTACGTGACCGCGCTGCGCGCCAGGTACGGCGACGAGCGCACCAGGCAGTGGCTGGAGGAAATGGTCGACAACGGGGCGGCCTCCTTCCCCGACAACGTGACGATCCGGGACGCAGTCGCCAAAGGCGAAATAGACGTCGGCCTGATCAACCACTACTACGTCGCCCAGGCGATCTCCGAAGAAGGGCCCGACTACCCCGTCGCCGTCTACTTCCCGCCCGGTGGGCTCGGCTCGCTGATGCTGCTGACCAGCGTCGGCGTGCTCGAATCGAGCGACCGCAGGCCGGAAGCCTTCGCCTTCGTCCGCTCCCTGCTCTCGCAGCAGACCCAGGCCTTCCTCACCTCGAGCTCGAAGGAGTACCCGCTCGCCAAGGGCGTCGCGCCCGACCCCTCGCTGAGCGTGCCGATCGCGAAGATCCCCGTCTCCGACTCCAGCCTCGTCGACCTGAAGGAGTTGCAGGGGACGATCGAACTGATGAAAGAAAGCGGGGCGCTGTAGATGCCGGCGGCGCGCCGGGCGCCGCTCGGCCTGCTCGCCCTCGGCGCCCTGATCGGTGCCGCCGCCGTCCTCCCCGCCGCCTACCTCGTCGTCGTCATCGCCGACGACTTCTCGGCGGCGATGGAGGTCGCCCTCTCGTCGCGGGCCCTGGAGACGCTGCTGCGGACGGCGGCGCTGACCGCTGCCGTGGTCGTCGCCTCGGTCGCGATCGCGCTGCCGATCGGCTGGCTGACGGTCCGTACCGACCTCCCCGGCCGCCGCCTCTGGACCGTCCTCTGCACGCTGCCGCTGGTGATCCCGAGCTACGTCGGCGCCTACCTGCTGGTCGCGGCGCTGGGGCCGAACGGGATCCTGCAGGAAGCGCTCGGGGTCGATCGCCTGCCCTCGATCTACGGCTTCACCGGCGCCTGGCTGGTGCTGACGCTCTTCACCTACCCGCTGGTCCTGATCCCGCTGCGGGCGACCCTGCGCCGGATCGACCCCCAGCTCGAGGACGCGGCGCGGGCGATGGGCCGCAGTCCGCTGGAGGTCTTCCGCACCGTCGTCCTTCCCCAGCTGTGGCCGGTGCTCGCCGCCGGCTCGCTGCTCGTCGCCCTGTTCACGATCAGCGACTTCGGCGCCGTCTCGATCCTCCGCTTCAACTCCTTCACGGCCGAGATCTACCTCGCCTACCAGTCGAGCTTCGACCGGGTCGCGGCGGCGGCGCTCGGCGCCGTCCTCGTCGTCGCGATGCTGGTCCTGCTGCTCGCGAGCTCGCGCGTGCGCGGCGCCCGGGCGGTCCACCGGCTCGGCCCGGGAACGCTGCGTCCGACCCGGCCCTACCGGCTCAACCGCTGGCGCTGGCCGGCGCTCGCCTTCTGCTCGCTGATCGTGCTTGTCGCCTTCGTGCTTCCGGTCGGCGTACTGATCTACTGGGCATCGAAGGGGATCTCCACCGGCAGCACCTCCCTGAACACGATCGCGGCGCTGGGCGGCAACTCGCTGCTGATCGCGGTCTGGGCGGCGGTGCTGGGGGCCGTGGCGGCGCTCGTCGTCGCGGCGCTGACGGTCCGCTACCCGTCGCGGACGACGCGCCTGGTCGAGCGCCTGGCCCACGGCGGCTACGCGCTGCCGGGGATCCTCGTCGCCCTCGGCCTCGTCTTCTTCTCGACCCGCGCGGTGCCGGCGCTCTACCAGACGATCACGCTGCTGGTCTTCGCGATCACGATCCACTACCTGCCGCTGGCGATCGGCCCGATCGCCAGCTCGCTGGTCCAGCTCTCGCCGCGGATCGAAGAGGCGGCGCGCGGGATGGGGCGCGGCCCGGCCGAGGTCTTCCGCACGATCACGATCCCCCTCGCCCGCGGCGGGATGATGGCCGGGGCGGCTCTCGTCTTCCTGCACGCGATGAAGGAGCTGACGGTGACCCTGATCCTCTCGCCGATCGGGTTCAAAACCCTGGCGACCGACATCTGGACGCAGACGACCTACGGCTTCTACGAGGCGAGCGCGATCCCGGCCCTGGTCCTGCTGGCGGTCGCCGCGATCCCGGTCTACCTGCTGAGTGAGCAGGGCGCGGCGCCGTCCTGACCTCGTGAGCCCGCGGCGTGGCCCGGCGCTGGCGGTTGGGGTGGCGCTGGTCCTCGCCGCCGCCTCCCTCGCCCTCCCCTACCTCCCGGTCTACGACCCCTGGGCCTGGCTGGTCTGGGGACGGGAGCTGCTGCAGGGCAACTTCGAGACCGCCGCCGGTCCCTCCTGGAAGCCCCTGCCGGTCCTGATCGACGCCCCGCTCTCGCTGCTCGGGGACGCGGCGCCGGACGGCTGGCTGCTGGTCGCCCGCGCCGGCTGGATCTGCGCACCGCTGCTGGGGGGCCTGCTGGCGGCACGCCTGAGCGGCGAGGGGACGGGCCGCTGGCGCTGGGTCGCGGCGGCGGTGGCGGCCGGCTCGGTGGCGCTGACCGCGGACTCGTTCACGCCACCGCTGCGGCAGTTCACCGGAGGGCTCTCGGAGCCGCTGCTGGTAGCGCTGGTGCTGGGGGCGATCTGGGCGGCGCTCGACGAGCGGCGTGAGGTGGCGCTGGGCCTGGGCACGGCGGCGGCGCTGCTGCGCCCCGAATGCTGGCCCTTCCTGGCCCTGTACGGGCTGGGCGTGCGTGGGCACCATCCGCGCCTACGCGCCGCCACGATCGCGATCGCCGTCCTCGTCCCGATCGCCTGGTTCATCCCCGACGTCCTCGGCGCCGGCACCCCACTCGAGGGCGGCGAAACCGCCCGCGCCGGCGGCATCGAGCCCCTCGACGGCCCCGCCGTCCTGGAGCGAGCGCTCGCCGCCCCCCTGGCCGCCTGCTGGATTGGTCTCTCCCTCCTCCTCTGGCGGGGCGACTTTGCAGGCCATGGGTTGACAAAAGCGCCCCGCGAGGACCGCGCCCTCGCCATCCTCCTGCTCGGCGGCGCCGCCTGGATCCTCCTCGTCGCCCTGATGGCCATCGCCGGCTTCGCCGGACTCCCCCGCTTCCTCGCCCCCGCCACCGCGATCGTCGCCATCCTCGGTGCCGTCGGAATCGCCCGCACCGCGGCAGAGCTTTTCGACCCGATAGGGGGTAAAAGCTCTGCCGCCATCGTCGCGGTCACGCTCCTCCTTGCCGTTGCCGGCTTCTCTTGGCGCGCGGCGCAGATCCCAGGCGACCTGGACGTGGTCGAGCGCCAGACCCGCTCCATCAACCACCTTTTCGACCTGGTCGACAAGACCGGCGAGGTCCCCCTGCTCGCCTGCCAGGACCGCGTTCGCATGACCCGGGTCCGCGAGCAGACCGCCCTCGCCTGGAAGCTCGAAGAACCGATCTCCGCCGTCCCGATCCGCCGTCGCCCCAGGTACGGCGTCGCCCTCTCGACCAAACCCATCCCCGGCGGCGACGTCATCGCCTCAGCCGGCACCTGGCGGGCGACCCGCCTCCCCTGTCCGGCTAATCGAACTCAGCCAGCGGCCGGGCCATAGCCGGCGTCTCCGGCGCCACCCGGTACGGCTGCTCGTCCACCTCGTCCCGCTCGTGGTAGACGTTCTCCGCGTTGACCGCCCAGACGTCGTGCCCCGCCCCGTCGCAGAGGTTCTCCACCGCCCGCATCGCCGTCAGCATCGAGTGGTCCGAGTTGTTGTACCTGTGGAGGCCGTTGCGGCCGATCTGCTGGAGGTTGGCGATGCCGTCGAGCCAGCCGCGGATCCGTTCGACGCGCTCGGCGTACTCGGCGTCGTAGACGGGGTAGGCCTTGGGGACGCGGACGACGTGCCCGCCCGCGACCCGGTCGGGGTCGACCAGCCCCAGTGAGGCGACCTCGCGCCGGCCCAGCTCGACCAGCTCCGCGTCGTCGGAACACCACAGCTCGTCCCCTTCGAAACAGAAATACTCGAGGCCGAGGCAGGAACGGCGGGGGTCGGGGGTCATCCAGGGGCTCCAGGCGCGGAAGTTCTGGATCCGGCCCACCCGCACCCGCTGGTCGTGGACGTAGACCCAGTTGTCAGGGAAGGGTGGCTCGCCGTCGATCGGCAGCGCCACGGTGAGGAAGTCGCGGTACCGCAGCCCCGCGGCGGCGACAGTGACCTCGCGCGGCGGCGCCGGTTCAGCGGTGCCGACGGTGGTCCGCAGAGGAATCGAGGAGATCGCGGCTGAGACCTCCATGCGCTCGCCACCCGCGCGGACCGCGGTCAGCCGCCCTCCCTCGTGTTCGAGCCCTTCAACCGCGGCGCCGAGGCGGATCTCGCCGCCGGCCGCCTCGATCCGCCGCGCCATCTCCTCCCACATCTGGCCCGGCCCGAGGCGCGGGTAGCGGAACTGCTCGATCAGGCTCGTCGGCGTCTCACCGCTCCCCGGCAGGGCGGCCCGCAGAGCCGACCAGAGCGAGAGGTCGGCGATCCGTTGCGCCGCCCACTCGGCCCGCAGCTCGTCGGTCCCCACCCCCCAGACCTTTTCCGTGTAGGTCTTGAAGAAGAGCTCGAAGAGGCGGCGGCCGAAGCGGGAGGTGACCCACTCCTCGTAGGTCTCGGCCTCGCCGGGGCGGCGGAGGCGGGCGCGGGCGTAGGAGGCGAGACTACGGGCCAGCTCCAGCGGCCCGACCCTGGCGAAGACGTCGGCCGCCCGCAGCGGGTACTCAACGAAGCGGGCGCGCCAGTAGATGCGGGAGAGCCGCGGCCGCACCAGCAGCTCCGGCCCCAGCAGCTCCTCCCAGAGCGCCTCGACCTCCTCGCTCTTGGTGAAGAAACGGTGGCCGCCGAGGTCGAAGCGGTAGCCGTCGCGAACGACCGTCCGCGCAAGGCCGCCGACCTCGTCACCGGCCTCGAAGACGACCACCGGGACGCGGCGCAGGACGAGTCGGTAGGCGGCGGTGAGGCCGGCGGGGCCGGCTCCGAGCACGGCGACGGGCGCGGATTCCGGTCTGGGGGCGGCGGCCGACATCGGGTCCGAAGATGCTATTAGGTATCCCTAATGCCGGCCCTCTCCCTTGCCGTCGTCGTCCCCGCGTCCGACGATCCGCCGACCCTGGACCGGTGCCTGAGGGCGATAAGAAGTGGGGATCGCCACCCTGACCAGCTGATGGTGCAGCGGGATCCCGCGGGGTCAGGGCCGGCGGCCGCGCGCAACCTCGGCAGCGAGGAGACGACCGCCGACGTGCTCGTCTTCGTCGACTCCGACGTCGAAGTCGACGCCGAGGCATTGGCCCGGATTGAGCAGCACTTCGATGAAGACCTCGGGCTCGTCGCCGTCTTCGGCGCCTACGACGACGAACCCGGCGACCCCGGGCTCACCTCGCGGTACCGCAACCTCCTCCACCATCACGTCCACGGCGGGGCGGCCGGAGAAGCCGAGACCTTCTGGGCGGGCCTCGGCGCGGTGCGGCGGGAGGCCTTCAGAGCCGCCGGCGGCTTCGACGCCGGTCGCTACCCGCAGGCCAGCGTTGAGGACATCGAGCTGGGGATGCGCCTGCGGCGGCGCGGATCGCGCATCCTCCTCGACCCGCGGATCCGCGGCCGCCACCTCAAGCGCTGGACGGTCGCGAGCATGCTCCGCACCGACTTCGGGCGGCGCGGCGTCCCCTGGACGCGACTGCTGCTGCGCGAGGGATCCGACAGCACTGCGCTCAACCTCGGTTGGCGTCGGCGGCTGAGCGCCGCGACCAGCGCCGCCCTGCTCGTCTCCCTGCTGGCTCGTCGCCCCCGCACCGCGGCGGCGGCACTCCTCGCCAGCCTCGCCCTCGACCGCGACCTCTACGCGCTCCTCGCCCGCCGCGGCGGGCCGCGGCTGCTCGTCGCCGGGATCGGCCTGCACCAGCTGCACCAGCTCAGCGCCGCCGCCTCGGTTCCGGTCGCTTTTTTCCTCCACGTCACCGAGGGGACGGAACGATGAGGCTCGGGATCGCGGGCTGCGGGCGCATCACGGAGCGTGGGTACATTCCCGCCGCGCTGGCCGCCGAAGGGGTCACGATCGCCGGCTTCGCCGACCCCGACGCCGAGGGCCGACGGGAGTGCGCCGGGCTCTGGGCGCGTGGCGGTGACAGCGAGGCGCCCGCCTTCGCCAGCGCCGGTGAGCTGCTTGCGGCCGAGCCGATCGACCTGCTCGTCGTCGCCGCCCCCGCCGCCCACCACCTCGCCCTCGCCGAGGAGGCGGCGGCCGCCGGCGGCCGCTCGCTGGTCGAGAAGCCCCCGGCACCGGACCTCGCCGGGGTGCAGCGGCTGGCGGCACTGGACCCGCAACCGCTGGTTGCCTTCAACCGCCGCTTCCTGCAGGGCCTTGAGCTGCGCGACGCGATCCCGGCCGAGGGCTGGCTCGAGCTCGACTTCGAGCTGCGCTTCCGCCGCGACGCCTGGGGCGCCCGTCAAGCGGACGACGAGGCGCTGCTCGACGCGGGTCTTCACCTCATCGACCTCGCCTGCCACCTCAGCGGCGCCGCGCCGATCGCCGTGCGAGGAGCTCAGGTCGAGCCCGAGTGCGCAAGCCTGGAGCTGGAGCTCGCCCGCGGCCGCGCCCGAATCAGCTGCGCCACGAACCGCCCTCATCGCGAGGCGGTGATGGTCCGCGACCGTGCCGGTAAGCAACTGGCCCATTGGATCTGGGGCGGCGTCGCCAGCCGCTTGTCATCTCTCATCGGACGACCAGACCCGCTCGTCCTGTCTCTCCAGCGTCAGCTCGAAGCGATCCGGGCGGTGGGGGTGTCCCCGATGGAGCCTCCCCAATCCGTTCTCCAGCGGGGGCACCCCCACCGCCCCCTCGCGACCGCCCTCGATGCCGTAACCGCGATGGCTGTCGTCGAAGCCGCCCGGCGTTCCGCCGAGCTAGGCGGCGCCGAGGTGACGGTGGCGCCCCTCGCGGGAGCATCGGCGTGATCGCGGTCATCCAGTTCGACGCCGCCAGCGCCTCACTGCTGGCCCGTCTGGAAGGCGAAGGCCGGCTGTCGAACCTGGGGGCGCTACGCCGACAGGGGACACAGCTGGAGCTGGAGACGCCGGCCGAGCACTTCCCGGCCAGCGCCTACCAGGACCTCTATCGCGGGGTCGAGGTCGGCGACCACGGGCTCCACTACCCCTTCCAGTGGGCGGCGGGTGACCAGCGGGTGCGGCTGGCGGCGAGCTTCGACGCACCGCCGCCGATCTGGGACCGGCTCGGCCGCGCCGGCCGCAGCACGCTCGCGATCGACCCCTACGAGTGCCACCGTCCTCACGACGCACAGGGCGAGCTGGTCTGCGGATGGGGGATGCGGGAGCGGGTCGTGCTCGAGCGCTGGTCGGTCCCCGAGGGCGGCGACCGCGCGGCCAGGCGCCGCCACGGCCGGCCGCCGGACGGGACCGAGGTCTTCGGAGCCCAGACCCCGCGCGAGCTGCGCCGCCTGCGCGAGCGTTTCCTGGAGGCGCCGGGGCGGGTCGCCGACCTCGCGGACGAACGCCTGCGGGCGCGCCCCTTTGACCTCGCCTGGATCGTCTTCGCCGCCCCCCACCTGGCCGGCCACCGGCTCTGGGAGGTCCCGCCCTACCTCGACGATGGGGCAGTCCCAGCGCAGGAGCGCGAGCGGCTCGACGGGACTTTGGCAGAGGTCTACGAGGAGGTCGACGCCCAGCTCGGCCGCATCCTCGAGGCGCTCCCGGACGAGTGCGACGTGATCGTCTGCTCGGTCCTCGGCATGGACGAGAACACCAGCCGCGCCGACCTCCTGCCCGGCATGCTGAGCGCCGTCCTCGCCGGCGAACAACCATCGCGTGGTTCCTTTCGAACCCATACGGTGCAAAAGGAACCGCGGAACGGCTCGGACTCCGACTCGGGCGCGATCTGGCGCCTGCGCGGCGCCCTCTCCCGTCGCGCCCGCGCGGCGATCGCCGGCGCGATGCCTGATCGGCTGGCGCTGGAGCTGACGGCGCGGCTGGAGCTGCGCGGGGTCGACTGGTCCACGACCCGCGCCTTCGCCCATCCGGCCGACAACCAGGGCTACATCAGCCTCAACCGCGCCGGCCGCGAGCGCGACGGGATCGTCGACGGCGACGAGGCGCCTGAGCTGATCGCGCAGATCCGCGAGGGCCTGCTCGACTTCCGCGACCCCGACGGCGAATCGGCCGTGATCGCGGTCGACGAGGTCGCCGACCGCTGGCAGGGCGCCGCCGCCGACCGCCTGCCCGACCTCGTCGTCCGCTGGCGCCCGACCCCCTCCGTCGTCCTCCCCGCCCTCCACTCCCCCCGCTTCGGGACGGTCAACCGCCAGGGCTACGGCAGCGGCCGCACCGGCAACCACACCGACGGCGACGCCTGGGCCATCCTCGCCCCCCGCACCAGCCGAACCCGCCACCTCACCCGCCCCGCCCGCGTCACCGACATCCCCGCCACCGTCGCCGCCCTGAACAACCTGCCCCTCGAAGGCCTCAGCGGCGAGCCCCTCCTCGAGCGCTAACCGCGAGACCGCAAAAAGGGTTCCTCCAGGGCCCTTTTTGCGGTCTCGCGAGAGAGTTCCGGCGAGGGTGGTGAGTTGGGCCAAGGTGACGAGGAGGCCGGGGGCGATACCGGCGTGGAAGGCGGTGCGTATGAGGCCGAGATAGAACGAGGGCGCACCTGGGCGGCGGGCCTCGCTGGCGCTTCGGTAGCGAGCCGCTCCTTGGCCGTAGCGGTGCTGCTGACGCAGGAAGCCCCCGATGCGCATGCCGCTGCGGTGGATGACGATCGCGTTCGGGATGAACCGGGCCGCCGCGCCGGCCCGCACCGCCCGCTCGCCCCAGTCGCGATCCTCGCCGGCGGCCTCGGGGAAGGACTCGTCGAAGGTCAGGCGCTTCAGCAGCTCACGGCGGGCGGCGAGGTTGGCAGTGACCACGAAGCCCGGTGAGGCGGTGCCCGGCGCGCCTGCCTGCCGCTGGAGGTAGCTGACGATCGTCTCCCAGGCCTTGTCCGCCGCCGTCGCCCCGCGTCCCATCAGCACAGGCCCCGTAGCCACCTGCTCTACCCCGCTAATCAAAGGTGCCGTCAACGCTTCGGCCCACCCCGGCGCCGGCGCGCAGTCGTCGTCGGTGAAGCAGACAACCTCACCGGTTGCCCGCTTCACCCCCTCGTTCCGTGCCCAAGCCGGTCCCCGTCCCTCCGTGTCCTCGACCACGAGGATCTCCACCGGCACCGTCTGCGCCTCCAAGGCCGCCACGCACTCCCGCAGCAGCTCCGGCCGCCCGCGGGTCGGCACCACCACCGAGATCCGCGGCCGCCCCTCCCCCATCAGCGTCCGAGAGCGTCGAAGACGGCCTCTCGCGGCTGGCTCGCGTCGCCTTCTTCCATCGCCTTGACGACCCTCGCCACCGCCTCGCGCCCGGAGACGCCGCCGAGCTCGGCGATTTCCGCGGCTAGGTCGGCGACCAGCGAGCTTACATCGGTCTTGCCGAGAGCAGCCGGGACCGACCGGACGAGGACCGAGGATGGGCCGAAGCGCT
>JBIOVP010000081.1:0-5777 GCA_044867815.1 Solirubrobacterales bacterium | reverse complement strand
GATGTCGCTGCCTTCTTTGACCAGTACCGCCTGTTCAGACAGGTAGTAGGGGTTCGAGAAGTCGACGGCTTTCTCGCGTTCCTCGGTGATCGTCGCGGCCGAGATCACCGCTTCGAACTTGCCCTGCTGGACGTCACGGAAGATCGTTTCGAACGAGGTGTCCTGGAATTCGGGCGTGCGGCCGATCTTTTCGCCGATCGCTTCCATCAGTTCGATGTCGAAGCCGGTGTATTCGCCAGGTTTCCCCTGCTCGAACGGGGGATAGGGGATGTCGGAGCCGACGGTCAGGGGCTCGCTACCTCCGCCGCCACTGCCGCCACCGCCACTGGTGGTGTCGTCGTCGCTGCTGCCGCAGCCGGCCACAGCCAGCGAGGCGATTGCCAGAAGGAAGACCGCGAGCAGGGCGGTCAGCCGGGTGGATCTCATCGAATTCCTCCGTTCGAGGGTTTGACAGACGCGGAATAGGTATACCTGTTGCGCCTTATCTCTCCAATGGGAGAGCTTTCTAATCCTCCCGCTTGGCGCTTGCCAAGACGTCGCTACACTTTCTGAAGTAACGGGCGGCGAAATGGCGGAACTTCTGAACAAACCCTGCGGCGGCCGCTTCGGCAACGTCGTCGAGTCGATCGGCAACACGCCGCTGGTCGAGCTGCCGCGGCTCTCGCCGAAGCCGGACGTCCGCATCCACGCCAAGCTCGAGGGGCACAACCCGACCGGCTCGGTCAAGGACCGGGTCGCCAAGTCGATGATCGAGGCGGCGGAGGCCGAGGGCGCGATCGAACCCGGCCACACGATCCTCGAACCGACCTCGGGCAACACCGGCATCGCCCTGGCGATGATCTGCCGCCGCAAGGGCTACCCGCTGAAGGTGGTGATGCCCGACAACGTCACCGAGGAGCGGACCCAGCTGCTGCGCATGTACGGGGCGGAGATCGTCTACTCGGAGGGGGCGAAGGGCTCCAATGGCGCCGTCGAGGTGGCGCTGGAGATGGCCGAGGATCCCGGCTACTACATGCCCTACCAGTACGGCAACGAGGCCAACCCGCTCGCCCACTACAACGGCACCGCGGTCGAGATCCTCGAAGAGCTCGACGACGTGACCGCCTTCGTCGGCGGCCTCGGCACCGGCGGCACCCTGATGGGCAACGGCCGCCGCTTCAAGGAGGCGAACCCGGAGACGCTGATCGTCGCCGCCGAGCCCAAACAGGGCGAGCTGGTGCAGGGCCTGCGCTCGCTCGACGACGGCTTCATCCCGCCGATCATCGACCTCTCACTGCTGGACCGGAAGATCATGGTCGACAACCGCGACGCGATCGTCTGGACCAAGAAACTGCTCGAGGAGGAGGGCGTCTTCGCCGGCGTTTCGGCCGGCGCGATCGCCGCGATCGCCCACCGCATCGGCGGCGAGCTCGACGCCGGCAACGTCGTCTTCCTGATCCCTGACGACGGCTGGAAGTACCTCTCCTCCGGCGTCTACACGAAGCCGCTGGAGGAGATCGAGAACCTGGACACCACCGTCTGGTGGTAGCGGCGCTCCTCTGGACCACCGCAACTTGCTTCTACCATCGCGTGTTTGCTGCACCAAATGGTGTCGGCGGCGAAGGGCGGCGGGAGATGAAGCGCGGTGGGGGATGGAAGCGGTGGATGGTGGTGGCGACGCTGCTCGTCGGCCTTTCGGTCTCTTCAGCGGTGGCGGTCGCCTCCTTTGGTCACCACGGCAAGCGGGTGATCTCCCACCAGGGGATCGTCCGCGAAGCGATCCCCTACGGAAAGAAGAAGACCCTTCTCGTCGCTGACCTCAGCCCGGGCCAGAAGCTGCTGCGGCTGCGGGCGGACGGCTCGATCGACCGCGCCTTCGGCGCCGACGGGCACCTCGACATCCCGGCGGAAGCGGTTGCCGTGCGGCCGAACGGGAAGATCCTCGTCCTCGCGACCGCTTACCTCCCCCAGGACGGTGGGGGCAGCGATGCGGTGCTTACCCAGCTGCTTCCGGACGGCTCCCCCGACGGCTCCTTCGGCCCCGGCGGAGAGGTCGTCGTGGACTTCGGCGACCGCTACGCCGAAGGGACGGCGATGACCCTGCTCCCGAACGGGAAGATCATGGTCGCGGGGGTGAGCGGGCCGAGGCTGGAGCCCAGGGTCGGGGTCGTGGTCGGCGACGTCGTCGTCGGCCGGCTCCACACCGACGGCAGTCTTGACGCCGGCTTCGGTTCCAGCGGAAGGGTCGCCGTCCCCTCGGCTTCCTACCCCGCTTCCCTCGAGCAGGGTCCGCGCGGCTCCCTCTATCTCCAGGACGCCGAAGCGTTCTACCGGCTGATCAGGCTGAACGCCGACGGTGCCCTCGATTCCTCCTTCGGGGAGAAGGGCGTGACGGCGATTCCCTCGAGCTGGAACCTTGGCGGCGAGGAAAAGAACTTCTTCCGAGACGGTGAATGGGCTGTCCTGGGCAACGGCGGCGTCCTCCTCGGCGGCACCGTGAGCTGGGCGGTGGACGACAGGCTGCGCTACCAGGGCGGAGTTCTGCGCCTGGCGCCGAACGGCTATCCCAAGTCCGCCTATGGTGACGGCGGGCTGAAGCAGGTGGGGTTCCGTGGCTGGACCTTCGGCAGCGGGTTGGCGGCGACGGCGCAGGGAAGAGCTGTCCTCCTTGCCGGCTCACAGTACCCCGCGGGCAAGAGGGCGCGGCTGTCGGCGATCGCCTTGACCGCGGCAGGAGATCTCGATCGCCGCTTCGGTCATAACGGCAAGGTGAGGATCAGGTTCGCCGAGTGGGCGAGCGGCGAGAGCATCCTCCTGCGCGGCGGCAAGGTCCTCCTCGTCGGCGGCGCCGAGGGCAACCACACCCTGCTCGCCCGGTTGCCGCTGATCCGGCACCGGTAGGACAGCATGGGCATTTCCCACCGCGCGGGCTACCGGCGGCTGGTGGCGCCGGTGCTGCTCGGGCTGCTGCTGGTGCTGATCGCACCGGCCGCTCGGGCGGCCGGTGCGCAGCCGTTCTTCGGCGTCGTGCCGCAGGCGACGCTGGGAGAGCGGGACTGGGAGCGGCTCGGGCGCACCGGGCTGGCGCTGCGGCTGCCGGTCCGCTGGTACGAGGTCGAGCCGCGCCGGGGCGAGTTCGACTTCACCGCTCTCGACGCGGCGATGGCGGCCGCGGCCGCCCAGGGGGTGCGGGTGATGCCGCAGGTCGGCGGTTCGCCCGGGTGGGTGACCGCGGACCCGGCGCGACCGCCGCTCGGGCGCGCCGACCTCGCCACCTGGAGCGGCTTCCTGCGCAGGCTGGTCGACCGCTACGGCCCGCGGGGCGAGTTCTGGCGCGAGACCTCCGGACCGGACGTGGCGGTCCGCCGCTGGCAGATCTGGAACGAGCCGAACTTTCCGGCTTTCTGGCTGCACCCGTCCGCTCGAGACTACGTCCGCCTGCTGCGGGCCAGCGCCGCCGCGATCCGGCGCCAGGATCCGGGAGCCGTCATCCTCGCCGCCGGCCTGGCGCCGATCGAGCGCCAGCCGCCGCCCTGGGAGTTCCTGGCGGACCTGTACCGCCAGCCCGGCGCGCGCGGCGCCTTCGACGTCGTCGCCCTGCATCCCTACGCTGCTTCGCCGGCCGGCCTCGAATACGAGATCCGGATGACCAGGCTGGCGATGGCCCAGGGCGGTGACGCCCGCACGCCGCTGTTGATCAGCGAGGTCGGGGTGGCATCCCAGGCCCGTGTCCGCACCCCCTTCGACCGCGGCCCCCACGGCCAGGCCCGGTTCCTCGAGCGCTCGTTCTCACGGCTGTTCGCCCAGCGGCGCCAGTGGCGGCTCGCCGGCGCCTACTGGTTCGCCTGGCAGGACGGCGGCAGCGACCCGATCTGCGCCTTCTGCGAGTACGCCGGGCTGCTCGACAAGGACGGCCGGCCGAAGCCGGCCTGGGGGGCGCTGAAGCGCGTCCTCGCGAAGTTCGGAGCGGGCGCGGTCCGCTAGCCTCGACGCGTGAAGATCTCCCGGCGGCTGATCGACGAGATGGTCGCGCACGCGCGCGAGGACCTGCCGAACGAGTGCTGCGGGATGATCGGCGGCCGCGACGGCGAGGCGACGAGCGTGGTTCGGGTGGAGAACGCCGCCGCCAGCCCGCTGCGTTACGAGATGGAACCGCAGGGGCAGTACGACGCGCTGAAGAGCATTGAAGATGCCGGCGACGAGCTGATCGGGATCTACCACTCGCACACCCGCAGCGCCGCCTACCCCTCGCAGACCGACGTCAACGAGGCGCGGATGTGGCCGGAACAGGCCTACGTGATCGTCTCCCTGGAGAATGAAGAGGCGCCGGACGTGAAGGCCTACGACCTGGCCGACCTGAAGATCGCCGATGTCGACCTCGACGTCGCATAGGCCCCCGAGCGGGCACCAGCGCGGCGCCCACGGTGGTGGCGGTCATTCCGGTGGCGGCGACGAGGGAGGCGGCGGCGGTGGTGGCGGCGGCGACCTGGTCAAGGTCGCCTTCGCCCGCAACCAGGTCGAAGGGGAGATGTTGCAGGGCCTGCTCTCCGAGGCCGGGATTCCCAGCGTCCTGAAGCGCAGCCTCGGTTTCGACAACCCCGACTTCCTGCCCAGCGGCCCGCGCGACGTGATGGTCAACAGGAGCGACGCCCGGCGCGCCCGCGAGGTGCTCGCCGACGTGCTGATCGAGGACGAGCGCGACGAGGTCGCCGAGCTGGAAGGCGAACGCCGGCTCGCCCGCGGCGAAAGCCCCGGCCCCTCACCGGCCCGCCTCGCCTTCTGGATCCTGGTCGTCGCGGCAGCGGGCTTCCTGCTGCTCTGGCTGTTGACCCAGCTGAACTGAGGGACTACCCGACCGCGACCGGGCCGCGGACCATCTCGCGCAGGTAGTCGCGCCAGGCGTCCTCGATATCGCGGAAGCGGGCGTCAAAGGCGTCTTCGAGCTGGACCTCGGGGCCCTGGGGGAGGAGCTTGGCCACGAGGCGCTCGCAGGCCTCGGGGCCGCGCTCGTTCTCCAGCAGATCGAAGATCGTGCCGCCGAGGATGACGGCGTCGCGGCGCGAGGGCGGGAAGGAGGGCCGGGCGCTCTCGCGCAGGCGGCGGATCGTCGCCGCGCGGTAGAGGCCGACCTGGCGGGAGAAGTACTGGGCGCCGCCTTCGACCAGCCAGGCCCAGCGTAGGTAGCGGACGAAGCGGCGTGGGGTCCAGGAGGGGGGGAGGGCGGTGTTGTTGGCGGCGACCGTCATCTGCGCGTAGAGGCGCTCGGCGGTGCCGCGCAGGGCTTCATGGGAGTCGTCGCCGGCGGCGCGGCGTTCCATATGTGTGTCGTTGAGGACGTGCAGCTCGGTCGACATCGGCCAGCCGGCGAGGTAACGGCGGCCGGCCGGGGCCGCCGACCAGCGGGCGGCGGGGAGGAAGGGATGGGCGGCGGTCAGCCAGAGCGGGTTGGTGTGGACGACGATCGTCACCTCCTCCGGCACGCGCTCGAAGCGGTCTTCCAGCCGCAGCCGCAGCTCCTCGAGCCGGTCGAGCGTGCGCTCGGCGAAGGCGGAGTCGTCGGAGTCGTGCCGCGCGGTGAAACTTAAGGACTCGGTCTCGACCCAGCTCATCGAGGCGAGGCTAGCGAGGCGAGGGGCTGGCTAGACGAGGGCGGGCTCGCCCTGGTCGCATCTATCGCGAATCTCTTCGCGGGCGCGGTCGAACTCTTCGTCGGCCATCACCGGCGTGCCCTCGAAGGGCAGTTCGCGGTCGATCTCGACCCAGGAGCGGCAGCCGTGGTACTCGTCGCGGACGCGGAC
>JBIOVP010000080.1:0-6101 GCA_044867815.1 Solirubrobacterales bacterium | reverse complement strand
GCAGTTCGAAGAGATCCACGACGTCCTCCACGGTGTCCTTTCGGAGGCCTGGGACCAGGTGGTCCGTTAGGAGCCCTGGTGCTCACCGTCCAGAGCCTGCTCGACGAGCTCGACCTCAAGCTGGCGGCTGGGGCCGATGGCGCCGGCGCGCCGGTGCGCTGGGTCCACATCTCCGAGCTCGAGGACCCGACTCCCTGGCTCTCGGGCGGCGAGCTGATGCTGACCACCGGGATCCCGCTCGACAGCGCCGCCAAGCAGCGCGCCTTCATCCGTATCCTCGCCGACCGCAACCTCGCCGGGCTCGGCTTCGGCACCGGCTTCAACCACAAATCGCTGCCGAAGGCGCTGGTCGACGAGGCCGAGAAGCGCGACTTCCCGCTCTTCGAGGTGCCCTACTCGGTGCCGTTCATCGCGATCACCGAGAAGGCCTTCGCGCGCCTGGTCAACGAGCCGTACGAGGTGCTGCAGCGGGGGATCGCGGTGCAGCGCCGGCTCGAGCGGCTGGTCCTGGAGGAGCGCGGCCTCGAGGAAATCGCCGCCACCGTCGCCTCCGCCGTCGGCGGCACCGTGGCGGTGCTCGACGGCCGCGGCGAGCGGCTCGCCGGCAAGGGCTTCCGCCGCCAGCTCTCGGCCGAGGCGATCGCCGCGATCCGCAAGGAAGCCCTCGGCCACGCCCACGACGGCCACCCCTTCGTCCCCTCGCACCCGAGCGTGGCGGGACGGGCGCTGGCCCACCCGGTGATCTCCCCCGGCGGCGGGCCGCCGCAGGCCTGGGTGGTGATCGTCCGCGACTCCGGCGGGCTCGGCGACTTCGAGCGGCTGATCCTGCAGCAGGCGGTCGCGGTGGTGGCGCTGGAGCTGATGCGGCGGCGGGTCGCCCGCGAGACCGAGCGGCGGCTGGCCGGCGACGTCGTCGCCGCCGCGCTGGGCGGGCGGATGGACCCGACCGAGCTGCGCCGCCGGCTGGAGCCGTTCGGGATCGGCGAGGAAGCCGCGGTCCTGGTCTTCCAGCTCGACGATCCCAGCGACGCGGCGGCGACCCTGGAAGCTGCCCTGGCCGCCGACGCCTGCTCGGCGGTGGTCGCTCCCCACAACGCCGGCAGCCGCGAGCTGCTCTGCGCGGTGGTCGATTGCGCCGACCGCGACCCGATCGACGTCGCCACCGAAGTGCGGCGCGACCTCGCCCGCGAGCGCGGGGCGGTGCGGGCGGCGGCGAGCCGGCCGGCGCCGCCGGAGCGGTTGCGCCACTCCTTCCACGAGGCGCGTTGCGCGCTGGAGGCGACCGCCTTCGACAACGGCTCCGCCCCGGAGGTCGCCTCCTGGCGTGACCTCGGTGCCTTCACGCTGCTGCTCTCGATCCAGGACGACGACGCGCTCGACCTCTACTGCGACAGCGTCCTCGGGCCGATCGAACGCGGCGACGAGGATTACGGCGGTGAGCTGCTGCGCTCGCTGGAGGCCTTCATCGAGCAGAACGGACAGTGGGAGCGGGCGGCCCGCCAGGTCTACTGCCACCGCCACACCCTGCGCTACCGGATGCGCAAGGTGGAGGAGCTGACGGGCCGCGACCTCTCGCGCGCCCACGACCGCATCGAGTTCTGGTTGGCGCTGCGAGCGAGGGAGCTGGTCGCATGAGGATCGGGGTCCCGACCGAGATCAAGTCCGACGAGTACCGCGTCGCCGTCACCCCGGCCGGGGTGCGCGAACTCTCCGAGCACGGGCACGAAGTGCTGGTTCAGGCCGGGGCGGGCGAGGGCAGCGCGATCGCCGACTCCTCCTATGAGGCGCAGGGGGCGACGATCGTCCCCGACGCGGCCGGTGTCTTCGAAGGGGCGGAGATGATCCTCCACGTCAAGGAGCTGCAGCAGAGCGAGATCGAGATGCTGCGGCCGGGGCAGCTGCTCTTCACCTACCTGCACCTGGCGCCCGACCCCGAGCAGACGCGGGGACTCCGCGACGCCGGGGTAACGGCCATCGCCTACGAGACGGTCGAGGACGCGCGCGGACGGCTGCCGCTGCTGGCGCCGATGAGCGAGGTGGCGGGGAAGATCGCCACCCAGGCCGGGGCCTTCATGCTGGAGAAGCCGATGGGCGGCCGGGGGATCCTGCTGGGAGGGGTGCCGGGGGTCGCCGCCGCCAACGTGATGGTGATCGGCGGCGGCGTGGTCGGGATGAACGCGGCCTTCATCGCGATCGGGATGGAAGCCGACGTCTTCGTCTACGACCGCTCGATCGACCGCCTCCGGGAGCTCGAAGTCGACTTCGGAGGACGCTGCTCGACGGTCTACTCGACGACGCTGGCGATTGAGGAGATGCTGCCGCACGCCGATCTCGTGATCGGCGCCGTGCTCGTGCACGGGGCGCGGGCGCCGTACGTGATCCGTCGCGAGCAGCTGGGGCTGATGAAGCCCGGGGCGGTGCTGGTCGACGTCGCGATCGACCAGGGCGGCTGCTTCGAGACCTCGCGCCCGACCACCCACCGCGAACCGACCTTCGAGGTCGGCGGGATCACCCACTACTGCGTCGCCAACATGCCCGGCGCGGTCCCGATCACCTCCACCCACGCCCTCACCAACGCGACGCTGCCCTACGCGCTCGCGCTCGCCGACCACGGCGTCACCGAGGCGATCCGGCGCGACCCGGGGCTGAGGCTCGGCGTCAACGTCGCCGGCGGCCGGGTCACCCACCCGGCGGTGGCGGAGGGGGTGGGGATGGAGTACGTCCCGGTCGAGGACGCGCTCGGGCTGGAACAGAGCTTGAAGGGGTAAGACGAACTTGGAAACGACCACCCACGGGGGGAGCGGAAGATGAGCACCTACGCAGTTGTCAACCCGGCCACCGGCAAGACCGTCAAGGAGTACGAGGAGATCTCCGACGACGAGCTCCGCGCCGCGATCGACCGGGCCGACCAGGCCTCGCGGTACTTCCCGAGGTCGACCTCCGTCGCCGACCGCGCCGCGCTGGTGCGCAAAGTCGGCGAGCTCCATACCGAGCGCCGCCAGGAGCTGGGCGAGATCATCGTCCGCGAGATGGGCAAGCCGATCGAGCAGGCGCTCGGCGAGGTCGATTTCGCGGCGGAAATCTACGGCTTCTACGCCGACAACGCCGAGGACCTGATGGCGGACGAGCCGATCAAGCTGGCCGACGGCCCGGGCACCGCGGTGATCCGCCGCAGCCCCTTCGGCGTTCTGCTCGGGATCATGCCCTGGAATTTCCCCTACTACCAGGTGGCCCGCTTCGCCGGGCCGAACCTGGTGATCGGAAACACGATCCTGCTCAAGCACGCGCCGCAGTGCCCGGAATCGGCCGAGGCGATGCAGCGGATCTTCGACGACGCCGGCTTCCCCGAGGGCTGTTACGAGAACGTCTACGCGACCAACGAGCAGATCGAGTGGGTGATCGCCGATCCCCGTGTGCGCGGCGTCTCGGTCACCGGCTCCGAGCGCGCCGGCTCCGCCGTCGCGGCGATCGCGGGGAAGAACCTGAAGAAGGTCGTGCTCGAGCTCGGCGGCTCCGACCCGTTCATCCTGCTCGGCACCGACGACGTCGACGGCGCCGCCCAGAAAGCGGCGGAAGCGCGGCTCGACAACACCGGCCAGTCGTGCAACGCGGCGAAGCGCTTCATCGTCGTCGACGAGCTCTACGACGACTTCCTCGAGAAGCTCCGCGAAAAGATGGCCGCGGCGAAGCCGGGGGACCCGACCGCCGAGGACACCGCGATCGGTCCGCTCTCCTCGCAGACGGCCGCAGACCGGCTGGAGGAGCAGGTCAAGAAAGCGGTCGAGAACGGCGCCGAGGTGATCGCCGGCGGCAAGCGCGACGGCAACTACTTCGAACCGACGATCCTCGCCGGGATCAAGCCGGGCGACGAGGCCTCGCAGGAAGAGTTCTTCGGCCCGGTGGCGCAGGTCTACAAGGTCTCCTCCGAGGAGGAGGCGGTCGAGCTCGCCAACCAGACCCCGTTCGGGCTCGGCTCCTACGTGATGACGACCGACAAGGAACAGGGCGAGAGGGTCGCCGACAAGCTCGAAGCCGGGATGGTCTACGTCAACCTCGTCCTGGCCGACAGCCCGGAGCTGCCGTTCGGCGGCTTCAAGCGTTCGGGCTTCGGGCGCGAGCTGGGCCGCTACGGCGCCGACGAGTTCGTCAACAAGAAGCTGATTCGCAGCGCCTAGGCCTGATCTTTTAGGCTTGGCGAGGGTTACCAGCTCAGACGACGAACAGGCGGGAATGAAAACGGTTGTGGTTTTGGCGGCGCTCGCCGCGCTGCTCATGGTCGGCACCGCCCTGGCGGCGGCCCCTGAAGAAGAAGACGTGCCGCGCTGCCACGGCAGGCAGGCGCAGATCGTCGGCACCGACGGGGACGACCTGATCCGGGGGACGCCGGAGCGCGACGTGATCCAGGGCGGCAAGGGCGACGACGTCATCTTCAGCAGCCTCGGCAACGACCTGATCTGCGGCGGGCCGGGAACCGACGAGATGCACGGTGGTCGCGGCAACGACGAGGTCTTCGGCGACGCCGGCGACGAGGACCAGGTGAACGGGAACCTCGGCGACGACAAGATCCTCGGCGGGCCCGGCGCCCGCGACGAGGTCGCCGGCGACCTCGGCATCGACATCGTCAACGGCGGGCCCGGCGACGAAGACCTTGTCCACGGTGACTACGGCTACGACCGCATGTCCGGCGGCGGCGGCGCGGGCGACATCGCCTCCTTCGCGACCGCGCGGGCGGGCGGCAAGGGCAGCGGCGTCTGGGTCTCGCTGCGCCGGCACCGCGCCCGCGGCGACGGTCACGACAAGCTCTTCGGCTTCGAGAGCCTCGAAGGCTCGGCCTTCCGCGACACGCTGATCGGCAGCCCGCAGGCGAACGTGATCGACGGCGGCCTCGGCGACGACCACCTCGTCGGCGGCGGCGGCGCGGACGTGCTCGAAGGCGGCCAGGGGGTTGACGGCTGTGAGGGGGCGAAAGGCCGGACCAGCTCCTGCGGCCGGGAGCCGGCGCCGAAAGGCTCCGCCTACGTCCAGCTCAACCCGACGCCGGGCGGCGGCGCCGGCCTGCAGGTGATCGGCGGCGGCGGCCGCGACCAGTTCGTGGTCGGCTTCGACGAAGAGACGCAGACCTTCGGCATCACGGCAAAGAAGGGAGTGACGATCGGGCCGGGCTGCGAACGGATAGCCGGCAGCGCGACGAGCGTCTACTGCTTCGCCAACGGCCCCGGGCGCTGGCTGATGGCCGACCTCGGTCCCGGCAACGACAGCCTCCGGGTCGAAGGGACGCTGGAGTCGATCGGCAGCGTTCGCTTCGCCGGCGGCTTCGGCAACGACACGATCCACGCCGGCCCCGAGGACGATCTGGTCGAGTCCGGCCCGGGGGCGGACAAGCTCTACGGCGGCGACGGCGCCGACGGCCTCGTCGGCGGCCTGCCGGGGCCGACCTTCTTATACGGGGAAGGGAGCGGCGACCTGCTGGCGGCCGGCGGCGGCTGCGCCGGCGGCGCGATCGTCGGCGGCCCCGGCCGCGACGACGCCTCGTTCGCCGAGACCCAGGCCCACCCCGGCCTCCTGATCGTCTCCTTCATGGCCCACGCGGCCTGGGTGACGACCGTCAAAGGCTGCGACCACGTCCATCTCTCGAAGACCAACGAGGACATGGAGGGCTCCTTCGACTGGGACGTCCTGATCGGCGACGGCGGCCCCAACGCGATGCTCGGCCAGCCCGGCGAGGACCGCTTCTACGGCATGGGCGGCGACGAGGACGACCTGATCGAGGCCGGCCTCGGCGCCGACAAACTGTATGGCGGCGCCGGCGCCGACGGCCTGGTCGGCGGCCTGCCCGGCCCGACCTTCCTCTACGGCGAAGGCAGCGGCGACCTGCTGGCGGCCGGCGGCGGCTGCGCCGGCGGCGCGCTGGTCGGCGGTCCGGGACGCGACGACGCTTCCTTCGCCGAGACCCAGGCCCACCCCGGCCTGCTGATCATCTCCTTCCCCAAGAACGCCGCCTGGGTCGACGAGATCAAGGGCTGCGACAGCGTCCGCCTCGACGACTCCAACGAGGACATGGAGGGCTCCTTCGACTGGGACGTCCTGATCGGTGACGGCCG
>JBIOVP010000079.1:0-5233 GCA_044867815.1 Solirubrobacterales bacterium | reverse complement strand
CACCCCACTCGCTCCTCCCACAGCTGATGAAGGACGAGGGTGCCGCGGGCCGGGGTTGAGCTACTCGCACAGGTCCTCGTGGGGGGCCTAGCTGGTTAGGGACAGACCTCTCGCTGATTCGGAGGGGGTTGGTGGGGGTGGTGAGGTACTCAGCATGGAGCCGCGCCACTGCCTCCAAGGCGTCAGCCGACCGCGACCCTCGCGGCGGAGGTGCTCCGAACGACCCACCGACCCCCTCCCCCACCCCCGGGTTACTCCAGTTCGGCTAAGACGTCCGGGCCAGTTTGTCCTTGAATTCCGCACCGTCGCGGATAACGTCACGGTATAGACGCTGCAGCCCCTGACATTCGTCTTTCCGGCCTCACCAAGCACTACGGGGAGGTGGTGGCGGTCGCGGGGATCGACCTGGAGATCGCCCAGGGGGAGTTCTTCACGATGCTGGGGCCGTCGGGCTCGGGGAAGACGACGACGCTGCGAATGATCGCCGGGTTCGAGGATCCGACGGACGGGACGATCGAGCTGGCCGGCGAGGACGTCAGCGGGATGCCTCCGTACGACCGGGCGGTCAACACGGTCTTCCAGGACTACGCGCTCTTCCCCCACATGAGCGTCGGCGACAACGTCGGCTACGGGATGAAGGTCGCCAAGGTGCCGAAGGGCGAGCGGCTGAAGCGCAGCGAAGAAGCGCTGGGGATGGTCCGCCTTCCGGGCTACGCCGACCGCAGGCCCAACGAGCTCTCCGGCGGCCAGCGCCAGCGGGTCGCCCTGGCCCGG
This sequence comes from Solirubrobacterales bacterium, assembly GCA_044867815.1. GTDB lineage: Bacteria > Actinomycetota > Thermoleophilia > Solirubrobacterales > 70-9 > VAYN01. The sequence continues at coordinate 4,459 of JBIOVP010000079.1, read as the reverse complement.
GCGATCGTCAACCGGCCCCGGGTCCTGCTCCTCGACGAGCCGCTCGGCGCCCTCGACCTGAAGCTGCGCGAGGAGATGCAGACCGAGCTGAAGTCGATCCAGGCCGAGGTCGGGATCACCTTCGTCTACGTCACCCACGACCAGGACGAGGCGCTGACGATGAGCGACCGCATCGCCGTCTTCAACAACGGCCGGATCGAGCAGGTGGCGCCGCCGCTGGAGCTCTACGAGCACCCGGCGAACGAGTTCGTCGCCGGCTTCGTCGGCGTCTCCAACCTGCTCGAGCGCGACGGCGAGCGGGTCACGATCCGCCCCGAGAAGATCGAGCTGCTGGCGCCGGGCGCCGCGACCGACGGCCTCCACACGGAGAGCGGTCGCGTCGTCGATGTCGCCTACGCCGGCATGGTTACCCGCTTCACGGTCCAGCTGGACACCGGGGAGAAGCTCCAGCTCGTCAGACAGAACGTGGAGAGCGCGTCCTCGGGCGCGTTGCCAGGGCAGGGAAACGAGGTCCTAGTCGGGTGGCGGCCGGAGCACGCGGCCGCCGTCGGCGGGAAGTCCACCAAACAGGAGGTAGCACCATCATGAGGAGAAGGGATGGCAACCCCGCCCGCACGGCGTGGCTCGTCGTCGCCGGATTGGTCGTGTTCATGCTCGCCCTCGCCGGCTGTGGCGGCGGTAGCGACGACACCACCGGCGGCAGCAGTGATGAAGCGCTGCAGAAGCTCGGCAAGGGAGAGGGCGAAGTCTCGCTGATCTCCTGGGCCGGCTACGTCGAACCCGACTGGAGCAAACCGTTCGAACAGAAAACCGGCTGCAAGGTCAACAACAAGGAAGCCGGCACCTCCGACGAAATGGTCGAGCTGATGAAAACCGGCCAGTACGACGGCGTCTCGGCCTCGGGCAACGCCAGCGCCCGCCTCGTCGCCGCCGGCCTCGTCGCGCCGGTCAACACCGACCTCGTCCCCAACTACGAAACGGTCTTCGAAGACCTCAAAGACCAGCCGTACAACACCTTTGACGGCGTCAGCTACGGGATCCCGCACGGCCGGGGAGCGAACCTGCTGATGTGGAATGGGAGCGACGTGAAACCCGCTCCGAACTCCTGGAACGTGACGCTCGATCCCAAAGTCGCCTCGAAATTCAAAGGCAGGATCAGCCAGTACGACGACCCGATGTCGATCGCCGAAGCGGCCGTCTACCTGAAGACCCACGAACCGGACCTGGGGATCGAAAACCCCTACGAGCTGAACGAAGAACAGTTCGACGCCGCGGTCCAGCTACTGGAAGAACAGAAGCCGCTGGTCGGCGAATACTGGTCCGAAGCCGCGAAGCAGATCTCCGCCTACGCCGGCGGCGACGTCCAGGTCGGCACCACCTGGCAGTACCAGTACTTCGCGCTGAAGGAAGAAGGCGTGCCGGTCCAGGCCAGCCCGGCGAGCCAGGGCTTCCTGCCGAAAGAGGGTGCGACCGGGTGGTCGGACACCTGGATGATCGCCAAGGACGCGAAACATCCCAACTGCATGTACGAGTGGATGAACTGGATCATCGAACCGAAAGTCAACGCGGAAGTCGCCGAATGGTTCGGCGAGGCACCGGCACAGGAACTCGCCTGCAAAGAGACGGCGAACAAAAACTTCTGCGCCGAATACCACGCCGAAGAACCGCAGTTCTGGGAGCGGGTCTACTACTGGGAGACCCCGCTCGCCGATTGCGGCAACGGCGAAGAAAACTGCATGGACTACAACGACTGGGTCAAAGCCTGGACCACGATCAAAGGCTGATCCGGACCTGGGTTCATGGCATCTGAAGCGACCGTGGAGAGGAGGTCGGTCAGCCATCGGCTGTCCGACCTCTTCCACGGCCGCGAGCGCCTGCAGGTAGGGGCGCTGCTGGCCGGCCCGGTGGGCTGGCTGGTGATCGGCTACCTCGGCTCGCTGGCCCTGCTGCTGGTCGCCGCCTTCTGGTCGGTCGACCCGCTCAGCGGGCTGACGATCAAGGAATTCACCCTCGAGAACTTCGAAGCGCTGGTAAACGAACCGGTTTACCGCGACATCGTCTGGCGGACGGTCCGCACCGCGCTCCTGGTCACCCTCACCGACGCGGTGATCGCCTTCCCGATCGCCTTCTACATGGCGAAGGTGGCGAGCCGCCGCGGCAAGGCGCTGCTGGTGGTCGGGATCCTGCTGCCGCTCTGGTCGAGCTACCTGGTCAAGGTCTACGCCTGGCGGACGCTGCTCTCGGCCAACGGCGCGATCAACTGGGCGCTCGACCCGATCGGGCTCAGCGGTCCGGGCTACGGGCAGACGGCGGTCTGGCTGGTGATGAGCTATCTCTGGTTGCCGTACATGATCCTGCCGATCTACGCCGGGCTGGAGCGGATCCCGGACTCGCTGATCAGCGCCTCCGAGGACCTCGGCGCTTCCCCCTTCACCACCTTCCGTCGGGTGATCCTGCCGCTCAGCTTCCCGGCCGTCGTCGCCGGCTCGATCTTCACCTTCTCGCTGACGCTGGGCGACTACATCACCCCGCGCCTGGTCTCCAACGACCAGTTCATCGGCAACGTCATCTTCAGCAACGTCGCCAACAACCAACCGTTCGCCGCCGCCCTGGCCCTGGTGCCGATCGTGGTGATGATCGCCTACCTCCTGGTCGCCCGCCGGCTGGGCGCGTTCGAGCACGTCTGATGGTGGGAGCGAGCGGACGATGAGGCTTTCGAGACGCTCCCGGTGGCTGCTGCGGATCGCGGTCGCGGTCGGCCTCGCCTTCATCTACATCCCGCTGGTCGTGATCGTGATCTACGCCTTCAACTCGAGCAGGATCCTCGAGTGGCCGCCGCCGGGCCTGACCACCCACTGGTTCAGCCAGGCCTTCAAGGACGAGGCGGCACGCGAAGCCTTCTTCACCTCACTGAAGGCGGGGGTGGCCGCCAGCGCGATCGCCCTGGTGTTGGGCACCCTCGCCTCGCTCGCGGTCGCGCGCCACCGCTTCTTCGGGCGCGAGACGATCTCCTTCCTGGTGATCCTGCCGATCGCCCTGCCGGGGATCGTCACCGGCGTCGCCATCTCCAACACCTTCACCCAGGTGCTCGACGTCCCGCTCAGCCTCTTCACGGTGATCGTCGGCCACGCCACCTTCTGCATCGTCGTCGTCTACAACAACGCCGTCGCCCGCCTGCGCCGTCTCTCCGGCTCCTTCGAGGAGGCCTCGGCCGACCTCGGCGCCCACTCCTGGCAGACCTTCCGTTTCGTCACCTTCCCCGGCATGCGCAGCGCCCTGATCGCCGGCGGCCTGCTCGCCTTCGCCCTCTCCTTCGACGAGATCATCGTCACCAACTTCACGATCGGCGCCGGCGAACAAACCCTGCCGATCTGGATCTACTCCAACCTCTTCCGCCCCCACGAACTCCCGATCGTCAACGCCGTCGCCGTCCTCGTGATCCTGATCTCGATCATCCCCGTCTACCTCGCCCACCGCCTCGGCGCCGAGGAGGGCGGCGCCACCGGCGGTCGCGGCGCCACCGGGGGCGTCGAGACCGAGGCCACCGCGGTCCCCTAAATATCCGCAGCGTTCGTCCTTTGTCGCCTATAGCGCTACAAAGGACGAACGCGGTGTTGAGGAAGTGTCACGAATGCCGATAGTCGGGAGTGGACTTGACTCGTCTCCTGATGCCCCTGGCCATCTTCGGCGTTGTGCTTGTCGTCGCGCTCTGGCAGCTCAGACGCGATCAGCAACAGGGGATCGACCCTGAGCTAACCGTGGCAAGGTTCAATCGCAAGGCGGTGCGGGACGGAAGCACGATCGGCCTCGCCGCTGCCGTTGTCATTCTGCTCGCCGGTGCTGCCGAGGCAAATCCATTCATCATCATCGGCGGCATCGGCTTGATCACCTTTCAAATCTGGCGTCGTTCACTCGTCTAGCCGGTACCGCGTTCAACCAGGAGGGACCGGTGGGGGTCCTGGCGTACTCAGCATGGAGCCGCGCCACCGTGCCTTGAGGCGTCAGCCAATTCCGCCCCTCGCGGCGGAGGTGCTCGCCGGGACCCCCACCGGTTCCTCCCCCACGCCCCGCTAGAGCGGGATGTTGCCGTGCTTGCGCTTCGGCTGGTCGACGCGCTTGGTCTGCAGCATCCGCAGCGCCCGGATCAGCTTCGGGCGGGTCTGGCGGGGCTCGATGACGTCGTCGATGTAGCCGCGCTCCGCCGCCGAGTAGGGGTTGGCGAAGTGGGCTTTGTAGTCGTCGATCAGTTTCTGGCGGCGCTCGTCGGGAGTCGGCGAGTTGGCGATGTCTTTGCGGTAGATGATGTTGACGGCGCCCTCGGGGCCCATCACGGCGACCTCGGCGGTCGGCCAGGCGACGTTGTAGTCGGCCAGCATGTGCTTCGAGTTCATCACGTCGTAGGCGCCGCCGTAGGCCTTGCGGGTGACGACCGTGAGCTTCGGCACCGTCGCCTCGGTGA
>JBIOVP010000078.1:0-9051 GCA_044867815.1 Solirubrobacterales bacterium | reverse complement strand
GCGTCTACCAGTGCACGCCTTTCATCAAATGCGCAAAGGCCACAGCCTCGGTCGAGGGCGGTTTGTCCCGCGCCTCCTCTTTCTTCCCCTTCGCCGCCTGCGAATCCGGGAACAGCTTGTAGGCCGTGTTGAGGATCGAGTCGCTGGCTTTCGGCGCCACCGCGTACACCAGCTCGCCGATGTTGCCCAGCGTCGTCGCCACCTTCTTCGGCCGCCGGATCATCGCCTTGGCGATCATCTCGGCCGCCTCCTCGGGGGTGATCGCCGGGAACATGTCGTACATCCGCGTCGGCGCGATCATCGGCGTCCGCACCAGCGGCATGTGGACGGTGGTGATGTGGACGTCGTCTTCGATCACCTCCGAGGCGATCACCCGGCCGAAGGCGTCGAGCGCGGCCTTCGAGGCGACGTAGGCCGAGAACCGCGGCGGGTTCGTCTGCGTCCCGATCGAGCTGATGTTGATGATGTGGCCGAACTTGCGGGCGCGCATCGCCGGCAGCAGCGCCAGAATCAGTCGCACCGAGCCCAGGTAGTTGAGCTGGATCGTGCGCTCGAAGTCGTGGAAGCGGTCGTAGGAAAGGGAGATCGAGCGGCGGATCGAACGGCCGGCGTTGTTGACGAGGATGTCGACGTGGCCGTGGTAGGCGAGTACCTCCTCGGCCATCCGCTCAATGTCGTCCATGTCGGCGAGGTCGCACCGGTGGATGTGGGCGGTGCCGCCGCCGGCGACGATCTCCTCTTTCGTCTCCTCCAGCTTGTCAAGCGAGCGGGCGACGAGCAGGACGGTCGCGCCGGCGTCGGCGCACTTGACCGCGGTCGCTTTGCCGATCCCGGAAGACGCCCCGGTGATCAACACCACTTTGCCCCGCACCGCCGCCGAGAGCGAGCGGTCCTTGAAGAGGTCGGGGTCGAGGTTGCGCTCCCAGTAGTCCCAGACCCGGGTCGCGTAGGACTCCAGCGGCGGCACCTCGATCCCGGAGCCTTTCAGCGCTTTCCGCGTTTTCGTCGAGTCGAAGGTGGTCGGGTAGTCGACGTAGCCGAGGACCTCGGCCGGCAGGCCGAGCTGGTCGAGCGCCACCTTGGCGGCGCGCTTCGCCGGCGGGAACAGTTTCAGCGCCGTCCGCACCGCCCCGGTTGCCGGCTCGGTCACGTCGCTGTCGAGCCGCACCGCCATCTGCGGCGCGTCGGCGGCGCGGGCGAAGATGTTCATCACCTCGCCGGCGGTGTGCGGGTTGGGATCGGTGAGGTGGAAGGCACGCCCGTTGAGCCGCGGCTTGTGGGCGATGTGGTCGATCGCCGCGGCGACGTAGTCGACCGGGACGATGTTGATCTCGCCGCCTTCGATCCCGACGAACGGCAGCCACGAGGGCGCCACCCGGCGCAGCCGCTGCAGGCTCTTGAACATGAAGTAGGGACCGTCGATCTTGTCGATCTCCCCCGTCCGCGAGTCACCGACGACGATCCCCGGCCGGTAGACCCGCCAGGGCCGCTGGCACTCGTCGCGGACCAGCCGCTCGGACTCGTGCTTGGTGCGGAAGTAGGGGTTGTTGTCGAGCCGTTCGGCCTCGTCGAACATGTCCTCGGTCCAGACCCCCTTGTAGAGACCGGCGGCGGCGATCGAGCTGACCTGGTGGAAGCAGCCCGCCTCGAGCGCCCCGGCGAGCTCGATCGCGTGGCGCGTCCCCTCGACGTTCGCCACCTCCTGCGCCTCGGCGTCGGCGGTCAGGTCGTAGATCGCGGCGAGGTGGAAGAAGTGGTCGACCTCGCCCCGCATCGTCAGCAGGTCCTCCTCGGAGACACCGAGCCCGGGCTGGGAGAGGTCGCCGGTGATCGGGACGATCCGCGCCCCGTCGGCGCCGAAGCTGGTCCGCAGCTCCTCCAGCCGGCCCCGCGACCCGGCCCGCACCAGGGCGTAGATCGTGCCCTCGCGCTGGAGCAGTTTCTGGACAAGATTTCGACCGATGAAGCCGGTCGCGCCGGTGACGAGGTAGCTCATCGGGTACCAGGGTATCTCGATGAGGGCTTCGGTAAACCCGCTCCCCTAGACTGAGCCCGGAGATGCCAGAGACGGCCACCGTCCAGATCACGATGCCCGAGATGGGCGAGTCGGTGACCGAGGGCATCGTCCTCGAGTGGCACGTGGCCGAGGGCGACCCGGTCAGCGAGGGAGACACCGTCGTCGAGGTCTCCACCGACAAGGTCGACGCCGAGGTGCCGGCGCCGATGGACGGGGTGATCACCAAACTGGTTGCGGCGGTTGACGACGAGGTTCCCGTCGGGGCTCCGTTGGCTGAGATGGAAGCTGGCGGGGCTGACGGCGAGGGACAGAGCGCTCGGCCAGCGGGTCCTGTCGCGGCAGGGGACCCACCCCCCCTTCCGGTAGCTAAAGCTTCCTCAGGGGGGGTCCCCCCTACCGCGCCACCCGCTGGAGAGGCCGCTGAAAAAACCGCCACCTCGAATGGTGGGTCGGGCAACGGAGCGGCTGATGTCCGTGCAACGCCCGTGGCGCGGAGGGTTGCTGAAGCGACCGGCGTTGATCTTGCTTCGGTTAGTGGCTCGGGACCGGGCGCGAAGGTGACCAAAGAGGACGTCCTGGCTCACGGCAACGGGGGCGGGATTGGAGCTTCTGTTGTCGCTGCCAAGGGCGAGGCGAAGCAGCTGCGGGGGGCGGCGGCGATGCTGGCCAATGCGATGGATGAGAGTCGGGCGGTGCCGACTGCGACCTCGTTCCGGACGATTGCCGTTGACACGCTCGACGCGAAACGGAAGGCGATCAACTCGGTGCTGAAGGAGCGGGGGCTGAAGGTCTCCTTCACGCACCTGGTCGCCTGGGCGATCGTGCAGGCGGCGAAGGACTTCCCGGTGATGGTCCGGGTCTTCGCCGAGGAAGACGGGAAGCCGTTCGCGATCGCGGGCAGCCCGGTCAACCTCGGGATCGCCGTCGACGTCGAGAAAAAAGACGGCTCCCACAGCCTCATGGTGCCGGCCATCAAGGGCGCCGACGGGCTCGACTTCACCGGCTTCCACTCCAACTACGAAGAGCTGATCGCGAAGACGCGCGAAAACAAGCTCTCCGCCGACGACTTCCAGGGGACCAACATCTCCCTCACCAACCCGGGCGGGATCGGGACTATGGCCTCGGTGCCGCGCCTGCTCTCCGGGCAGAGCGCGATCATCGCCACCGGCTCGATCGCCTACCCGCCGCAGTGGAAGCACGCCTCGCCGGAACGGCTGAAGCAGCTCGGGGTCAGCAAAGTGATGACGCTGACCTCGACCTACGACCACCGGGTGATCCAGGGCGCCGAGTCGGGCGCCTTCCTGCGCCGGATCGAGGAACTGCTGCAGGGTGGGGACGGGTTCTACGAGGACGTCGCCAGGAACCTCGGCTTCGAGACCTCCGTCGTCAGCACCGCCCACCCCGCCTCGGCCTCAGCGCCGCCGCTCACCGCCACCGCGCCGAGCGCCGAACCGACCACCGCCCCCGGCGAGATCGACGAAGAGCTGCTGCAGGCGGTCCAGGCCGCGACCTCGCTGCTGAAGGCCTACCGCACCCACGGCCACCTCGCCGCCCGGCTCGACCCGCTCGGCTCCGAGCCGAAGGGGGACCCGGCGCTGCAGCCCGAGAACGTCAACCTCACCCCGGAGCTGATGGAGCGGATCCCGGCCTCGATCCTCCGCATCGGCGTCCCCGGCGAAACCCTGCTGGAGGCGCTGCCGCGGATGCGCGACGCCTACTGCGGCACGATCGGCTACCAGGTCGAGCACCTCTCCTCCCACCAGCAGCGGATCTGGCTGCGGGAGATGATCGAGACCGGCGCCCACCGCCAGCCGCTCACCGACGCGGAGAAAAAGCGTCTGCTGAACCGGCTGATCGACGTCTTCCAGTTCGAGCGCTTCCTCGAGAAAGCGTATCTGGGGCAGAAGATGTTCTCGATCGAGGGGCTCGACGCCGTCGTGCCGATGCTCGACGAAGTCGTCAACCTCTCCCAGCGCGCCGGCGCCGAGGAGGTCGTCTTCGGGATGGCCCACCGCGGCCGCCTCAGCGTCCTCGCCCACAACCTCGGCCGCTCGGTCGAGTCGATCCTCGCCGAGTTCGAGGGCTCGAAGCAGATCGACGCGGTCAAGGCGGTCGCCGCGATCCCCCACGGCGGCACCGGCGACGTCAAGTACCACTACGGCCACCGCGGCGTCTGCGAGACCGCGGACGGACAGAAGATCTCGGTCCGCCTCTACCCGAACCCGAGCCACCTCGAGTTCGTCGACCCGGTCGTCACCGGTGGTACCCGCTTCCTCCAGCAGGACTTCGAGGGCTCGGAGCTGAGCCACGACTTCAAGCGGGCGGTGCCGGTGCTGCTCCACGGCGACGCCGCCTTCCCGGCCCAGGGCGTGGTCGCCGAGACGCTCAACCTGCAGTCGCTGCAGGGCTACACGACCGGCGGCACGATCCACCTGATCCAGAACAACCAGGTCGGCTTCACCACCGACCCCGACGAGGCCCGCTCGACCCCCTACGCCGCCGACATGGCGAAGGGCTTCAACGTCCCGATCATCCACGTCAACGCCGACGACGTCGAGGGCTGCGTCGCCGCGGTGCGATTGGCGATGGCCTACCGCGAGCGCTGGTGCCGCGATGTCGTCATCGACGTGATCGGCTACCGCCGCTTCGGCCACAACGAGACCGACGAGCCCGCCTACACCCAGCCGACGATGGCGGCGAAGATCAAGTCGCACCCGCCGGTCTCCGAGCTCTACTCCGAGAAGCTGATCGAAGAGGGGACGGTGTCGGCCGCGGAGGTCGGCAAGGTCTCCGACGAGCGCCACGGCGAGATGTCCGGCGCGCTGAAAGGCCTGCGGCAGAAGATGGAGGCGGGCGAGTACGAGGACCCCACCGTCACCGGCGCCACCACCCAGACCGGAGAACTGCTCGACCGCACCGCCAGCCCGCCCGTCCACACCGCGGTCGAGGCCGGGAAGCTGCGCGCGATCAACGAGGCGCTGCTGAAGACGCCGGAGGGCTTCAACGTCCACCGCAAGCTGCGCCGCCCGCTCTCGCGCCGCACCGAGGCACTGGAGCAGGGGGGGATCGACTTCGGCCAGGCCGAGGCGCTCGCCTTCGGGACCCTGCTGACCGACGGCGTCCACATCCGCCTCACCGGCCAGGACACCGAGCGCGGCACCTTCTCCCACCGCCACCTCGTCCTCCACGACGAGAACACCGGCCTCAAGTACACGCCGATGCAGAACCTCGAGGACGCCTCAGCCCCCTTCGAGCTCTACAACAGCCCACTCTCGGAGACCGCCTGCCTCGGCTTCGAGTACGGCTACTCGGCGGCCTCCCCGAGCGCGCTGGTGCTCTGGGAGGCGCAGTTCGGTGACTTCGCCAATGCCGGTCAGGTGATCATCGACAGCTTCATCGTCTCCGGCGAGTCGAAGTGGGGGCAGACCAGCCGCCTCACCCTGCTGCTTCCGCACGGGTACGAGGGCTCGGGCCCGGAGCATTCGAGCGCCCGGATCGAGCGCTTCCTCGCCCTCGGCGCCGAGGGCAACATCCGCATCGCCAACCCGACCACCGCCGCCCAGTACTTTCACCTGCTCCGTCGCCAGGCGCTGATCAAGAAGCCGCGGCCGCTGATCGTCTTCACCCCGAAGGGACTGCTGCGGCTCGAGCGGGCCGCCACCACCCTCGAGGAACTGACCGACGGGGAATTGCAGTTCATCCTCGACGACCCCACCGCCGGCGAAAGGCGCGAGAAAATCGAGCGGCTGGTGCTCTGCACCGGCAAGGTCTACTTCGACATGGACGACAACGAGCGACGCGCCGCCGCCGAGAACGTCGCCATCGCGCGGGTCGAGGTCCTCTACCCCTTCGCGAAGGAACAGCTGGAGCGGGTGATCGCCTCCTACCCGAACCTGAAGGAGATCGCCTGGGTCCAGGAGGAGCCGCGCAACATGGGGGCCTGGAAGGTGATGTCGCGGCGGATGCCCGGCGTCCTGCCCGAGGGTGTCGCCCTCACCTACATCGGCCGTCAGGGCCGGGCCAGCCCGGGCGAGGGTTACTCCGGCGCCCACTCGCGCGAGCAGGAGCGGATCGTGCTCACCGCGCTGACGCGCGACGGCTAGCGGGGCCATGGCACGCAAGCCGTTCGAAAAGCCCGTCCCGGGTGTGCTCTTCGTCCGGGTCAAGCGCCTTTCCTGGGTTGAGCTGGCGATCTTCGCCGGCCTGATTGCGTTTTGGCTGCTGCCGGGATTCGAAACCGAGACGATGCTCTTCGGCTGGGCCCACGGGCTCGGCTTCATCGCCCTGTGCGTGGTGATCTGGATCGCCTGCATCCGCAAGGAGGCCCCTTACACCCTGCTCGCCGCCACCCTTACCCCTGTCGGTCCGGTCGGCAGCGTGATCGCAATCGAGTTGATCGAGCGAAAAGGGTGGGGAATCGCTCCTAAAGCGCTTGATTCCGCTTGACCGAGGCTGATCAAGCCTGTATAGCTAAACGCTGACTGTTCCTCAGGGCAGTCCCGCCAGGGGGAACGGCCGCGTCGGCATCCCTCCCTGGCTACCGACGCGCAGGTGCAGTGAGGGTCGCGCGGACCCCCCTGCCTCCCGCGGCCCCGCTGCGCCTACCCCTTGAGCTTGCGCAGTACGGTTTGCAGGATACCGCCGTTTATGAAGTAGGTGACCTCGTTCGGGGTGTCCAACCTGACGGTTGCCTCGAAGGTTTTTTCACCACCATCGTCACCGCGAGCGGTGACAGTCACCTTCTTCGCGCGGCCGTCTTCGAGGTCGCCGACGTCGAAGCTCTCGGCTCCGGTGAGGCCGAGTGACCCGGCGTTCTCGCCCGCGGCGAACTGCAGCGGCAACACTCCCATCCCGATCAGGTTGGAACGGTGGATGCGCTCGTAGCTCTCGGCGATCACCGCCCGCACCCCGAGCAGTTTCGTCCCCTTCGCCGCCCAATCGCGCGAGGAGCCGGAGCCGTACTCCTTCCCGGCCAAGACGACGAGGGGCACGTTTTGGCCTGCGTACTGCATTGCGGCGTCGTAGATCGTCGTCTCCTCGCCGTCGGGGAAGTGACGGGTGTAGCCGCCGGCACGGTCGACCAGCTGGTTGCGAAGACGGATGTTGGCGAAGGTGCCGCGGATCATCACCTCGTGGTTGCCGCGCCGCGAGCCGTAGGAGTTGAAGTCCTTGACCTCGACACCCTCCTCGGTCAACCAGCGGCCGGCGGGGCTGTCGCGTTTGATCGCGCCGGCGGGAGAGATGTGGTCGGTGGTGATCGAGTCGCCGAGCAGGGCGAGTGCGCGGGCGCCGACGATCGGGGAAACACCCGGGGCCTCGGCCGGCATCTGTTCGAAAAAGCTCGGCCGGCGCACGTAGGTGGAATCGGGCCAGGTGTAACGGTCGCCGGACGGAACCTCGACCGCGTTCCACATCTCGTCGCCGGAGAAGACCCCGGCGTAGTTGCGCTTGAACATCTCCGATTCGACTGCGGTGCCGACGACCTGCCTGACCTCCTCGGCGCCGGGCCAGATGTCGCGCAGAAATACGGGCGTTCCATCCTGGCCCTCACCCAGCGGCTCGCTGGCGAGGTCGATGTCCATCCGGCCCGCGAGGGCGTAGGCGACCACCAGCGGCGGGCTCGCCAGGTAGTTCGCCTTCACGTCCTGATTGATCCGGCCCTCGAAGTTGCGGTTGCCGGAGAGGACCGAGCAGACGGCGAGGTCCGTGGCGGCGATCGCCTCCGAAATCTCCGGCGCCAACGGCCCGGAGTTGCCGATGCAGGTGGTGCAGCCGTAGCCGACCAGGTTGAACTGGAGGGCGTCGAGGTACCGGGTGAGGCCGGCGCGCTCGAGGTAGTCGGTGACGACGGTCGAGCCGGGGGCCAGCGAGGTCTTCACCCAGGGCTGGCGCCGCAGGCCGCGCTCGACCGCGTTGCGGGCGAGCAGGCCGGCGCCGACCATCACGCTCGGGTTGGAGGTGTTGGTGCAGCTGGTGATCGCGGCGATGACGACGCGGCCGTGGTCGAGCTCGACCTCGGTTCCGTCGGCGAGTGTGACCTCGATCGCGTCGCCCGTCCGCTTCGGCGTCGCCGTCGCCGCCTTCACGGCCGGACGGGGCTTGCCGCGGCTGTCGTCATGGTCCTCCGCCGGCGGGTCGGAAGCGGGGAACGACTCTTCGATCGCCTCGTCGCGGCCGTTGCCCATCTGCTCGGCCGCCTCGGGGTCGAACTCCCCCATCGCCTCGAGGAAGGCCTCCTTCGCCTGCGCCAGCGGCACCCGGTCCTGCGGGCGTTTCGGGCCGGCCAGGCTCGGTTCGACGTCGCCGAGGTCGAGTTCGAGCAGGTCGGAGAAGGTCGGGTCCGGGGTCGACTCGTCATGGAACATGCCCTGCTCGCGGGCATAGGCGTCGACCAGCTCGATTGTCCCGGTCGGGCGGCCGGTGAGGTCGAGGTAGCGGAGGGTCTCGGCGTCGACCGGGAAGATCGCGCAGGTCGAGCCGAACTCCGGCGACATGTTGCCGAGGGTGGCGCGGTCGGCGAGACCGAGGGTCGGCAGGCCGGGACCGAAGAACTCGACGAACCTGGAGACGACACCGCGCTCGCGCAGCATCTCGGTCACGGTGAGGACGAGGTCGGTGGCGGTCGCCCCCTCCGGCAGCTCGCCGGAGAGCCTGAAGCCGACGACCTGCGGCAGCAGCATCGAGATCGGCTGCCCCAGCATCGCCGCCTCGGCCTCGATCCCGCCGACGCCCCAGCCGAGTACGCCGAGCCCGTTGACCATCGTCGTGTGCGAGTCGGTGCCGACGAGGGTGTCGGGATAGGCCTGCAGGGCGCCGCCGTTCTCGCGGCTGTAGACGACCTGGGAGAGGTACTCGAGGTTGACCTGGTGGCAGATCCCGGTCGCCGGCGGGACGACGCGGAAGTTGTCGAAGGACTGCTGGCCCCACTTGAGGAACGAGTAGCGCTCGCGGTTGCGCTCGAAGTCGCGCTCGGCGTTGACCGCGAAGGCGCGCTCGTTGCCGAAGGCGTCGACCTGGACCGAGTGGTCGATCAC
>JBIOVP010000077.1:0-41448 GCA_044867815.1 Solirubrobacterales bacterium | reverse complement strand
CACCCCCCCCGCGTCCCTCTGTCACCTTCAGCCTTTGATTGGGCCTCTTGGGTCGGTCTCCCCCTCAGGCAGCCGGCCGTCGCGGCCGACGTAGCCGTCCTTGCCGCCGACGCAGACGTAGATCGCGTCTTCGTCGGTGCTGAGGTTCTTGAGGCTGCGGACGACCTTGGCGTCGACCCGGGCGAAGCCGCCCGGGCCGAGTCGGTGCTTGGTTCCATCGAGGTCGATCTCCATCTGTCCCTGGTGGACGAAGTAGAGCTCCTCCTGCTCGTCGTGGTAGTGCTTGCCCGACTCGTAGCTCGGGGGCATCACGATCGCGTTGACGCCGAAGGCGGTCACGCCCAGCTCCTTGCGGACCTTGCGGAAGCCCCAGCCCTCGCCGAGGTCGTCGAGGTGGGCGACGGAATAACCGTCGCCCTTGGTCACCCTTGCCTTGCCCTCTTCAGCCATCAGGGCGCCGACCGGCGGGTGTTGACCGCGACCTCCTCGGCCGCATCGCGGATCTTGAAGGCAACCACGATCAACTCCAGCCAGAGGCGGGTGACGATCAGGTAGATCAGGGCTCCGATGGGAGCGAGAATCAACAGCAGGACCCCCGTGCCCGCGTTTTCGGCGAAACCGGCGATGATCACCGCCAGGGTCCCCAGGGCGAGTACGACGATCGCGACGACGTACAGGAAGCGGATCAGGCTCGGCGTGATCAGGCTGTCGAAGCGGGTATCCATCAGGGCGCTGAAGAAGCCTTGGCGGGGGACCCCCTCCGGACTGGTTTGAACCGGTGACTCCATGTCTTTCTCCTCCCGGGAGTGATTCTGGACGGGGGAAACAGGCTATTCCGGGACCCGGCGGCAGCCGCCGCCTGTGGTCAATAACCTGTCGAGCCCGATGGCGCCTGAGACGACCGTGCAGATTCCCAGCGAGATCAAGCCCGCCGACGGCCGCTTCGGCTGCGGGCCCTCGAAGGTGCGCCCGGAGGCGCTGGCGGCGCTGGCCGAGCGCTCCGACCTGATGGGGACCTCGCACCGCCAGGCGCCGGTGCGCGACCTGGTGCGGGAGGTGCGGAGCGGCCTCGCCGAGCTCTTCTCCCTGCCCGACGGCTACGAGATCGCCCTCGGCAACGGCGGCACCACCGCCTTCTGGGAGGCGGCGACGGCCTGGCTCGTGCGCGAACGGGCGCTTCACCTCACCTACGGCGAGTTCTCCTCGAAGTTCGCCAAGTCGACCGCGGCGGCGCCGTTCCTGCAGGACCCGCTCGTAATAGAGGCCGAGCCGGGCGACGCGCCGGAGCCGACCGCCGACCCCGCCGCCGACGTGATCGCCTGGGCCCACAACGAGACCTCCACCGGGGTCATGGTCGACGTCCAGCGCCCCGAGGGCGCCGCCGAGGCGCTGGTCCTGGTCGACGCCACCTCCGGCGCCGGCGGCCTGGCGCTCGACGCGATCCAGGCCGACGCCTACTACTTCGCCCCGCAGAAGGGCTTCGCCGCCGACGGCGGCCTCTGGCTCGCGGCGCTGAGCCCGGCGGCGATCGCCCGCATCGAGGAGCTCGACGGCGCCGGCGACCGCTGGCAGCCCGCCTTCCTCTCGCTGCAGACCGCGCTCGACAACTCGCGCAAGGAGCAGACCTACAACACGCCGGCGCTGGCGACCCTGCTGTTGCTGAACGACCAGGTCCGGTGGATGCTCGGCCTCGGCGGCCTCGCCGGCTGCGTCGAGCGTACCTCCGACTCCTCCGGCCGCCTCTACGGCTGGGCCGAGCGCAGCGGGTTCGCCGGCTGCTTCGTCGCCGACCCGGCCAAGCGCTCGCTCGTCGTCGGCACGATCGACTTCGCCGACTCGGTCGACGCCGCCGCCCTCGCCGGAGCGCTGCGCGCGAACGGGATCGTCGACGTCGAGCCCTACCGCAAGCTCGGCCGCAACCAGCTGCGGATCGGGATGTTCCCGGCGGTCGACCCCGACGACGTCGAGGCGCTGACCGCCTGCATCGACTGGGTCGTCGAGAACGTCGACGGAGTCGCCGCGTGAAGGTCTTGGTCAAGGAGAAGATCGCCGACACCGGCGTCGAGCTGCTGCGCTCGCAGTTCGAGGTCGACCTCGGGCTGGAGATGTCCGACGAGGAGCTGCGCGAGCAGATCTCCCGGTACGACGCGATCCTGATCCGTTCGGCGACGAAGATGACGCCGGAGCTGATCGAGCTGGCCGACAACCTGAAGGTGATCGGCCGCGCCGGCACCGGCGTCGACAACGTCGACATCCCGTCCGCGACCCGCCGCGGGATCATCGTCGCCAACGCGCCGGAATCGAACTCGGTCGCCGCCGCCGAGCACACGCTGGCGCTGGCACTGGCACTGTTCCGCAACGTCCCGCAGGCGCACGAATCGCTTGTCGCCGGCCGCTGGGACCGCGCCGGGTACAAGGGCGCCGAGCTCTACGGCAAGACCCTCGGCGTGATCGGCTTCGGCCGCATCGGCCAGCTCGTCGCCAAACGCGCGCAGAGCTTCGAGATGGACGTCGTCGCCTTCGACAAGTTCGTCTCCGCCGAGCGCTTCAAAGACCTCGGCGTCGAGGGCTGCGAGTCGATCGAGGAGGTGCTGGGCCGGGCCGACCTCGTCACCCTGCACACGCCGAAGACGCCGGAGACGATCGGGATGATCAACGCCGAGACGATCGCGGCGATGAAGGACGGCGCCCGCCTCGTCAACTGCGCCCGCGGCGAGCTGGTCGATCTCGACGCGCTGCTGGCCGGCCTCGAGTCCGGCAGGCTCGGCGGCGCCGCGCTCGACGTCTTCCCCTCCGAGCCCTTCACCGAGCACCCGATCTTCTCCCGCGCCGACGTCGTCGTCACCCCGCACCTCGGCGCCTCCACCGCCGAGGCGCAGGACCGGGCCGGGGTCGTCACCGCCGAGCAGGTCACCGCGGCGCTGACCGGCGGCGTCGTCACCAACGCGGTCAACATCGCCGCCGTGCGCCCGGAGGCGATGGAGGCGCTGGCGCCCTTCGTTCCGCTCTGCGAAAAGCTCGGCCGCCTCGCCCAGGGGCTCGGCGACGGCTCGGTCGAGAAGGTGAGCGCCGAATTCCGCGGCCGCATCGCCTCCCACGACACCCGCCTGCTCGGGATCGCCGTCCTCGTCGGCGTCCTCTCCGGCCACACCGAGGAGCCCGTCAACCTCGTCAACGCGCCGCAGATGGCCGAGGAGCGGGGGATCGAGCTCTCCGAGACGACGGACGCCAGCGCCGAGGACTTCACCGAGCTGGTCAGGGTCCGCGTCCACACCGTCGACGGCGAGGTCGAGGTCGCCGGGACCAGCGTCGGCCCGCGCAACGAGCCCTACCTCGTCTCCGTCTGGGGCGAGAGCTTCTACCTGCCCTTCGACGAGCACATCACCGTCTTCCGCTACGCCGACCAGCCGGGGATGATCGGCCGTGTCGGCACCATGTTCGGCGAAGAGGGGGTCAACATCGTCTCCGCCGCCGTCGGCGCCGAAAGCGGTGGGGAGCGGGCGGTGATGGCGCTGACCACCGATGCGCCGGTCCGCTCGGAGGCGATCGGGAAGATCCTCGCCCTCGAGGGCTTCTCCAACGGCCGCTCGGTCGACCTCTAGCCAGCGGGCCGGGAAGCACAAGGGTTGCCGCCGCAACGTCGGCACGAAAGAGTTGTTTCGTGGTATGGGTCCCCCAAACCCGAAGTCCAGGGAACGATGAAGAAGGCGATTCTCATTGCGTTGTCTCTCCTCGCGGCTCTGCCCGCGTTGCCCGCCCGTGCCGGCGAACCGGTCAACCTGCTGATCAGCGGCGGCAGGGAAAACAACGGCTTCCACGTCGCCCTCAGCGCCGACGGGCGCGACTACGTGATCCTCTCGACGGTGCCGCTGGAAGTCGGCGGCAACCTCTGCGAACACCCGGAGGAAACCCCCACCGAACTCGTCTGCACCGCGCCCGAGATCGCCGGCTTCGAAGTCAACTCCGGCGGCGGCGCCGACTCGGTCCTCTTCACCAGCGACATCCCGGTCCCGGTGACGATCCGCGGTGGCGCCGGAAACGACCGGCTGTTCGGGGGTGGCGCCGCGGACAAGATCGTCGGCGGTCCCGGCGCTGACCTTTTGGTCGGTCGGCGGGGGGACGACTGGATGCTCGGCGGCCCGGGTCGCGACCGCCTCAACGGCGGCCAGGGCAACGATCAGCTCCAGGGCGGGCCGGGGAAGGACAGACTGGTCGGCGGCCCGGGCCAGAACGGGCTGATCCCGTAGACAGCCCCTCAGGCTGATTCGCGCGCCGGAGGGCGCGACCCGACGAGCCGGCCGCCGACGAAGGCGATCACGACCAGCAGGCCGATCAGGGAGAGCGCCGCGTCGAGGCGGAAGCCGGCCTCGATCCCGTCGACGAAGGGCGGGACCGCGCCGGAGAAGACGGTGGTGGTGAGGCCGAGGCCGATCGAGCCGCCGGCGATCTGGAACATGTAGATGATCCCGCCGGCGAGGCTGGTCTGGGATTCGTCGACCGAGGTCACCCCGGCGGTGGTCGCGGTCGGGTAGAAGCTGCCGATCCCGAACCCGAGGACCACCATCCCGACGAGCAGCGAGTCGTAGCCCGAGCCGGAGTCGACCCGCGAGAAGAGGAAGGGCGCGAGGGTGATGCAGGCGGCGCCGAACACCGCCAGGGGCTTGGCGCCGAGCCGGTTGTAGAGGGGGCCGGCGATGAAGGAGACGAGGGCGAAGGTGGCCAGGAAGGGCAGCATCCCGACGCCGGCTTCGAGCGGCGAGTAGCCGAGCTGCTGCTCCATGAACTGCGGCAGGTAGAGCAGCGAGGCGAAGAAGGTCGCCGACATGAAGAGGACGGCGACGCAGGAGGCGGTGAAGCTCTCGTTGCGCATCACCTCCCGGGGGACGAGCGCGTGGGGCCCGGCGCGGCGCTCGAGCGGCAGGAAGGCGAGGAGCATCGCCGCCGCCAGGATCAGGAGGCCGATCACGCGCGGGTCGCTCCAGCCCCAGTCGGCCACCTGGTCGAGACCGATCAGCAGCGCCACGAGCCCGGTCGAGATCGCGGCGATGCCGGCGTAGTCGACCCGCCGCTCGCTCGTGTCCGGCTCCTTGATGTGGACGAGCAACCAGGTGACGCCGACCGCGAAGAGGGCGACCGGGACGTTGAGGAAGAAGATCCAGCGCCAGCTCAGCTCCTGGGTGAAGACGCCGCCGATCAGCGGCCCGATGGCGTTGCCGAGCCCGGCGGCGCCGATGATGATCCCGCCCGCCAGGCCCGCCTTCTCTTCCGGCAGCAGCTCGTAGGTCATGCCGAGGATCGCCGGCCACATCAGCGCCCCGCCGATCCCCATCAGCACCCGGGCGGCGATCAGCCAGGCCTCGCTCTGGGCGGCGCCGCCGAGCGCCGACATCGAGGCGAAGATCGCGGTGCCGACGAAGAAGGCGTTGCGGCGGCCGAACATGTCGGCGAGGCGCCCGCCGGTGACGATCAGCACCCCGAAGGTCAGCGCGTAGGCGTTGACCACCCACTGGATCGTGTTGACGTTGGTGTCGAAGTCCTGCTCCATCGTCGGCAGGGCGACGTTGATCGCCGAGAAGTCGTTGGCGATGACGACGACGGCGAGGCCCATCGCGAGAAGGGCGAGCCAGTTGGTGCGCTGGGCGGGACTGGTGGCTGCCGGGCTTGAGATTCGCGCAGCCTACGCTAAGGTTCGGAGCCGAATGAGCTTCCGGCTCGACAGCCTCGCGCTACTCCTTCTCCTCCCCCCTCGGGGGGAATAGCGCTGGGCGGCGCGATAGCCGCAAGAGACAAAGGCCATTCGAAAGTAAGAGAGAAGGAGAGGTCCGATGGGACCGCAAACTGAGACCAAATCCGACGCCAACCGCGTCCACATCTTCGACACCACCCTGCGAGACGGCGAGCAGTCGCCCGGGATCTCGCTGAACACGGCCGAGAAGGTCGAGATCGCCCAGCAGCTCGCCCGCCTGGGGGTCGACGTGATCGAGGCCGGCTTCCCGATCACCTCGCCCGGCGACTTCGAGGCGGTGCAGAAAATCTCGCGGGTGGTCGAGGGGCCGACGATCTGCGGCCTGGCCCGCACCCACAAGGCCGACATCGACGCGGCGTGGGGGGCGATCAAGGAGGCGGGACGCCCGCGCATCCACACCTTCATCTCCACCTCCGACATCCACATCGAACACCAGCTGCAGACCGACCGCGAGGACGTCAAGGGCCAGGCGCGGGCGGCGGTGGCGCTGGCGAAAAGCTACTGCGAGGACATCGAGTTCTCGCCGATGGACGCGACCCGCGCCGACATCGAGTTCACCGCCGAAGTCTGCGCGATCGCCGTCGAGGAGGGCGCGACCGTCGTCAACATTCCCGATACCGTCGGCTACACGACGCCCGAGGAGTACGCCGACTACTTCCGGCGCCTGTACGAGTTCGTGCCGGCGCTGCGGGAGGTGGAGCTGTCGGTCCACTGCCACGACGACCTGGGGATGGCCGTCGCCAACTCCTACGCAGGGGTGCTGGCGGGGGCGCGGCAGGTCGAGTGCGCGGTCAACGGGATCGGCGAGCGGGCCGGCAACTGCTCGCTGGAGGAGATCGCGATGCTGATCGGCGTCCGCGAGGACGTCCACGGCCTCCACACCGGGATCAACACGCGGGAGATCGCCCGCACCAGCCGCATGGTCAGCCGCCTGACCGGCTATCCGGTGCAACCCAACAAGGCCGTCGTCGGCCGTAACGCCTTCGCCCACGAGTCCGGAATCCACCAGGACGGCGTCCTCAAGGAGCGCAGCACCTACGAGATCATGGACGCGACCGAGGTGGGCCTGGAGTCGAACTCGATCGTCCTGGGCAAGCACTCCGGCCGCCACGCCCTGCGCGACGCGCTGGAGCAGTTGGGCTTCAAGATCGAGGGCCAGGCGCTGAACAACGCCTTCAAGGCCTTCAAGGAGGTCGCCGACCGCAAGAAGCAGGTGACCGCGCTGGACCTGGAGGCGATCGTCTCCGACGAGATGCGCGAGCGCTCCGACGCCCACGAGCTGGCCTGGTTCGAGGTCGAGGCGGGCACCCGCAGGCCGCCGGTGGCGAAAGTCGCCGTGACCAAGCCCTCCGGGGAGGAGTCGGTCGGCGAAGCCAGCGGCGACGGCCCCGTCGACGCGATCTTCCACGCGATCCAGGACGCCGCCGGGACCGGGTGCGAGCTGGTCGAGTACAAGGTCGAGGCGGTGACCGGGGGAGAGGACGCCCTCGGCGAAGTGACCGTGCAGCTGCGGGCCGCGGGGCGGTTGGCGACGGGCCAGGGGGTGGCCACGGACATCCTCGAGGCGAGTGCTCGTGCCTACGTTCGTGCGCTGTCGAACGCCCTGGAAGGGGCGGCGACCCGCGAGGCGGAGGCGGCTACGGCCGAGGCGGTGGTGGAGCGGACGCCGGGGCCCTAGGCGGTCCTTGGGGCAGTGGGTAGGTGGAGGCAGGAATAACGGCGGTGCCGCTAAATTTGTCTCCGGACACTGATCCGGGGTAGCACGGTCCGGGGTAGCTCAATCGGCAGAGCATTCGACTGTTAATCGAAGGGTTGCGGGTTCGAGTCCCGCCCCCGGAGTTCCTAGGCGGTGGGGAGACGCTTCAATGCCAGGCTCTCGACCAGTTCCGCTCCTCGCGTGGCACCGTCGTTCTTCCCCCCCCAGGCTGCGATCTCCTGCGCCCTGATTGCAAAGTTCGGCTCGTGTAGCAGCTGTCGTGCGGCCCACCTCAGCGGCACCGACCGGCACAGCCGCCATGGCAGCGACAGCCCGGCCCCCGCCCAGGCGACGCGCATCGCGGTCTCGCTCATGTCGCCGATGATCGGGCAGATGAGGACGGGGGTGCCGGCGCCGAGGGCGCGGGCGACGGTGCCGTGGCCGCCGTGGGAGATGACGAGGGAGGCGGCTGGCATCAGCTGGCTGTAGCTGAGCCATTCGACCAGCCTGGCGTTGGGGGGGACCTCGATCGGGTGCTGAGGGGCGACGCGGTTGGTCGTCGCCACCACCCGCACCGGCTCGTCCGCCAGCGCCGCCAGCGCCGTTCGCACCAGGTGGTTGTCGGAGTCGTGGGCGGTGCTGGGGGCGACGAGGACGAGCGGGTCGTCGCCGGGCGGCAGCTCGATGTCGGGGTGGGGAAGCTCGAAGGTCATCGGGCCGGTGATCTCGACGCCGGCCGGCCAGCGCCGCGGATACTCGAGCTGCGGGTAGGTGGCGACCAGCGCCAGGTCGGGGCTGATGCCGCCGTGGAAGCGGTCGATCGACGGCAGGCCGAGCCGACCGCGCTGGATGTTGAGGTCCCGCCGTCCCTGCTCGAGGCCGACCCGCAGCGCCCGGTCGTGGCCGTAGCGCCAGACAGCGCGTCCCATTCGCGTCCGCGGCGGCCGCAACCCGATCGCGAAGAAGGGGAGGCCGGGCTCGACGACGGGGTAGATGTGAGGGATCAGAGTCGCAAGCGGAATCCCCGCCCGCTCGGCCGCCAGAGTGGGGGCGAGGGTGAGGATGTCGCTGACGACGACGTGGGGGCGGAAATCCTCCAGCAACGGCATCAGCGCCAGCGCCGCCTCGGCCGCGTGCTGGCCCTCCTCCGACTCCGGGTCCGGCGGCGGGAACATCCGGTATTCCTCGGCCGCGGCGAAACCGAGCCCCTCGCCCTCGACCGCCTCTCGCCGCTCCTCCCAGGTCTCGATCACGACCTCGTGCCCGCGCGCCGCCAGCGCCTTCCCGACCGCTATCGCAGGAAAGACGTGTCCGGCGTCGCCGAAAGCGGCGACGAGTATCCGTAGGCGCTCGTTCACGCCCGAATCAGCCTCAGGGGGTATCGAGACCCTCGCCCGGGCGCGTGAACACGATCTCGGGGACGTGGCAGTTGCGCGAGGTCCGCAACAGGAACCGCACCGCCTCGCCGAGATCCTCCGGCCGGATCATCTCCTCGGGCGGGATCTGGCCCTGGACGAACTCGGTCATCGGCGTCTCGACGAAGCCCGGCGCCAGCGCCGTGCACTGGATCCCGGCGTTGCCGGCCTCGCGGTGGGTCGACTGGGTGAAGTTGATCACCGCGGCCTTGGTCGCGGCGTAGATCGAGAGCCAGGCCTGGCCGCCCTTGCCGGCGATCGACGCGGTGTTGACGATCAGCGCCTTGCCGTGCTCGGCGCCGGCCTCACGCAGCATCGGCAGCCCCTCGCGGGTGCCGAGGATCAGCGCCCGCAGGTTGACCGCGAGCTGCATGTCGAGGTGCTTGGTCTGGATCTGCTCCATCGGCGCCCCGATCCCGACCCCGGCGTTGTTGACGAGCACGTCGAGACGGCCGAACTTCTGGCGATGGGCGGCGAAGATGGCGACGACGTGGTCCTCCTCGGCCATGTTGGCCGGGATCGCCTCGACCTCGAAGCCCTCCTCGCGCAGGCCCTCGGCGGCCTCCTCCAGCTTCTCCGGCCGGCGGGCGGAGACGGTGAGCGCGTATCCCTCTTCGCCAAGCGTCCTCGCGATCGCCAGGCCGATCCCACTCGATGCTCCGGTCACCAGTGCCGCTCGCTCAGCCATCTCCATCTCCTTCTCGTCGAGAACCCCGGGCACCCTATCTCTCCATAACATGGCGCCGATGCGCCCCCCCCGCATGCTCCCTGCGCTGTTCTGCCTGTTCGTGAGCGGCGCCCTGGTGACCGGCTGCGGCGGCGAATCGGGGACCGGCGACTCGACCGTCAGCCCGGCTGAAAGCGCCGAAAGCCGCCCCGCCCCGCCGGAGTCCAAATTTCCCACGGCCGAGGGCAGGACCCTGCGAGAGGTGCTGAAGGTGGCCGACGGGCCCGCCGAATGGGTTGTCGACCCCGCGGCTGAAGTTTTCTATCCGGGTCCGAACCGCTACCCCTTCGGCGTCTTCGACCGCGACGAGGGAGAGGTGACCGACGCCGAAGTGGCTCTCTACTTCGCCAAGGTGCCGGAACCGAAGCCCGGGGCGAAATCCAGATCCGGCAACCGGGGCCAGGAGGCCAAAGCCCAGGAACAGGCGCTCGACCGGCCGGCGGTGGGCCCGTTTCCCGCCTCGATCGAAAGCCTGGCCACCAAGCCGTCCTTCGAGGCGGATTCGACCGCGCAGGACCCCGACGCGGCCCGCGTCGTCTACTCGACCCGGCTCGACTTCCCGCGCGAAGGCGAGTGGCGGATCGGGGCGCTGTTGAGGGAAGACGGCGAACTGAAGGGGATCGCGGCGCTGCCGAGCGCCGTGGTCGGCGAGTTCCACCGCGTTCCGAAACCCGGTCGCAGGGCGCCGGTTGTCAGTACGCCGACCGCGCAGGACGTCGGCGGTGATCTGTCGAAGATCACGACGCGAATACCCCCGGACAGCCAGAACAAGGTGGATTACGCGGAAGCGCTGGGAAAAGAACCGATAGTCATCTTGTTTGCGACCCCACAGTTCTGCCAGAGTCGGGTCTGCGGCCCCGTCGTTGACGTGGCGGAGCAGGTCAGGAGCGAATACGGAGACAAGGCGGCCTTCATCCACATGGAGATCTACAAGGACAACGACCCCGGTCAGGGAGTGCGGCCCCAGGTACGGGCCTTTAACCTGCCGACCGAGCCGTTTTTGTTCACGATTGACCGGCGGGGAGTCGTCCGCGACGCTGTTGAGGGAGCATTTGGGCTCAAGCTGATGCACGAAGCCGTCGACAAGGCGATCGCACCATGAACGAGAAAGCCGCCACCGAGGATGAGCTGCTGCAGTCGTTCGCTGAAGAGGCGAAGCGGCGCTGCGACGTGATCTCCGCCGGCCTCGCCACCGGCTCCAACGACTTCGAGACGATGCGGGCCGAAGCGCACGCGCTGAAGGGCACCGCCAGCGTTGTCGGCCTCCGCCGCCTCGCCGAGCTGGCCGGCCTGATGGAGTCCGACCTCGCCGAAGCGAAGAAGACCGGCACCATCCGCGGCGGCCGCGACCACCAGATCGCCGACGCCGCAAAGGCCCTCGCCGAGGGCGCCGCCGCCGCCGCCAAAGGCGAAGAAGAGCCGCCGGACGTCGGCCGCTCCCTCGCCCAGCTCTTCAGCGCCTGAGCCCGCTTCTCGCGGTACGCTCGCCCTGTGGGGCAGTAGCTCAGTTGGTTAGAGCAGCGGACTCATAATCCGTCGGTCCCTGGTTCGAGTCCAGGCTGCCCCATAAACACGCGCGTACGAACTTCAGCGCGCAAGATCGAGTCGGGATCGGCGTTTGGTCGATTGGTGGCGACCAGCAGGAAAAATCCGTTTTGGGAGCGCGGCTGGTTCAAAGGGGCGGTGGCGGTGATCGGTCTCGTGGCCGCGGTTTGGGCTCTGGTCGGCGCACCGCGCCTGTGGGATGTCGTTACCGATGCTTTCTCCACCGATCCCCCGGTCAGCTACACGGAGGTGGTGCTCGACACCTCCTCGGCAATGGGGGAGAGTTTCGAAGCGGAGGGAGAAACCAAGCTCGACGCCGCGGCACGGGCGATCCGGCAATCGGTCGCGGAATTCGACAACGAGGGACTCGCGCTTCGTCGCACCAGCTCCAGTTGCGGGGGGCGAAGCGAA
This sequence comes from Solirubrobacterales bacterium, assembly GCA_044867815.1. GTDB lineage: Bacteria > Actinomycetota > Thermoleophilia > Solirubrobacterales > 70-9 > VAYN01. The sequence goes on along the minus strand of JBIOVP010000077.1, from coordinate 29,908 downwards.
CTGGTTGTCGACTTTCACGCCGACCAGGCCGAAGAGGTGGCCCGTGCGGCACAGGAACAGCAGCCGGGTGGGACCCCGAACCTGACCCAGGCGGTGATCGCCGCCCTGGAGGACTTCAAGACCACGGAGCGCTCGAGTGGGCCCCCCTCCAGTCGCCGGGTTCTCGTTTTCACCGCGGGGGTGGACGAGTGCTTTCAAGGAGATGTCGCGAAAAAAATCAAAGCCGAGTTGGCGGGCGCGGAAATCAGCAAAGCAAGCTCCTTCACGCTGATCGCGCTGAAGGCGTCGGATCAGGAGCTGCAGCAGCTGCTGGCCCTTGAAGACGCCCTGGCGAAGTACGCCTATGTCGAAACCCGGACTCCGGAATCGGTCGAGGAACTGGACGGGGCGGTCAAGGAAGTCGTCGAAGTCGACGATCAGGCCGAGCAGCAGCTGGAAGAAACTGAAGAAACCGAAGTGGAAAAGACCGTTAGCGGTTAGCGATCGGCGGTGGTTCAGGACGAGACCGGCCGCGACAGGTATCGCGCCACCGCCTGTGCCCTGTTCGCCACCCCCAGCGCCCGCAGGATCTTGCGGATGTGCCATTTGACGGTGCTCTCGGTGAGGTAGAGGCGGGAGGCGATTTCGGCGTTGTTGAGGCCGTCGGCGACGAGGGCGAGAATCTCGATCTGGCGGGAGGAGAGGGTTTTCGTGAGCTCGCCGCCGCGGGAGCGGTCGGGGAAGCGATGGAGCTCGGCGGCGCGGCGGTCGAGGTCGCTGGCGGTCTGGTGGAGGGCCTCGGCGGCGGCGCGGACCTCGGTCACGTCCTGGACGGTGCCGGTGAGGCGGAGGGGCCTGCCGTCGCTGTCGGCGGTTAGCTCGGCGCGGCTGTGGACGCGGCGGACGCGGCCGTCGGGCCTGATCAGCCGGTACTCGAAGTCGACCGCGGTGCCGCCCTCGACCGCTTCGCGCATCACCCGCTCGACCAGCTCCCGATCCTCCGGGTGCACGCGCTGGGAGCCGCCTTGGGGGTGCCCATCGAAATCGCTGGCCTCGATGCCGTAGATCTCGTAGAGCCCTTCCGAGCAGGTCAGCTGCTGGTTCGGGATGTCCCACTCCCAGCTGCCGATGCGGGCGATTCGCTCGGCCTCGGCGAGGCGTGCCCGGCTCCGCTCGATCTCTTCTTCGATCCGCCGCCGTTCGGTGATGTCGGTGACGAGGACGAAGAATCCCCGCACCTCTCCTTCGACGACGTCGGGGATGTAGGAGGACTGGGTGTAGCGGATCTCTCCGGCCGGGGTGGGGATCTCGCGGTGGAAGAGCTGGGGCTCCCCCGCCAGCGCACCTTCGATGTAGGGCAGGCTCTGCTCGTAGATCTCCGGTCCCAGCAGCTCCCGGATATGGGTTCCGCGAATCTCCTCGGGAGACTTGCCGAAGAATTCGATGTAGGCGTTGTTGGCCATGCGGTTTCGCAGGTCGCTGTCCCAGTAGCCGACCAGGGCCGGCAACGCGTTCAGCATCGCCTGAATTCCCTCCGGCGAATTCGACGGCTGCCGGTGCCAGTCGCGGCTGCTCCCGCTCTCTCCCATTCAAGAAAGAATGGACTAGTCGCAGGGCGGGTTCAACCATCCGCGGGAAGGGCGCCCTTCGCTCTATCTTCGAAGTCGTGCTCGACCGTGGCGGAAACCAGGCGCCTCGCCCCTTTCGGCGCCGGTCAGCTGAACGGACGAGCACCTTCTCCGCCGAGGTTCAGGGGCAGCGGTCGGTTGCCCATCCCCTGCCAGCAGCCGGCCGCGCCGCCTCGGAAGCGCTGGCTAGACAACGGTCAGTTGCAGGGCGGCGCCGATCGCTCCGCAGCTGAGGACCACGTAGAGCACGGTCAGTTTCCCGTGCCAGCGATTGAGCGCGACGAAGGCGCCGATCGCCAGCGCGGCGGTATAGGCGTCGACGACGCTGGTGTCGACGATTTCCACCGTGACCGCCGCGATCAGACCGACGACGCCGGCCGCGACGCCGAGGAGGAAGAGGTGCAGGCGGTCGTTTTCGGCGATCGCGACGAGCTGGCGGTGGAAGAAGATCGGGAAGCAGAAGGCGGGGATGAAGATGCCGAGCGTGATCAGCAGCGCCCCGACCAGGCCCCCCGCCAGGTAGCCGACGAAGGTGGCGAAGATGATCAGCGGCGCGGGGAGGATGCCGCCGATCGCGAGGCCGTCGACGAACTGGCTCTCGCTGAGCCAGTGGTGGTCGCCGACGGCGCTGTCGTGGAGGAGCGGGACCACGGTGTAGGCGCCGCCGAAGGTCAGCAGCCCCGCCTTCAACCCCTCGAGGAGGATCTCGCCGGCGAGGGAGAGGGTGATCGCTCCGGCGAGGATCGGAATCAGCGCGGCCGGCCCGAGCGAGATCGAGCTCGCCCTGCCCATCCAGCCGCGGGCGTTGCGCCAGACCTCGTAGGTGAGCCCGCCGCCCAGCAGAACCAGGACGAAGCTGGCGCCGGCGAAGAGGGTGAGGGCGAAGCCGGCGAGCGCGATCAAGGCCAGCGGCACGTCGCGGATGAACGATTTCCCCAGCCGCACCAGCGCCCGCGCCACCAGGGCGCCGACCGCCGCGCTCAGCCCGTAGAAGAGGGCGTCGAGGTTCTCGGCGATGTCGGCCTCGACGTAGAGCGTCGAGAGGCCGAGCATCAGCAGGAACCCGGGCAGCATGAACCCGAGGCCCGCCATGAAGCCCCCGAGCTTGCCGCCCCGCAGCCGCCCGAAGTAGACGCAGAGCTCGTGCGCCTCGGGTCCCGGTAGCACTTGGTAGACGGCGAGCAGGCGCTGGAATTGCAGCTCGGAGATCCATTCCTCCTCCTCGACGCACTCGCGCTTGATCATCGCGATCTGCGCCGCTGGGCCGCCCCAGGCGAGGCAGCCGAGTTTGAGGAAGCGGGCGAAGATGGCAGCGGCGGATTCCAAAAGAGTTCGTTTGTCTATCGCAGCGAGGGGTAATCGCACAGTGAGCCCGATGTCGCGCCGTCTCGCTTAGGTTCGAGCCGATCTTGGGGAACAGGGACCGCGGAGTGGCGAGGTGACGTACCTCGGACCTGGCCGCCGGTTATCGCAATTTCGAGATCCCACTAGATCCGACTGGAGGACGATGATGGCTGACGGAAGCGTTGGCGAAGTGCAGGACAAAGCGCACGAGGTAGCCGGCCAAGCGCAGGAGAAGGCGCGCGAGGCGGCGGGCAGTGCGCAGGAAAGTATTCGCCAGCAGATCGACGATCGCTCGACCCGGGCCGGGGAGCGGGTGGGCAGCACCGCCCAGGACCTGCGCTCGGTCGGCGAGGAGCTGCGCAAACAGGGCAAGGACGGGCCGGCGAAACTGACCGACCGCGCCGCTGAGCAGACCGAGAAGGTCGGCTCGTATCTGAAAGACAACGGGCCCGACAAGATGCTGGAAGACGTCGAGGACTTCGGTCGGCAGCGCCCGTGGGCGGTGCTCGCCGGGGGCATGGCGGTCGGCATCCTCGCCGCTCGCTTCCTCAAGGCCTCGAGCCGCAACCGCTACCAGCAGCGCAGCGGGACGAGCTCACCGGCCCAGGTGCCGCAGCGGACCACCCCGGAGCCGGCACGGCGCTCCCCCGTCGAGCCGGTGGCGACCCCGCCGCCTGCGACCGCGCAGCCGGCCGTTCCCTCCGTCGCACCGTGAGCACCATGAACGGCGAGAGCAATGAGCTGCGCTCGCACTCCACCGGGGAGCTCGTCAAGGAACTTTCCGAGCAGACGACGACGCTCGTCCGCAAGGAGCTGGAGCTGGCCAAAGCCGAGCTGAGCCAGAAAGGCAAGGTGGCGGGTGAAGGCGCCGGCATGTTCGGCGGCGCCGCCGTCCTCGCTCTGTTGGCGGCCGGGACGCTGACGACGATGGTTCTCGCCCTGCTCGACAAGGCGATGGACCTCTGGGTTGCCGCATCGATCGTGACCTTGATCTACGGCGCCATCGCCGCAGTCCTGGCCCTCTCCGGAAGGGACCGAGTCAAGGAGGGGATGCCACCCGCCCCCGAGCAAACCGTTGAAACCGTGAAGGAGGACGTGCAATGGGCCAGGAGCCGAGCCAAATCCGCCAGGAGATAGAGGAGACGCGCGCCGAAATGGGCGACACCGTCGACGCGCTCGCCTACAAGACCGACGTCAAAACCCGGGTCAAGGAGTCGATCTCGGACAAGCGCGAGCGCTTGATCGAGCAGGTCCAGGGGACGACCCACAAGGTCGGCGAAGTGGCGCCGGACGGAGGGGAAGTCAAAGAGGGCGCCCGACAGGCCGTCGGCATCGCCCAGGAAAATCCGCTGGGCCTCGCGATCGGCGGCATCGCCGCCGGCTTCCTCGCCGGGATGATGCTGCCGTCGACCAAGATCGAGGACGAAAAGGTCGGCCCGGTCGCCGACCAGGCGAAGGAAACGGCGGTCGAAACCGGCCAGGAGGCGTTGGACCGCGGCCGCGAGGTGGCGAGCCAGGTCGCCGAGCAGGCGGTCGAAGGCGCCAAAGAGGTCGGCCAGGAAGCGATGCAGACCGCCAAAGAGTCTGGCCAGGAGCAGGCCGAGGAGCTCAAAGACAGCGCTGCGGAAAACGCGCAGCAGGTCAAAGAGCAGGCCCGTACCTGAGGCAGCGGAGCGAGCCCCCGGCCGGGGGCTCGCTCCGAGCTTGGGTACCGGCTAGGTTTTACGGCCATGGCCCAGTGGAACGACGGCCGACGGTTCGAGGGGAGGGTTGCGCTGGTCACGGGAGCGGGGGGAGCTCTCGGCGGCGCGGTGGCCCGTGCCTTCGGGCGCGAGGGCGCGAGCGTCGCCCTCGGCTATCGCTCCTCGGAGGATTCGGCCCGTGCGGCGCTGGAGGAGATCGAAGCCGGCGGGTCGCAGGGCCACGTCGCCCGGGTCGAGGTGACCGACGGCGACTCCGTCGACCGCTACGTCGCCGAGGCCGCCGAGAGCTACGGCCGCATCGACGTCGTCGTCAACACCGCCGGCCGGATCGATCCCGACGATGCCGTGCGCTTCACCGAGTCCAACGACGACGCCTTCGCGAATCTGCTCGACGTCGACCTGCTCGGCACCTTCCGGGTCTGCCGGGCAGCGGTGCCGCACCTGAAGCGAACCGGCAACGGCGCCATCGTCAACTTCTCCGGCTCCTACGGCAACGGGATCAACCAGGAGAACGTCGTCAACTCGGTGGCGGTCACCTACTGCGCCGCCAAGGGGGGCGTCCGCGCCTTCACCTCGGCTCTGGCCCGCGACCTCGCGCCGGAGATCCGCGTCAACGCCGTCGCGCCCGGCCCGATCGCGGCGAACTGGGAGGACGACTGGGAGATCCCGCAGGAGCACATCGACGAAGCGCTGGCGATGACCCCGCTGGCGAGGATGGGCAGGCCGGAGGAGATCGCCGAAACCGTGCTCTACCTCGCTTCGGACGGAGGCGGGTATACGACGGGCCAGGTGCTCGAGGTGAGCGGCGGCTGGATTCTGGACGGGTGACGAAGGAGGGAACCGAAGATGGCTGAGATCGACGTCGACCCGAGCGCCCTGCTGCCCCCCGATCTGCCGGACGGCAACGAGGCGGTCGCCGAAGGCAGGGAGATGGCGAAGGGCATCGAGCGCGCCCGCTCCGCCTACTGCGAGGAGAAGGGTGTCGGCTCTGAGCGCGAGTGGCGGGAACGTGCCCGCGAGCAGGGGATCCCCTGCACCTGCATGAACATCGGTCTCGCCACCTGGGCCGACACCCGCGAGGCGCTCGGCTTCATCTACGAGGACGCCCTCTCCCGCGGCGTCCGTCCGCCCGATCGCTTCAACCTGATCGCCGAGCGGCGGATGGGTTTGCCGAAAGACAAACGCGCCGAAGCGCCGCAGGAGACCGGGCCGGTGATGATGACCGAGCAGGACTGGTGGGAGCTCGCCCACACGGTGCCGATCCAGCCCGAGGCCGCTGACAACACGATCGGCGGGCCCGGTTCTGTCGAAAACGCCCTCGACGCGCTGCAGGCGGGGATCACCACGATCGGCGTGCTCTCACAGTACTCCTGGCGCTGGCCCTACTTCGACGACGACGTCACCCAGACGATGGTCACCCTGCAGGCCGCCGGCCTCCTTGCCGCCTTCAAGGACGAGGGCGTGGTCTTTGACTCCTACCTCGAGGACGGCTACCCGGGGGTTTTCCACGACTACGCCAACTACATCGGCTGGGCGATGGTCGAGCGCTACATCAGCGAAGAGCTGATCGGCGCCGCCTACTCGCCCTCGTGGGGCGGCCTGACCCAGAACCCGGTGATCAAGTCGGCGGTGACGCTCGCCCTCTACGAGGCCAACCCGGACCGGGTCCCGCTCTCCTACGTGCAGGGCGACACGATCGGCAACACCGAGGACTTCGACGCCAACATGGCGGTGCTCAACACCGACGTCCTCTTCACGAAGATGACCGACATGCGCTACCGGCTCGGCGCCGCCCCGATCGCGGTGCCGGTGACCGAGACCGAACGGATCCCCACCTGGCAGGAGGTGGCGACCGTGCAGACGATCAGCCGGCGGCTGGAGGACTACGTGCCGATGGTCGAGCCGGTGGTCGACTGGGCACGGATCGAGGCGATGCGGGACGAGCTCGTGCGGGGCGGGCGTGCCTTCTTCGACGCCGCGATCAAAGGCCTGGATGCGGCCGGGATAGACGTCCGCGATCCGGCGCAGCTGCTGCTGGTGCTGAAACGCCTCGGCTCGACCCGCTGCGAGGAGCTGTTCGGGGCCGGTGAGCCGGACCCCGAGTTCCCCCGGGGCCGCCGCCCGGTGCTGGAAACGGACCTGGTCAGGAGCACGATGGAAGAGCGGGAGCGGCTGCTGGTCGAGCTGCAGGGCCGCCGCGAAGAGGAGGCGATCCGCGGGATGAAGGTGCTCGTCACCTCCACCGACGTGCACGAGTTCGCCGAGTTCCTCCTCTCCTCGACGCTGGCGGCGGTGGGGACCGAGGTGATCGACTTCGGCATCAACCGTGATCCCGAGGACATCGTCAAAGCCGTGATCGAGACCGACGCCGACGCCGTCGTCATCACCACCCACAACGGCGTCGCCCGCTCCTTCGGGCAGCGGCTGATGGAGGAGCTGCGGGGAACCGGGTCGGCCGGAGTGCCCGTCTTCATGGGCGGCGTCCTCAACGAGGACGTCGAGGGCTCGGACATTCCGATCGATGTCCGCGGCGACCTCAACGCGACCGGGATCGAGACCCCGGGCACGATCGACGGCCTCGTCGACGCTCTGATCGACCGTCGCCGCGCCGTCCCCGTCTGACGGTGGGCCTCGTCGCGCTCGCCGACTTCGGCAGCACCTACACCAAGGTCAGGCTGGTCGACCCCGACGAGGGGCGGCTGGTCGGCAGGGGGGAGGCTCCGACCAGCATTGAGACCGACCTGATGGACGGCTACGCGGCGGCGCTGGAGTCGGCTCGCGCCGGCTCCGGCGCCGCCTCGGTCGACCACCGCCTCGCGGTCTCCAGCGCCGGCGGCGGTCTCAGGGTGGCGGCGGTGGGGCTGGTCGCCGACCTCACCGCCGCGGCGGCGCGGCAGGCCGCCCTCAACGCGGGGGCCCGGGTCGAGGCCGTCGTCTCGGGCGGCCTCGGAGAGGAGCAGCTGGATGAGCTGCAGGCGGCGCGTCCCGAGATCGTCCTCTTCGCCGGCGGCACCGACGGCGGTCAGGCGGAGCTGGTGCTGGAGAACGCCCGCCGCCTCGGCGAGCGCGGGATCGGTGGCTACGCGGTGATCGCCTGCAACGCCGAGGTCGCCGAGGAGGCGGCAGCCCTGTTGCGGTCGGCGGGGACCGAGGCCGTGGTCGCCGGCAACGTGATGCCGGAGCTGGGGCGGCTCGAGGTGGAATCGGCGCGGGAAGCGATCCTCCGTGTCTTCCTCGACCACGTGATCGGCGGCAAGGGGCTCAGCGCCAGCCCCGAGTTCGCGCGGATGGTGAAGCTGCCGACCCCCGAGGCGGTCTTCGAAGCGACGCGCCTGCTCGACGACGTCGTCGTCCTCGACGTCGGCGGTGCCACCACCGACGTCCATTCAAGCCGCGGCGCCGAGGTTGCCGCGCCGGGAATCGAGGAACCTTTGCTGCCGCCGCCGCTCGCCCTGCGCACGGTCGAGGGGGACCTCGGTTTGCGGTCCGGCGCGGGGGGCGTCCTGGCGGCCGACCAGCGCTGGATCGAAGCGGAGGCCGCCGTCGAGGAGAAAGCGATTCGACAAGGTGTCTCGAAAAGAGAGCAGGACCCCGGATGGCTGCCCCGGGACGGGCAGGCGGAGGAGCTGGAGGCGCTGCTTGCTGTTGGCTGTGGCGCTCATGCACTGCGACGGCACTGCGGGACGATGCTGCTGACGCGGGGGGAAGGGGGCCCGCCGACGCTGGTCCGCGACGGGCCCGATCTGAGAGAGGTGGTGCTGTTTTTGGGTACCGGTGGGGTTTTCGCCCACCGGGACGACGGCGAGGCGATCCTCCGGCGGGTGCTCGAGCGCCGGGCTCCGCGCTCCCTGGCACCCCGGGGTCCGCGGGTCGGGGTCGATCGAAGCTACGTCCTCGCGGCGGCCGGACTGCTGGCGACGGAGGACCGCGGCGCGGCCCACCGCCTACTGCAGGCCGAGCTCACCCTTGCTGATAACTGGACAGTGTGACCAGTCAGAGAAAGGCTCGCCGGCGTCGGTCGTCTTCTGAATCCCGCATCATTCCTGGGAGAGAGTCGAGGGAGTGATGTTCAAACGTCGCCAGAAGCAGCCGATCACGCGTCTTTTCTACGCGGGGGACGTGCACGGCTCGCGGGTCTGCTGGAAGAAGTTCGTCAACGCCGCCGCCCACTACCCGGCGGACGCGCTGGTGATGGGAGGGGACCTGACCGGCAAGGCGCTGGTCCCGATCGTCCGTGAAGGCGACGGCTCCTACCTCGCCCGTGTGATCGGCGAGCAGCGGGTCGCCCGTACCGCCGAGGAGCTGGACGGGATGCAGAAGGCGATCTCCACCAACGGGATGTACCCGTTGATCGTCGACCCGGAGGAGGCACAGGCTCTGGCGGCGAGCTCGGAGCGCCGGGACGCCGCCTTCGAAGGGGCGTTGCTGGAGGAGCTGCGACTCTGGGTGAGGTTCGCCGACGAACGCCTCGGCGACACCGACACCCGTGCCTATGTGATCCCCGGCAACGACGATCCCTGGTCGATCGACGAGGTGCTCGCGTCCGGTGAAAGCGTCGTCGCCTGCGACGAGCAGGTGGAAATGCTCGGCCCGCACGAGTTGGTCTCCTTCGGTTACTCGAACCGCACCCCCTGGCAGACGCCGCGCGAGCTCGACGAGGAGGAGATCTACCTACGACTGAAGCGGCTCGTCGATCAGCTCGAGACCCCGGAGCGGACGATTTTCAACATCCACGTTCCGCCCTACGAGAGCAGTCTCGACACCGCCTTCGAGGTCGACGACGACCTCCGTTACGTGATGAAGGGTGGGCGACCGCATGAGGTTCCGACCGGCAGTCGCGCCGTGCGACAGATAATCGAGGAGACGAAACCTTTGTTGAGCCTGCACGGTCACATCCACGAGAGCAGGGGTGTGACGAAAATCGGGCGAACGGTGGCAATCAACCCCGGTTCCGATTACGGTAGCGGTCACCTGGATGGTTGCCTGGTCCTTTTGGAACCTGACCGTGTGGTCAACCACTACCTGGTCTCGGGATGAATCAACGCAAAGGGAGCAAAGGGGAGAAGAATGGCTGAGTTGGGGGAGCATCCTGTAGTGCCTGCGAGCCCACAGGGGTCCTATGCGCGCAAGGCCACGGGCCTGGTTCGTGAGGTCTCACCGTTCTCGACCTTCGTCTTCAACATGGCGGGGCAACCGACCGCGATCTTCCTCGCGGTCTCGATTTTCTTCACCCTCGGCCTCTTCCCGGGTGGCTCGATCTGGCTGGGTTTCGCGCTGGCGCTGGTTGCCGCCGTGATCATCTGCGTCTGTTACGGCCTCTTCGCCTCGGCGATTCCCCGCAGCGGTGGGGATTACGTGCTCGTCGGTCGCATCACCCACCCGGTGATCGGCCTGATTTCCTCGTTCTTCTGGACCTCGGGCGTGATCCTCTCGATCGCCTTCGTCGCCCTCGCCTTCGTCACCGTCGCGCTGGGCCCGTCGCTGACGGCGGTGGGCCTGATCAGCGAAAGCACCTCGCTCGTCAACGCCGGCGAAGACGTCGCCAGCAGTCAGGCCTGGCAGATGGGGATCGGATCAGCGCTGATCCTGCTCTCGGCGATCCTCCTCGGCGGCGGCTGGCGCTGGACGACGCGGATCATGAACGGCTTCTGGGTGGTGATGATGCTGGGGCTGGGGACCGTCTTCCTCGTCCTCCTCTTCAAGAGCCACGACGGTTTCATCAACAGCTTCAACCAGTTCGCGCAGACGACCACCGGGGAACCCGACACCTACGGCTCGGTGATCGCCAACGCCAAAAAGGAAGGGGTTGACACCAACCCCGCCTTCAGCCTCGACAACTTCTGGCCCACCTGGGCGGCCGTCTGCAGCCTTTCCCTCTACAGCTGGCTTTCGCTCTACATCTCCGGCGAGGTGAGGCGGGCGAGGGACACCACGCAGATGAAAGTGATGAGCCTTGCGGCGGTCGTCCACATCGCGATCGCGGCGATCCTGGCGGCGATCTTCTTCTGGAAGTTCGGCCACGACTTCTTCATCGCGATCAACAGCCTCGGCGAAAGCTACCCCTTCGCGGCGCCGCCCTACTACACCTTCCTCACCTCGATCGCGGGCGGCAGCACCCTGCTGGCATGGTGGCTCTTCATCACCTTTGCGATCGCCTATCCGCTGCTGATCCTGCCCAACATCACGATCGCCGTCCGCACCTTCTTCGCCTGGGCGCTCGACGGCCTGCTGCCGTCCCGCTTCGCCCGGGTCTCTCCCCGCACCCACGCTCCCCACTACGCGATCGGACTGACGGTGGTCCTCAGCATCCTCGTGCTCTGGTGGGCGGTCTCGAACGAAGAAGGCTTCCTCCAAGTGCTGTTCGAGGCGGTGCTGCTGCAGGCGATCACGATGATCCTCCTGGGCCTCTCGGCGGTGCTGCTTCCCTACCGGCGCCCGGAGATCTGGCGTGCCTCGGCGACGACCCAGCGCATCTTCGGCATCCCCATCGTGGCTGTCGCGGGAGCGCTGGTCGCGGTCATCCTCGCCGGGATCTTCTTCATCTACATGCATTACCCCGACCTCGGGGTCGACAAGGGCCACTTCTTCCGCGACTGCGCGGTCATCCTCGGAGCTTCTCTCGTGACCTTCTTCGTCGCTCGCGCCGCGCGCAGGAGTCAGGGCGTGGACGTCGACAAGCTGGCGGCGGAGATTCCGCCGGAGTAGAGGCCGAACGAGGTTGGCGCCGCTTGCGGACCCGGTCGCCGAGGGGATGCGGATCGTGGGGGGCGCGGCTGAGTGTGACGTCGCCCTCCGTCTCGTCGGTGGGGTCGCCGTTGCCGTTCAGTGCCCCAGCAGCCGGCAGCCACCCCTGCGGCGGCGGTATGCGGACATCGATCTGGCGACCAGCGGTGACGCCAAGGAGAAGGTGACCACCTTCATGGCATCCCTCGGGTACACCTCCAACCAGGAATTCAACACCCTCCACGGTCACCGTAGGCTCCTCTTCTGGGACGAGGCGAATCAGCGTCAGGTCGATGTCTTCGTCGACGAGGCGAATTTCTGCCACCGGATCGATCTGCGTCGGCGACTGGAGCTGGTTCCGCGAACTTTGTCACTCGCGGACCTGACGGTGTTGAAGCTCCAGGTCGTGGAAACCAATGAAAAGGACCACCTCGACCTCTGCGCGATCTTCGCCGACCACGACCTCAGCGACGACGACAAGGGGGTGAACTCAACCTATATCGGCACTCTGGCCGCGGGGGACTGGGGCCTCTGGCGAACCCTGGGGATGGTTGCCGAACGGACCGCACGGTTCGCTCGGGAGCTACCTGACTTCGCGGCCTCCGAGCGGGTGGTGAGTCGGCTCGCGCGGTTGCGGGAGGAACTGGACAGAGTTCCTAAGACGAGGGGCTGGAAGCTGCGCTCCCGCATCGGGGATCGCAAGCGCTGGTATGAACTTCCCGAAGAAGTCCACTAGGCGTGGCGATGTCACAACTATTGGATAGTCTCGCTGGTGTGAAGGGGCTGACCAATCGCCTCGAGAGGGGCCAAAATTGACTCGTCCGCGCCGCGGTGAGCCTCGCGCGAGGACGAAGATCGTCGAGGCGAGCCGCAAGCTGTTCGCCCGGCGGGGCTTTTCCGAGACTTCCATGGGCGACATCGCCAAGGCCGCGCAGGTCGCTCGGGCAACTGTCTATAACAACTTCGACGACAAGCAGGACATCCTCGCGGCGATCATCAGCGACTACATGACGGGCTACGCGCGGATTGCGCAGCGACTGCGGGAAAACGCCCGCTCCGGGCAGACTTCGTTCGAGTTGATCCAGGAGATGGTGCGGGAGGCGCTGGGCTGGCGGGTGAAGAACGCCGACCTACGGCCGATCGTCGCGGTTGCGAGGAATCTCCGCGGCAGCGGCTGGGAGGAGGCGAACAAAGCTGCAGACGATGCGCTGATCAGCTGGATCATGGCCGTGCACGCGGCCGACGAGGACGCCGGCCTGATCCGCGAGGACATCGATCTCGAGTTCGGCGTCCGCGCCGCCTACAACATGATCGAGTCGATTCTCGCCTCCTTTGACGTCACGGCGTCGCAGGAGGAGATCGACGAGAAGGCATACCAGCTGGCCCTTCTTCACTGGTACGCGATCTGCTCGGTGCCGCCAGAGGAGGCGCCTCGGAGCCCGCTGGGGAGAAAAAACTCCCTCGAAGAACCGTAGACAGTTTGTCTAATCTTTAATAGTGTGTGTGGGCTCTTGTCCACTCCAGATCATTCCGCAGGGGATCTGGATCACCTGATCCACCCCTTGACCGACCACTCCCAGTTGCCCTCCGCGGGACCGCTGGTGATCGTTCGCGGCGAGGGCTGCGAGTTGGTGGCCGAGGATGGTCAGCGGCTGATCGACGGCCTGGCGGGCCTGTGGACGGTGAACCTCGGCCACGGCCGCGAGGACCTTGTGGATGCCGCGCACGAGCAGCTGCGGACCCTGCCCTACGCGGCCACCTTCGGCGGTGTCTCCTCGCCGCCGGCGATCGACCTGGCGGCGCGGATAAGTGAGCTGGCGCCGCCGGGCCTCAGCGGCGTCTTCTTCGCCAGCGGCGGCAGCGAGGCAAACGAGACCGCGATCAAGCTCGCCCGTCGCCACTGGGTGCGCCGCGGCAGGCCGGAGAAGTCGGTGATCCTGACCCACGACCGCGGCTACCACGGTCTCGCCGGAGTGACGACGACGGTGACCCGGCTGCAGCCCTATCACGCCGAGTTCGGCGTCGGGGCACCTGACATCGTCGAGGTCCCGGCCCCGTACACCTACCGCTGCCCCGCCGGTGTTCCGTGCCGGCCTGAGAGCTGTCCGATCTGCAGGGGGGAAGCGCTGGAGCAGAAGATTGAAGAGCTCGGAGCCGGGCGGGTGGCGGCGGTGATCGTCGAGCCCGTCTTCGGCTCGGGTGGGGTGATCGTCCCGCCTCCGGGTTACCTGGCCCGCCTGCGGGAGATCTGCGACCGCCACGATGTGCTGCTGATCGCCGACGAGGTGATCACCGGCTTCGGCCGCACCGGAACCTGGTTCGGGTGCGACCACGAGGAGATCTCGCCCGACCTGCTCACCTTCGCCAAGGGAGTGACCAGCGGCTACGTCCCGCTCGGAGGTGTCGTCGTCAGTGACGAGCTCTGGGACGAGCTGCGCGATCCGGCCCAGCGCCCCGGCTACCTGATGCACGGCTTCACCCACTCGGGCCACCCGGTCGCCTGCGCGGTCGCCCTCGCCAACATCGAGGCGATCGAGCGGGAGGGGTTGCTGCAGCGTGTGCGAGATGCGAGCGCCACGCTCGCCGAGTTGATCGCGCCCCTGCGCGAGCACCCTGAGGTCGGGGAGGTCCGGCAGGCGGGACTGATGGTCGGGGTGGAGCTGGTCTGCGACAAGGAGACCCGTCAGCGCTGGCCGATCGAGGCGGGGCGGGGCCGCCGCGCCGCGAGCGCGGCGCGCGAGCGCGGCCTGCTCACCCGCGGGCTCCTCGACGACATCCTCTGCCTGGCGCCGCCGTTCACGATCTCCGACGAGCAGCTGCGGCGATCGGTGGAGATCCTCGGTGACGCGATCGAGGCCACCGCGGATCTCCACTCACGAGACGGTTCCTAGGGCAGGTACTTTTCCGCCTGTTCCTTCGCTTCTTCGAGGCCCTTTTCGGCCTTGGCCTGGCCTTCTTCGATTCCCTTTTCGGCTTCCTCCTGGGCCTTTTCGAACTTCTTCCCGGTCTTGTCGTCGACGCCCTTTTCGACTTCTTCGCGGGCTTCTTCGAGGCCCTTCTTCGTCTTTTCGGCGCCCTCGTCGATCGCTTCTTCGGCCTTCCTGGTCCCTTCTTCGACCTGCTTTTCGGCCTTGTCGCGAACCGTGTTGCTTTCGTCGTCGCTGCTGCCGCAGCCGGACCAGACGACTCCTCCGGCGGCGATCGCCATCACGGTGAGGAGCGAGGAGATGGTGCGCGGCTTCTTGCTCATGTGGTTGCTCCGGATCGGTTGCTGGTTAACGTGGAGCGGCAGTGAATCAGACCGAGCCGGACAGCTTCGAGGCCCTCGTGGCCGACGCGATCGACGCCCTGCCGGCGGAATTCCAGCGGCTGCTGGAGCGGGTCGCGGTCGTCGTCTCCGACCTCGGCGCCGAGCGGCACGCTTACGGCGAGTACTTCGGCGACGGCGTCGCGGCGGAACGCTACGAGGACCGGATCGTGATCTACCGCGACACGCTCGAGCGCGACTTCGGCCACGACCCCGGGTTGCTCGCGCGTCAGGTCGAGCGGACGCTGCGCCACGAGCTCGCCCACCATCTCGGCTGGGACGAGGGCGGGGTCGGCGGCCTCGGGCTCTAGCGGACCGTGCATTCCTGAAGGAGGGCCGGGGGGTTTATCGCCCTGTGGCCTTCGAAGCGGAAGTTCGCCCGCGCGAAGTTGAAGATTCCGCCTTCGAGGTGAGCGGGGGCGCTGCACGCAGCCGAGACGTAGCTGCGCTGCGCGCCGCGGAAGGAATACCGCCGCCCGATCGTCAGGTCGATTTCGGTGACCGAGCCGAGGCCACCCGCAAGCTTCGGGATCCTGGCCCGCAGGATGGTGCCGAACTGCCCCTCCTTCAGGTGCCCGATCCTCAGCGGCACCACGAGGGTGAAGCGCACGGGCGTCCCCGCGAAGAGATGTAGAACCAGCGCCTGCCTGCCGGCGCGGCGACTGTTGAAGGCGAGGATCTTCCCGCCCGTCGGGATCTCCCGCCCCAGGGAAACCAAGGCGTGAAAGCTTCCCTTGCCGACCAGGGCGGCCCGGCAGCGAGCGAGGGCGGTCGCGGTGCTGGTCGACTGCAGGCTGGGGGCGGAGCAGGTCCGCAGGCCCGTCGAGTCGATCCGCCCGTTGCGGTGGAGCCTGATTTCGAGTCGGCGCAGCGCCGGCGGGTGACTGCCGTCGGCGGTCGCCACCTTCCCGGCCACCTTCACCGAGACCGGCGCCGGCCTGTCCCGAGGGAGCTCGTGGGGGGTGAAATTGGCGTTGAAGGTGACCCGCAGCCCGTCTTCCTGAACCGTCTCGGCATTCGCGATCGCGCTCCCGCCGACGGCGAGAAGGGCGATCAGGATCGGGGTGGCAATTCGACGGCGCATTCTCCCTGGGCGAGTCTAGGCACTCGTTTTCGCGTCCGGGATTGAGCGATGGTTGAGCCTCAGCCGTCGTGGTCGTCCGGGTGCGTGACGCGTTCGGCTCGCTGGCGCACTTCTGCGCTTGCCTCGCGGGTGGCGGCGAAGGCCTCCTCTTTGGCCGCCGCCAGGCCCTCGCCCGGCTTGCCGCCGACGACGTCGCGGAAGGCTTCCTTGAAGCGCTCGGTGCGGCGGTCGGGCGGGAAGCGGTCGGCGGCGCGGGCCTGTTTCTGCGGTCGGCGCCCGCCGTAGCGGCGCCGGGCCCAGGCCGAGTTCGGCTTGCCGAGACGGCAGGCGCCGTAGAGGGCGATCGGAAAGACGAAGAAGCCGATGCAGCCGTGCATCACCCGGCCCTTGGCGAAGCAGATCGCGACGAGGGTGAAGACGACGAGGGCGCTGAGGACGGTGCCGAGGATCGCGCCGACGTCGCCGTCTTCGATCGTGAACGGGGTGAAGCCGAGCAGCGCCAGCAACATCAGCGTCGCGGCGATCACGGTGGCGTCGATCGAGCTGCGGCCCTCCTTCGCCCAGTAGACGTCGTCGAGGTAGACCCAGAGGGCGAACTCGTCGATCGTCAGGCCGGCCCCGACGCCGAAGGCGAAGGCGCAGATCTCGGTCCAGGGGCTGTTGCCGAAGGCGGCGAAGCCGCCGGCGCCGGCGACCATCATCGTCACGATCCCGAAGACGAGGTGGTGGAGGTGGACGCCTGAGTCGCTGACGATGCTCCCCGGCCACCACGGCACCCTGGGGCTGCGCTGCAGCCGCGTGCTCATGCGGATGAAGGCGAAGGAGAGGAGGAAGCCGACGAGGACGAGGTAGAGCCCCTGCAGCTCGTGCTCGGAGATCCGGTCCCAGAAGTCGGTGAAGATCGAGGCGGCGGTCATGCCGGCACCGGAGCCGCGTGGACGGGCGGCGCGGTGCCCTCCTTCTCGCGCATGAGATCGACGGTGAGGAGGACGGCGGCGACGGCGAAGATGGGGGAGAGGGCGAGGTCGGAGACCGCCTCCGCCAGCCAGGTGGCGACGAAGGTGTGGCCGAAGAGGCTGTGGACGAGCCCGGCGAGGAGGTGCCCGATCCCGTCGCCGACCACCTGGATCGGCAGCAGGACCCAGAGGACGAGCCAGAAGTTGCCGCGGACCAAGCGCATGCTGCGCGCCAACGCCCCCTTGGCCGAGCGCTCCTCGAGCTCGACCACCGGCCCGGCAAGGCCGAGCCAGACGAAGGCGAGGAGGCCGGGGATCAGCCCCAGCAGCAAGCCGACGGCGACGAGGGCGACGTAGACGAGGTCGACGGCGATCAGACGTCTGTAGTTGAGCCGGAGCGCGATCTCGCGCAGCGGCGGCGGCTTCTCGCCGTGCGCGTGGGTGAGGGAGATCGCGATCGCCCCGCTGAAGAAGACCTCGCCGAGGAGCCCGGTGGCGGTGATCGCTCCCACCGCGAGGACGAGGGCCGCCAATTTGATCCCGCTGGTGACGTCGAGCGCGTCCAGGTCGACGTCCATCGTCAGCGCGTCGAGCAGGGCGAGCGGAACGAAGACGACCAGCGCGAGGGCGAGAAGCGACGGGGCCCAAGCCCGATATGTGCGCCAGATGCGCGCGTAGGTCGAACCGAGGCGGCGCGGAAAGTTCACCGGCGTCGATCTCGACGGCCGGCCGGCTTGCGCCCCCGCGCCTCCAGTCGCGCCTGGCTCGATTCGGAAGCGGGGACGCGGCGGAGGTTGCCGAGCTCGGGGACCAGCAGCTCTTCGGCGCAGCGCCGGTGCCAGTGGTGGTGGTCTGTGCCGCCGAGGCGGCGCACGAACTGGACGACGGTGTGCTCCTCGCCGACCGGGATGTCGTCGTGACAGCCTGGGCAGTGGTAGCGCTTGCGGGCGATCCCGCGGATCAACCAGGTCTCGTCGCCCTCTTCGTTCAGTCCGGTGAGGCTCCAGCGCACGCTGGGTAGGCCGTCGAACTGGGTCATCCGCGCCTCGACATCCAGGCGAAGCCGGCGGCCATCGCGATGTTGGCGACGCCGGCCAGCTGCAGGCCGAGCTTCGCCCCTGGTCGGGTTACCGCTGGCGAGGCCGACCAGAGCGCGTCGGTGGCGATCTCGGTCCCGCGCAGCCAGGCGAGCGACTGCCAGTCGGCGGCGCTGCCGCGGCGGTCCGCCACCAGGTGGGCGGCGG
Source organism: Solirubrobacterales bacterium (assembly GCA_044867815.1). Taxonomy (GTDB): domain Bacteria; phylum Actinomycetota; class Thermoleophilia; order Solirubrobacterales; family 70-9; genus VAYN01. The sequence continues at coordinate 11,940 of JBIOVP010000077.1, read as the reverse complement.
CGAAGGTCAGCCAGATCGGCCCGCAGCGGCGGAACAGGTGTTCCGCGTCCGGCGAGGGCTCGTCGTGACCGAGCACCCTCAGGGTCGCGGCGGGCGCCGCGATCGCGGCGCTGCCGAGCAGAAGATCGAAAACGATCATGTTGCGGTTGGTGAGGCGCAGGGCCCTTTCTAGCGTCATGTTTCACGAATCCAACCAGAACCCGGAAGGGAAAGGGTCGGGTTCGGCGAAATGGACCGCCGTGACCAAGACCGCAACGAAGTCCCCACAGCTCAAAAGCCTTTCCGACTACATCCAGGAGCGCTTCGACGAGTTCTCGCGCTCCCAGAAGGACGTCGCTCGCTACATCGTCGATCACCTCGACGAGGCGGCCTTCCTCACCGCCGAGGAGCTGGCCCGGAGAGCGAGCACCTCGTCTTCGACGGTGGTGCGCTTCTCCCAGGCCCTCGGCTTCGAGGGCTACCCGGAGCTGCAGCAGGCCGCAATCGAGGAGTACCGGACGACGATCGCCGCCAGCAGCGCCAACGGCGGTGCCCTCTTCTCCTTCGACCACTCCGAGCTGGAGGGATCGCTCAGCGCCGACTACGCGAACCTCGAGGAAACCGCGCGCAAGCTCTCCACCGAGCAGGTCGAAACCGCGGTCGCGGCCCTGGCCACGTCACAGCGGATCATCATCGTCGGCGTCGACCAGATGGCCTTCTTCGCCAGCTACCTGCGCCACACCCTCAGCCTGCTCGACATCCGCGCCGAAATCGTCGCCAGCACCGGCGGCGAATCGTTGCAGCGGCTCGGGCGGATCGACGAGAACACGCTCGTCATCACCCTCTCCGCCGGCCGCGCCCACCCGCTGCTGCTGCGGGCGATGAAGCTGGCGCTGCACCGCGGCGCCCGCACCCTGGCGATCTCCGATGCAACGATGTCCGAGGTCGGGGAGCACGCTGAGCTGACCCTCTACTTCTCCTCCAACAGCCCCAGCTTCACCCGTAGCCACACGGCGCTGATGGCGCTTGTACAAGGCCTGGCACACGGTCTGTACGCGCGGGACGAAGCCGCGCACAAAGACCGCATCCGCGCCTACAAACTCAAGTAGGCGCGGGCGACTGCCCGGCATCCCGTCCACGTAAGATGGCCGGGATGACTGAGCGCGCGACGTTTCGACTGAAGACCGGCCTGGCCGAGATGCTGAAAGGCGGGGTGATCATGGACGTGGTCACCCCCGAGGAGGCGAAGATCGCCGAGGAGGCGGGCGCCTGCGCGGTGATGGCGCTGGAGCGCGTCCCCGCCGACATCCGCCGCGACGGCGGCGTCGCCCGCATGTCGGACCCCGCGATGATCAAAGGGATCCAGGCGGCGGTCTCGATCCCGGTGATGGCGAAGGCCAGGATCGGCCACTTCGCCGAGGCCCAGGTCCTGCAGTCCCTGGAGGTCGACTACGTCGACGAGTCCGAGGTCCTCACCCCGGCCGACGAGCACAACCACATCGACAAGTTCGCCTTCGAGGTGCCCTTCGTCTGCGGCGCCACCAACCTCGGCGAGGCGCTGCGGCGGCTCGGCGAGGGGGCGGCGATGATCCGCTCCAAGGGCGAGGCCGGGACCGGCAACGTGGTCGAGGCGGTCCGCCACATGCGCGAGATCACCTCGGGAGTCAAGCGGCTGGCCCGCCTCGGCCCGGAGGAGCTCTCCTCCGAGGCGAAGGAACTGCAGGCGCCGCTGGAGGTCGTCAAAGCCGTCGCCGAGGCCGGCCGCCTGCCGGTGCCGCTCTTCTGCGCCGGTGGTATCGCCACGCCGGCGGACGCGGCGCTGATGATGCAGCTGGGGGCCGAGGGGAATTTCGTCGGCTCCGGGATCTTCAAAAGCTCCGACCCGGAGCGGCGGGCGCGGGCGATCGTCGAGGCGACGACGCACTTCAGCGACCCCGAGCGGGTTGCTGCGGCCTCGATCGGGCTCGGCGAGGCGATGCCCGGCCTGGAGATCTCCGGGCTCGCCGCCGAGGACGCCCTGCTGCAGAACCGCGGAGCCTGATCATCGGGTGGCCGATCTGAAAATAGGCGTCCTCGCGCTCCAGGGCGACTTCGAAGCCCACGCGAAGACCCTGCACCAGCTCGGGGCGGAGCCGCGCGAGGTGCGGGTCCCGGCCGACATGGAGGGGCTCGACGCCCTGGTCATCCCGGGCGGCGAGAGCACGACGATCGGCAAGCTGATCGCCTCGGCCGGGCTGGAGCCGGCGCTGCGGGCCCATCACGAAGCGGGGCGGCCGATCCTCGGCACCTGCGCCGGGCTGATCGTCTGCGACGCCGAGCACCTCGGCTTCCTCGACGTCACCGCGAAGCGGAACGCCTTCGGCCGCCAGCTGCAGAGCTTCGAGGCCGACCTCGAGGTCGAGGGGGCGGGGGACGAGCCGCTGCGGGCGGTCTTCATCCGTGCCCCCTGGGTCGAGCGTCAGGGGCCCGGGGTGGAGGTGCTCGCCTCCTGCGAGGGGCACCCGGTGGCGATCCGGGAAGGAAGCGTGCTCGCCTGTGCCTTCCATCCCGAGCTGACCGACGACCCGCGCTTCCACGCGATCTTCATGGCGATGACCACGGCCGCCCGGGAGCGGGCGGGGGAGGAGGTAGGACGATGAGCGGTGGCGATCCCCGGGTCCAGAACCTGGCGCAGATCCTGGTCGGCTACTCGACGGCGGTGAAGGAGGGGGACGTCGTCTCGATTGACGGCGAGAGCGCCGCGGCGCCACTCCTGCTGGCGGTCTACGAAGAGGTGCTCAAGGCCGGAGGTCACCCGGTGATGAACGTCGCCCTCGACGGCCAGATCGCCGCCTACTTCAAGCACGCCTCCGACAAGCAGCTGGAATGGATCTCGCCCTTCGCCGAGTGGATGGTCGACAACGCCGACGTGCGGATCGCGATCGGCGCCAGCACCAACACGAGGGAGCTTTCCGGCGTCCCGCCGGAGCGGCAGACGCTGCGCCAGTCGGCCACCGGCGACCTGATGACGCGGGCGATGAAGCGCGCCGCCGAGGGCGAATTCCGCTGGTGCTACACGCTCTTCCCGACCAGCGCCTACGCCTCCGAGGCGGAGATGAGCCTGGCCGACTACGAAGACTTCTACTACGGTGCCTGCCTGGCGACCGATCCCGAGCCGTTGACGGCCTGGAAGCGCGCCTCGGACGAGACGACCCGCCTGGCGGACTGGATCGAGGGTCATGAGGAGGTGCGGGTTACGGCGCCGGGGACCGATATCAGGCTCGGGATCGCCGGCCGCAGGTTCATCCCCTGCGTCGGCGACAACAACATGCCCGACGGCGAGTTCTTCACCGGTCCGGTCGAGGACTCGGTCGAGGGCGTCGTCAGCTTCCACCTGCCGGCGGTGATCGGCGGCCGCGAGGTCTCCGGCGTACGCCTGCGCTTCGAGGCGGGCCGGGTCGTCGACGCCTCGGCCGACCGCGGCGAGGAGTACCTGCTGAAGCTGCTCGACACCGACGAGGGTGCGAGGACCCTGGGCGAGCTCGGGATCGGGACCAACTACGGGATCGGCAAGGGCACCCGCGAGGTCCTGCTCGACGAGAAGATCGGCGGCACCGTCCACATGGCGGTCGGCAGCAGCTATCCGGAGTCCGGCGGCGAGAACGAGTCCGCCGTCCACACCGACCTCGTCTGCGACCTCCGCCTGGGGGGCAAGTTGGAAGTAGATGGTCAGGTGATGCAGGAAGACGGACGCTTCGTCGTCTGATCAGACGAGAGAGAAGAGCGCGGCGATGGTTCCCATGAATCCGAGGAACACCGTTCCGATCATGGCAAAGGCGAATTGCTGGATCGTTCGATTGACGGCCCCGATTTCAGTCCGTATGTCCCCAATGTCCGCGCGAACCGCCTGAAATTCTTCGCGCATCTCGGCGCGCATGTCGCTGAACCCGGTAGTGACCCGTTCATTGAGGTCGTCAAGCCTCGCGTCGGTCCACCCTTCCCTTGCCATCACGGCCATGATGCCAAGCTACCAGACCAAATGCAACTTTTGGTCTGCGAAACTTTAAAATTACTGTGTCGAAAGTGTTACTGATCCGGCAAGGGCGATCCCGCGAGGAAGAAGAACCAGAGGGTCAGCGCCAGGGCGGCGAGCATCACCGAGGCCATCAGCACCGCCTCGACGACGGTGACCGAGCGGGCGACCGGGGCGGTGTCCCGCATGCTCTTCAGCCAGGTGGGGCGGATCGGGGCGAGGCGGTTGGTGCCGGTGATGCGGATGTAGAGGTTGTTGAGGCGGCCGATCAGCCAGGCGACGACGAGGAACGTGAGAAGGATCCCGATCACGACAACCGCGTAGGGGCCGCCGGCCGGAAACTGGGTCTCGGAGAGCTTCGAGGCGATGTAGACCCAGCTCAGCGGGATTGCCGTCCAGAGCGAGAAGGCGGCGAGCAACATCGCGATGAAGACGAGGCTGGCGGCCAGCACTCGTCCCGCTCCGTGGGTTCTCTCCTTCATGGTCATACAGCGACTTCATAGAATGCCAGGCGATGTCCGGGCACTCCAAGTGGCACTCAATCAAACACAAGAAGGGCGCTGCCGACGCCAAACGCGGCAAGCTCTTCAGCAAGCTCGCGCGCGCGATCACCGTCGCCGCCCGTGACGGCGGCGGCGACCCTGGCGGCAATCCGACTCTGGCGACGGCGATCCAGAAGGCCAAAGACGCCTCGATGCCGAAGGACAAGATCCAGAAAGCGATCGACGTCGGCACCGGCGCCGGCTCCGACGGCGCCGCGATCGAACGGATCGTCTACGAGGGCTACGGCCCGGCCGGGGTCGCGGTCCTGGTCGAGGCGCTGACCGACAACCGCAACCGCGCCAGCGCCGAGATCCGCCACGCCTTCTCCAAGCACGGCGGCAGCCTCGGCGAGCCGGGCTCGGTCGCCTGGATCTTCGAGAAAAAGGGCGCGATCGTGGTTGACGGCGGCCGCTACGGCGAGGACGACCTGATCGGGGCGATCGACGCCGGCGCCGAGGACGTGCGCGAGGAGGACGACAAACTGCGGCTGATCTGCGAGCCGACCGACCTCACCGCCGTCCGTGAGGCGATCGAGGGCGAAGGGATCGAGGTCGAGTCCGCCGGCCTGGTCACCGAGCCGAAAAGCAGCATCGAGGTCAAAGGCCACGACGCCGAGCGGGTGCTGAAGCTGCTCGAGGCGCTCGACGACCAGGACGACGTCGACGAGGTCTACGCGAACTTCGACATTCCGGCGGACGTTCTCGAGAAGCTCGCGGCATAGGGAGGCATCCGACCGGATTTCCAGAATCAGTTCCCATGCAGGTTGTGATGGGAATCGATCCTGGTGCCGCCAACCTCGGCTTCGGCATCGTCCGCGTCGAGGGGAACCACATGGTAGCCCTCGACGGCGGGGTGGTGGAGACCACCCCCGACCAGCCGATGGAGCAGCGGCTGGCGCGGATCCACCGCTCCCTGGCGGAGCTGCTCGCCTGGCACGAGCCGGTGGCGATGGCGATCGAGGAGGTCTACTTCGGCAGGAACGTGCGCTCGGCGATGGCCGTCGGGCAGGCGAGCGGCGTCGCGATGCTGGCCGCCGCCGAACGCGGAATCGGCTGCTTCGCGTACACGCCGCAGGCGATCAAGATGGCCGTCTGCGGCTCCGGTGCCGCCGGCAAGCGCCAGGTGCAGCAGATGGTGGGGACTCTTCTCGGACTGCCCGAGCCGCCGGCACCCGACCACGCCGCCGATGCGCTGGCCGTGGCGATCTGCCACGGCGGCGGCATCGGGCACCGCAGCGCCGTCAGCGTCGCCCGGGAGCGGATCGCCGGATGATCGCCGCCGTTCGCGGGGAGGTGATGGTGCGGCGCCCCGACCACGTCGTCATCGACGCCGGCGGCGTCGGCTACCGGCTGGCGGTTTCCTCGGAGACCTTGAAAGCGGTGCCGGCGACCGGCCGCGACGCCTTCCTCCACGCCGAGTTGATCTCCCGCGACGACTCGCTCGCCCTCTACGGCTTCTCCTCCGAGGAGGAGCGCGATCTCTTCCGGCTCCTGATCACGGTCAGCGGCGTCGGCCCGAAGGTGGCGATCGCGACCCTCTCCGGCGGGACCGCCCGCGACCTGCTGCGGGCGATCGCGGCCGGCGACGCCAAACGCTTCCAGGCGGTGCCGGGAATCGGCAAGCGCACCTCGGAGCGAATCATCGTCGAGCTGCGCGAGAAGGTGGCGGGGGCGCTGGAGGAGGAGGTGGCGCAGGTCGGCGACGAGGGGGGCGACCCGCGCGCGCTCGCCCGCGACGGTCTCGTCAATCTCGGCTACGCGCCGCTCGAAGCCGAGCAGCTGCTGGACGGCGTCGAGGGCGCCGGAGCCGAGGACCTGGTTGCGGCGGCGCTGCGCAGGGCCGCGGCGACGAGGAAGGCGGCATGAGCGGCCCACCCGACGTCGGCGACAACCGGATCCGCACCCCCGGGATCGAGAACGAGCCGGTCCCGGTCGACGCCGAGGTCAAGGTTCACGACGCCCGGGCCGAGGCCCCCGATGAGGACCTCGACCGCTCGCTCCGCCCGCCGACCCTCTCCGACTTCGTCAACCAGACCCAGGTCACCGACCAGCTGGCGATCTTCATCGAGGCGGCGCAGAAGCGGGGGGAGCCGCTCGACCACGTGCTCCTCGCCGGACCGCCCGGGCTCGGCAAGACTTCGCTCGCGCACATCGTCGCGGCCGAGCTGGGGGTACCGATGGTGCAGACCGCCGGACCGGCGCTCGAGCGCAAGGCCGACGTCGCCTCCTTCCTGACCGCGTTGGAGCCGGGCAGCGTCTTCTTCATCGACGAGATCCACCGCCTCGGGCGGGCGGTCGAGGAGACGCTCTACCCGGCGATGGAGGACGGCGAGCTGCCGGTGGTACTGGGACAGGGGGCGGGCGCGCGGACGGTGACGCTGCCGCTGCCACCCTTCACCCTCGTCGGCGCGACCACGCGAGCCGGGCTGTTGACGACGCCGCTGCGCGACCGCTTCGGCGTTTCCCACCGTCTGGAGTACTACGCGACCGAGCACCTGGCGCTGATCGTCGAGCGCTCGGCCGGGATCCTCGGGGTCGAGATCGACGCCGGCGGGGCGGAGACGATCGCCTCCCGCTCCCGCGGCACGCCGCGCGTCGCCAACCGGCTGCTCAAGCGGGTGCGGGACTTCGCCCAGGTGAAAGGGAGCGGTCGGATCTGCGCCGGGGCCGCCGCTGACGCGCTGGAGATGCTCGAGGTCGACGCGGGCGGCCTCGACCGCAGCGACCGCGCCCTGCTGGAGACGATCGCCTCCAAGTTCGGCGGCGGACCCGTCGGCCTCTCGACTCTGGCGATCGCGATCGGCGAGGAGCAGGACACGATCGAGGACGTCCTCGAGCCCTATCTGCTCCAGCAGGGCTTGCTGAAGCGGACTCCGCGGGGCCGGGTGCTGACGCGCCGGGCCTACGAGCATCTTGGGCTTCCGACGCCTGAAGGCGCGGCGAGCCTCTTCTGAGCCTGGCCAGCTAGCCTGTCGAATATGCCGTTTTTCATCTGTCCGAATTGCGGACACCGGGAGGTGAGCGGGGAGCGGACCGCGGGGTTCAGTACCCGTCCGAAGGGCTGCTCGAAATGCGGCTTCGGTTTTGTCTTCGAATTACTCGACGATTATTATCCGGCTCCTAATGCGGCCTTTTTCGTCTGTGACAGGCAGGAACGCGTGATCGACGCCGGCAAAGGCAGCTTCGAGCTGACCGGGCTCACCGACGAGGACGTGATCGGCCGCCCGGTCCGCGAGGTCCTCGGGCTCGACTGGATCGACGTCGGCGACGGCGGTGCCGGGGCCGACACCGACGGCAACGGCTTCAGCGACCCGATCGAGACCTCGCTCGAGTGGGGCGTTCGGTCGCTCGGCAAACGGGTCTCGGTAAACGCCGAGGGTGATCTGCCGGCAAAGGCGGTTGCCGACGTGTTCCCTGCCTACGACGACGACGGCGGGCTCCTCCTCATCCTCACCCCGGAGGGCTGAGCGGATGGGAACCCGGCGCAGCCACCTCCTCGTCCTGCTCCTGGTGCTGGGCCTGGTGGCGATCTCCGGGATCGTCATCGCCAGCAAGGAAACGAAGCTCGGCCTCGACCTCCAGGGCGGGCTCGAGCTCGTCTACCAGGGTCAGCCCACCGGCACCGCCACCGAGGTCAGCGGCGAAGACATCGACGACTCGATCTCGATCATCGAACAGCGGATCAACAAACTCGGCGTCTCCGAGCCCGAGGTCGCGCGGCTGGGGGTTGACCAGATCACGGTCAGCCTTCCCGGAGTCACCGACGCCAACCGCGCCGCCGAGCAGGTCGGCACCACCGCCCAGCTCTACTACTACGACTGGGAGCCGAACCTGATCGGGCCGGAGAAGGCGATTGGCGGAACGCCCGGGCGGGAAGGCCCGGAAAAGCTGGTCAAAGAACTGGAAAAACGCTGGGAACGGGCCGGCCGCAACGTCAACAAAAACGAAGTGAAAAGGCTGATCCTCCAGGGCGCCTACCCGACCGCCTACGACGCGGTCAAACTCGCTTCCGAACAGGAACCGGTCGAAAACTGCCAGGACTGCTCGGTCGCCAGGCCCCGCTACTACCTCTTCGACAAAACCAATCCTGGCGAAGCGCTCGCCGGGCCGGAGCTGGCGAAAAAAGACCTCTACGTCACCCCGACCGGCAAAAAACTACCCAAGGACGGGATCGTCCTCGAAGTGCCGGCGGGGACGGTGGTGGTCTCCGAACTGCCGATCGACGAAGCAGGCCAGGTGATCGAAGACGGCGAGCCGGGCTGGTACGCGCTCAAGGACAAACCGGCTCTCAGCGGTAACGATCTCGTCGACCCGGAACAGACCTATGAACCCGAAAGCAACGAACCTGTCGTCAGCTTCAAATTCACCGACTCCGGGCGGGAGGCGTTCCAGGAAGTAACCCGCCAGATCGCCCAGCGCGGCAAGGCCCGCACGATCAGCTCGGTCAGCCCCGAAGAAGCCGAAGCGCTCTCCGGCCACTTCGCCGTCGTCCTCGACAACGAAGTCAAAAGCCGGCCGATCATCAACTTCGAAGAGAACCCCGACGGCATCGACGGTCGCAACGGGGCGCAGATCAGCGGCGGCTTCACCAGCGTCGACGAGGCCCAGGAACTGGCGACGACCCTGCAGATCGGCGCCCTGCCGATCAACCTCAAACTGATCAGCCAGACCCAGGTTTCGGCCACCCTCGGCAGCGAAGCCCTCGACCAGGGCGTCAAAGCGGGCGTCGTCGGGCTGGCGCTGGTGATCATCTTCCTGCTCCTCTACTACCGCTTCCTCGGCCTGATCGCCTCGATCGCGCTCGGCGCCTACGCGGTGATCTTTTTCGCCCTGATCGACCTGATCCCGATCACCCTCACCCTGCCGGGGATCGCCGGTCTGGTGCTGACGATCGGCGTCGCCGCCGATTCGAACATCGTCATCTTCGAGCGAATAAAGGAGGAGGTGCGGGCCGGGCGCTCGATGTCGAGCGCGATCGCCGCCGGCTACAAACGCGGGATCAGCACGATCATCGACGCCAACGTCGTCACCCTGCTCACCGCCTTCATACTCTTCGTCCTCGCCACCGCCGGGGTCAAGGGCTTCGCCTTCACCCTCGGCGTCGGCACGATCGTCTCGCTGCTGACCGCCGTCGTCTTCACCCAGGCGCTGCTCGGCAGCATGAGCCGTTCGCGGTTCCTCCGCTCCCCGAACGTGCTCGGCGCCGGCGGTGAGGGCAAACGCTGGCACTTCGACTTCATGGGGGCGAGCCGCTGGTTTTTCTCGATCTCCGGCGTGATCCTGATCATCGGCGGGCTGGCGCTGGCGACCAAGCAGCTCAACTTCGGGATCGACTTCGAGTCGGGCACCCGGATCACGGTCGCGGTCGATGGCAATACCGACGAGGAAGGTGTGCGGCAGGTGCTGGAGGAAGCCGGGATCCAGGGTGAGGAGATCCAGGCGGTCGACGACAAGAGTTTCCCCGGCAAAGACGTCTTCCAGATCCAGTCCCACCAGCTGGAGCCGGACCAGGTTCGCGATGCCGAAACCGCGCTCGCCTCCGAATTCGGGATCGTCGAGGACGGCTTCGACAGCACCAGCGTCGGGCCGACCTTCGGCCAGCAGGTGGCCGACAGCGCGCTGAAGGCGTTGATCTTCTCGCTCCTGGTGATCGCCGGCTACGTGGCGCTGCGCTTCGACCCGAAGTTCGCGATCCCGGTCCTGATCGCGATCTTCCACGACATCCTGATCACGGCGGGCGTCTACTCGCTGACCGGAAAAGAGGTGAGCAGCGGTACGGTCGCCGCCTTCCTGACGATTCTGGGCTACTCGATCTACGACACCATCATCGTCTTTGACCGGATCCGCGAGAACGTGCCGAGGATGCCGCGCGCGGCCTTCTCCCAGATCGTCAACCGCTCGATGAGCGAGGTCCTGACCCGCTCGCTGGCGACCAGCTTCTCGACCCTCCTGGGCGTTGCGTCCCTGCTCGTCTTCGGCGGCGCCACCCTGCAGGACTTCGCCTTCGCGATGCTGGTCGGGATCGCCTCCGGGACCTACTCTTCGATCTTCATCGCCTCGCCGGTGCTGACGGCCTGGAAGGAACGCGAGCCCGGGTTCGTCCGCCGTCGCCTGCGGATCGCCGAAGTCGAGGGCGGACGGGTTCCCGCCTACGCCGACGAGATCGAGATGGCGAAACTGGGTCGTGACGACGAACGGGAAGGCGAAGCCGCCGCCGAGGTCGAGGCACCGGCCGCGGAGGCTGCTCCGAGCCCGGTGGCTACCGCCGAGCGCGAGGACGACTCCGGTAACGGCGCCAGCTCACGGGACAACGGCGACACCGAGGCGGCCGCGAGCGCCTCGGCCGAGCGGCGCCAGCGCAACGCCGAGCGGCGCGCCCGCCGTCAGGCCCGCCGCAAGCACGGGAGGAGCAGGTAGAAATGGCCCTGGTCGTTTTCTTCATGATGGGCATCGCCCTCTGGCACTTCACGGTCTTCGTCCCCGACCGCTTCTGGCAGGGGATCGTCGGGGCGTTCCTCGGGGCCGTCCTGGGTTCGGTCATCTTCGGCCTGATCGTCCAGGAGGCAAGCGGCAAAGACCTCGGGGACACCGATCTTTCGACGGCGCTGATCGCGATCCCGGGAACGTTGATCGGCCTGGCGATCGTCTACGCGATCGGCGTCCGCTCGGAAGAGCGCCTCGGCTGAATTTCACTGCAGTTTCGGCCGCTTGAGCACCTACTTTTCTGTCCGAGGCTGAGAGCAGCCTGAAAGGGTGCCCCCAGCCACCGCTGCTTTCATCGCCGAGCCCTACGAGTACGCAGAGGCACGCGCCTTGGCCGACGAGCTCGAGGTCAGCGAACCGGTCGCCGTCACCCTGGTGCGGCGGGGGTACCGGACGCCGGAGCAGGCGCGGGCGTTCCTCGCCGCCGACGAGTCGCACCCCCCGGGGGCGTTTGCGGGCATGGGGCATGTGGTGGAGACGATTCAAGCCGCGATCGAAGCCGGCCGGCGGATCACCGTGCACGGCGACTTCGACGTCGACGGCGTCTGTGCGACGTCGCTGATGATCTCAACCCTGCGCGGGCTCGGCGCCGATTGCGACTGGTTCATCCCCAACCGCGTCGAGGACGGTTACGGCCTCTCGGCCGGGAACGTGCGGCGGCTTGCGGAGCGGGGAACCGGGCTGCTGTTGACGGTGGACTGCGGGATCGCCTCGGTCGAGGAGGTGGCGCTGGCGCGGGAACTGGGGGTGGAGGTGGTGATTACGGATCACCATCAGCGGGCCGTTGAGCTCCCGGACTGCTTGATCTTGCATCCCCAGGTCTCTGACTATCCATTTGAGTCGCTGTGTGGGACGGCGGTCGCCTGGAAGTTGGCTTGTGCGCTGAGAGAGGGGGCGGATTCCCCAGGACCTACTTTGCTGGTG
>JBIOVP010000076.1:0-29031 GCA_044867815.1 Solirubrobacterales bacterium | reverse complement strand
ACGAACGCCGGGGTGCCGTGGCGGGAAGGGCTGCCGGTGGGGCTCGTCATCGCCTTGGTCCTAGCGATCCCGTTTGCGGTCAGCGGCCGCTGGGGGCTGCTCGGGGTCGGCTTCAACAACGACCTCGGCCTCCACCTCGCCTGGGCCGAGTGGCTGCGCAGCGGCTTCGGACCCGATCCGGACCCCGGCTATCCCCTGGGGCCGCACGGGCTGGCGGTGGCGACGGCTGTCGTCCCGGGGATCGGCCTCGGCCAGGCGTTCCTCGGCGAGATCGTCGCGATCGCGGTGATGACCGGGCTGACGGCGCTGGGGGCATTGCGCGAGATGACGCCCGGCCGCCGCACCCTCGCCACGGCAATGGTGGCGCTCCCCTACCTCGCCGCCTCCTACTACGCCCAAGCCGCCTTCAAGGAGCTGGCTGAGGCCCTCCTAGTCCTCGCTTTTGCGATCTGGCTAACCACATTTGAGAGCCAGAGCAGGGGGGGTCCTTCTCCAGACACTCAACATCGAGCACGGCGAGATGTGTCTGGAGTGGGACCCCCCCTGCTCTGGCTCCTCCCACCCTTGGCCCTAGCCGGCGGCATCTTCTTTTCGTACTCGTTCGCCGGCCTAGCCTGGCCAGTCGCGATCGCTGCCCTCTGGAGCCTGACCCTGCCCGAGGTACGCCAAGCGCTTCGCCCCCGCTCGCTGCTGCGCTTCCTACTGCGGCCGACAACGCTGCTGGCGATCGCCGTCCTCGCCGGGCTGGCGGTCCTGGTCACCGTGGTCGGCCCCTTCGGCTTCGCCAGCAGCTTCAACAAAGTCGCCGGCAGCAACACCTACGGCCCGGTCTCGCCGCTGGAGGCCCTGGGCATCTGGCCCGCCTCCAATTACCGCCTCGACGCCGCCGGCGGCGCCCGCCTGCCGGGCCTCGCCGGCACGATCGCGATCCTCGCCCTGCTCGCCGGCGTCGCCTGGTGGGTCCGCCGCCGCGAGCTGACCATCCCCATCGCCCTCGGCGTCGCCTGGCTCCTCTACCTCCTCTCCCTCCCCTCAGCCGGCGACTACTCCCAGGCCAAGGCCCTGATGATCGTCTCCCCCCTGGCAATGCTCGTCATCGTCCGTCCCCTACTGACTGAATTCCCAGGCCGACGGGACGAAAGTACCCCTATATGGAGGGAAATAGGCCCGTCAGCGGGAGTGTGGCGCGTGGGGTGGGCGGTGTTGGCGGTGGCGTTCGTCGGGGGGGCTGTCTACTCGTCGTTCCTGGCACTTCGGGACGCTCCCGTCGGACCGCCCGGTCACGGCTCCGAGCTCGCCGAGTTCCTGCCGATCCTGCACGGCCAACCCGTGCTCTACGCCGGGCAGGACCGCTACGCCGCCTTCGGGCTACAGGGAGCCGACACCCATGTGCCGCTGGTTGAGTTTCCCGACGACGCCGTCTCGCCCAACCCGGAAAAGCCCTTCGACACCGGCGACGCCTACAGCCCGATCGACTTCGACTCCTTCTCGCGGGGAACGCTCGACCGCTTTCCCTACGTGATCACCAGCCGCGCCGCCTGGAACAGCCAGGCGCCGCCGAACTTCAAGCGGGTCGACGCCACCCCCTCCTACGTGCTCTGGAAGCGGACCGGCCCTACACCCGAAAACCCACGCCACGTCCTGCTCGAGGGAACCGAAGCGGGCGCCTTCGCCGGCTGTGAGGCGCCGGAGATCCGCATCCTGCTCGCCGCCGATGGCCGCGCCGGCCTCTTCCCCGCCGCCGTGATCGGCCATAAAGGCGACTGGGACGACGGCAGCATCCTCGGGCTCGATGCGGAGACCTCGCAGACCCTGCGCCTCCCCGCCGGCAGTTGGAACCTCTCGCTGCAGTACTTCTCCCCCTTCGACCTCACCCTCTCCGCGCCCGGCTTCAGCGAAAAGCTGGCGGCCGCCCTCGACGGCCAGCGGCCGAACACGATCAGCCTCGGCAACAACGGTCAGTTCTGGCCCGCCGGCCGCTACGAGAGCAAGGGCGGCAGCGTCCGCTTCACCGTCGAGACCGAGGGCGCCTCGACCTTGCAGAGCCTCAGCGGCTACACCGGCAAGGCCTACCTCGGCGAGCTGGTCGCAGTCCCGGCCGAGCCACACCGCACTGTGCCGCTAGGGCAAGCGTGCGATTCGTGGATCGACTGGTACGAAGCCAAAGAAGCCCCTTAACCGAAGCACGCAAAAGGCCCTCTGACCAGGCAGATCAAGGACGCAGGGAGCGTGGCGTGCTCTGCACGCGAGCGACCGAGGACGCAGATATGCGCCGTGTCAGACGACCTTCGCCTGCTGTCTCTCTGGCGTAACCCGGACCACGTCCCACACGAGACCTACCTTCTCCAGGCCGTCTATGACCAAGGCGGAGACGTCGACCTGATACCAGCGAAGGCCGTGGGTGGCGGAGGTGGGGAAGGCGTGGTGGCTGTTGTGGAAGGCCTCGCCGAGGGTCGGGATCGCGATCAGCGCCAGGTTGCGCGACTGGTCCGTGGTCTCGAATTCGCGCTTGCCGAAGGTGTGGCAGAGCGAGTTGATGCTGTAGGTGAAGTGGTGGAGGACGAAGACCCGGACGAGGCCGCCCCAGAGCAGGCCGGTGAGCCCGGCAAAGAGGGTACCGCCGATGATCCAGCCGAGGAAGAAGGGCAGCAGCAGGCCGAGGATCGCCCAGTAGATGAAGGTGCGGTCGACCCAGTTGATCACCGGGTCCTTGATCAGGTCCGGCGCGAAGCGTTCCTTGTTGCCGCGCTGGGTGTGGATGAAGATCCAGCCCACGTGGGCGTGGAAGAGGCCCTTCATCGCCCCCTTCCAGCCGCCGCCGTGGTCGACGTGGGGGCTGTGGGGGTCGCCGTGTTCGTCGGAAAAGGTGTGGTGCTTGCGGTGGTCGGCGACCCAGGAGATCACCGGCCCCTCGATCGCCGCCGAGCCGAGGATCCCGAAGAGGCCGCGCAGCCACGGGGAGGTCTTGAAGGAGCGATGGGTGAGGAGGCGGTGGAAGCCGACGGTGATCCCGAGCCCGGTGAGGAAGTACATGCCGACGAAGAGGAAGACGTCGCTCCAGTGCAGGGCGCTCCCCCACACCTGCCAGCCGGCGAAGCCGACGGCGATGAAGGGGACGAGGGTGACCAGGCCGGTGATGATCCGGTCCCGGGTCTCGTTCTCGACGGGCTGGATGTCTGAGGGAAGCGGTCCGACGGTCGTCATACCGGGCGATGATAGGGGGCGCGGTCCTGGCCTCGCGGCCAATCGCTACTGGGTAGGCTCCCCCGCGATGCCGTTCGCAAACACCGCGCCGCTGCGGCGGGAGATCGAGAACCGCCTCCCCGAACGCCCCTTCACGATCGAGTTCTGGGACGGCTCAAGCGTCCCTTCCACCGCCGCCGACGGCGGCCCCACCTTCAGCGTCCGCTCGCCACGGGCGATCGCGCACGCGCTGCGGGCGCCCGGCCAGCTCGGCCTAGGCCGCGCCTACGTCAGCGGCGAGCTCGAGGTCGACGACATCGACAAGGTGATCCGCGTCCTCGACGGCTGGCAGCCGCCCTCGCTCGACGGCGCCGACCAACGGGCGCTGATGGTGGCCGCGGTGCGGGCGATGGGGATCGTCAAGCCGCCGCCGCGCCCTGCGTCGGAGCTGCGCCCGAGCGGCAAGCGCCACAGCAAGGAGCGCGACGCCCGCGCCGTCCGCCACCACTACGACGTCTCCAACGAGTTCTTCGAGCTCTTCCTCGGCCCGACGATGGTCTACAGCTGCGCGATCTGGCGCGACGGCGAGATGAAGACGCTGGAGGAGGCGCAGGAGGAGAAGCTCGACACCGTCGCCCGCAAGCTCCAGATCAAGGAGGGCGATCGCGTCCTCGACGTCGGTTGCGGTTGGGGCGGCTTCCCGCTCTGGGCGGCGACCAGGTACGGGGCGAACGTCGTCGGCATCACCCTCTCCCCGCCGCAGGCCGAGAAGGCGCGGCAGCGGGCCGAGGAGGCCGGCGTCGCCGACCGCGTCGAGATCCGCGTCATGGACTACCGCGACCTGCCCTCGCTGGGCGAGAAGTTCGACGCGATCGCCAGCATCGGCATGGTCGAGCACGTCGGCTCGGGCAACATCGACCTCTACGCCGAGACCCTGGCGAGCCTGCTCGACTCCGGCGGCCGCCTGCTCAACCACGGCATCACCCGCCTCCGCCACACCGACCCCGAGGCCGGCGACTTCTCCGAACGTTACGTCTTCCCCGACGCCGCCCCCCTCCACCTCTCCCGCAACCTCCTGGCCCTCGAACGCGCCGGCTTCGTCGCCCACCACGTCGAGGACTTCGGCCCCGACTACGCGCAGACGCTGAAGCATTGGGCCCAGAACCTGGACGCCAACCGCGCCGAGGGCGAGCGCCTCGCCGGCGCCGAACGGATGCGCGTCTGGCGCCTCTACCTGCGGATGGCCCGCAACGGCTTCGAGAACGGGTTCCTCAACATCTACCAGGCCCGCTGCAGCAGGGCCTAATCCTCCGGAAGGAGGAAGACTGCTGCCACCAGCTTCCAGTGGCTGCCCCTAAACGGGGTGGTCATACTCACCGTGAGGAAAGTGCGGGCTGGCTCGCCCAGCCCCAGATCAGAGGTGGAATAGGAGCCGTAGCTCTGCTCCCTGACCCGGGGAGCAACGATCCCGTCGGTGACCCCCATGTCATAGCCACAAGAGCCCAGGCCAAAGATGGCTCTCGCCTTCCGTTCCTTCCCGGGCTTGAACGGAGGTTCGCAAAGAAAGGTGATCTCATCGGGCTCAACCAAGCAGAGGGAAGACTCCAGGCCCTCGACAGCGATGTCCTCGGAGATATCGGGCTCGCAATCACCAAGAACTCCCGGGCCGGAAGCCAAATATGGCTTCAAGAAATCGTAGGCGGCGCCCGCCTCTATAGAGCCGGTCGACTCGTAGGTGCCATCTTTGAGCAGGACGTTCTCGGGCTGAGCCGGATCATGCGGACCCTCCTCGTATTCGAACGACACCGTCTCAAGTAAGGCAGGGCGGATCAGATCGAAGACACCATCCTGAAATGGGATCTCACCGTTCGGGCGAGTTGATATCGGGCGAACCCACCGCTCGGTCTCGAGAGAAATCCCGGCCACACAGCGGCCACCCAGCTTTGTTGAATTGGCGAGAACGACAATCTCATCAATGGGCACGCCGGCAGGCTACAGGTGTACCACCTCGATACCTCCCCAATTTTCAGCCAGGTACTCGACCACCAGTCGGCGGTGACAGTTCTCCGGCGTCGCCTCGCTGCAGAGCAGAACGGTCCGCTCCCGTTCAAAATCCTCCGGCTTCAATGCTGCCTCGACCGCCCTCTTTCGCATCAGAGCATAGAAACGTTCTTCATATTCCTGCCACGAAATTTTGCTCTTGCGCTTGTAAGCCTCGAGGATGTCTTCGGTAGGGGCGAGAAGCGGGGCTTCCTCGTAGCGCGCGCCAACCAGCTCGCGAAGAAAATACTCGAGGTCGTCTCGCTTGGCAAAGCCTGCGAGTTGTGAGCGATTGTTTAGGCGAACGTCGAGAAGACGCTCGATTCGATTCGCGATCAGGCGGCCAAAGAAGTGTTCTGCCGTCGATTTCGTGAAACCGATCGTGAAGATCTCCACAGTCTCTCCTCGTCTTCCAGAAGGGTTCCCTCGGCGAAACAAATAGGTCCAGGCTCAGATTCCACCGTGCCATCACCCCGAATATGCCCGACGGCAATCCCTTCATCGAGCAGCACCTTGGCAACGAGCAGTCGGCGATGACAAAGGGTGGGATCCTCCTCGCTGCACATGATCGCCACTCTGTAACGGGCTATTCCCCGGCGAAGCCTTTCGAGACCGGCGACGAATTCAGAGTCTGCCGCCACCCTGCCGTAGAGAACGTGGCCTTCCTCGTCATAGCAATCCTGCTTGGAGGGGCGACCCCCCAGGGAATTTCCCAGAAACAAGTACTTCGATCCCCCGTCTTTGGCCACCTGTGGGAGCTCTGATCGATCCGCCCACCCCACATAGCGAGAATGCGGCCACGATCTGACGTCCACGAGAACCTCGATCCCGTAGTCCGAAAGAAGCCCCTGAAAATGCTCTCGCGGATGATTCGAATGACCGATCGTCAGAAGCATGCCATCGGCGCTATGCATTCTCGGTCACTCCCGCGGGGGGGTCGACCATCGCTGCAAAGACCGCGCTGGAAAGAGCGTCGCGCAGGCCGACCACGCACTCAGCGGCATCTCGGCACTCGACCGTGAGGACCCGGTCGTAGCCACGCAGCATCGCGCGCACATCAGAAGAGCAGGGCTCTCCATCGCTGATCTCCAAGGCGACCACGGGTCGGCGATGCCGATAGGCGAAGGCCAGCTCTGCGTCAGTGATGGTCGACGAGCCGTTCACGAGGACGATCACCATGTCGGCATGCTCGACCGCGTGGCCCATTCCTTCGAAGAAGCGGGCGGTTGGTCCCTCCTTGTGCTGCGCAGGCGACCAGGTGACCGCAGGCCAACCGCTCTCCTCACAAGCATCGATCACACCATCGAGTAGAGCATCGTTGCGCTGAGCTTGCTGAACGCTCAAATACGCCCACGAACCCTCATCGATCTCGTGAGCCTTGTTGTCTCTCGCCGGCGAGTCCACGTTTCCAGTTTAAGGATCAGCTGACCGTAGTCAGCACAGACTCGCAGCGCGACCGGACAGCGGAAGGAGTCAGACCGGGAAGCCGGCTAAGACCCCTTCGATCGACCAGTCGGCGCCGGCGTCGGTGAGTTCGTCGACGGCGTAGGAGCCGGTGGCGACGCCGACGACGCGGATGCCGGCGCCGTGGCAGGCGCGGACGTCGCGGGGGGTGTCGCCGACGCCGATCGTCTCGGCGCGGTCGAGCGGGTGGCCTGAGACCTCTTCCCCGCGCTCCAGGGCCTTCCTGGTCAGAGCGGTGCGGTCGCGTGAGTCGGAGCCGTAGCCGCCGAAGGTGAAGTAGCGGTTGAGGTCGCCACGGGCGAGCTTGATGTGGGCGGCGGCCTCGATGTTGCCGGTGACGACGCCGAGCAGGATGCCGTCTTCGACCAGGCGCGGCAGCAGCTCCTCGATCCCCTCGATCACGAAGTAGCCCTCCGATTCGGCGACCGCGTCGGCGAGATGGCCGAGGTAACACCCGATCGCCTCCGCCCGCTCGGTCGCCGAGCCCGGCCGCTTCAGTACCTCGCGGAAGACGATCTGGGCGATTTCCGGGTCGGTCATCCCGGCGTGCGTGTGTTCGGTGATGTTCGCTTCCACCTCATAAAGCTCCAGAAACGCCCGCTGCCAGGCAACGGCCCCCGCCCCGCCCGTGTGCAGGAGCGTCCCGTCAATGTCGAACAGCACCGCCTTGATCACGCGCGCAGGCTACCTGCGCCGCCCGGCGGTTCAGTGCTCGGACTCCAGCAGATCTTTCTGCGCCAGCGTGTAGAGCAGGGCGAGCGACGGGAGGACGACGACCGCGGCGGCGGCGAAGACGATGAAGATGATCGTCATCGTCGGGTCGGGAGCGGCGGCCTGGTCGATCCGGAGGCTGGTCGGCAGCAGGTAGGGGAACTGGGCGACCCCCCAGCCCCAGATCACCGCGACCACGGCACCGGCGGCCAGCGGGCGCAGGGGGCGGCGGCCGCCGCGGACGAGGACTGTGAGGAGGGCGGTGCCGCAGAGCAGCGAGAGGATCACCAGCGGCAGGCCCTCCGCCGTCAAGCGGTCGAAGACGTAGCGGGCTTCGGAGTGCAGGGCGAAGAGGCCTGCGACCGCGAAGGCCCCGGCGACGACGGCGGCACCGAGCGCCCGGCGTTCGAAGTAGCCCTCCATCTCCTCGTCGCCGCCGCGGCGGGCGTCGCCCACGAGGAAGACGGCGGCGAGATAGGCGCCGGTGGCGACGAACATCGCCCCGATCAGGAGCGACAGCGGCTGCAGCCAACTCGAGAAGGCGTCGCCGTTGCCGTCGGCCGGAACGTTGCCGGCGGCGATCGCACCGACGACCGTGCCCATGAAGAACGGGGTGAGGACCGAGGAGATCGCGAAGGTCGCCCCCATCGCCCGCCGCTCGCGCAGCCCGACGATCGACTTGCGGAAGGCGAAGCCTGCCCCGCGGAAGACGATCCCCAGCGCCGCCAGCGCGATCGGCACGTACAGGGTCGAGAAGATCGCGCTGAAGGCCGAGGGGAAGGCGGTCCAGAGGACGACGAGGACGAAGATCAGCCAGACGTGGTTCGCCTCCCAGACCGGCGTCAGCGAGCGCTGGATGACGTCGCGCGGCCGCTGCCCGCGCTCGTCCCAGCCGGCGACGAGGTCCCAGAAGCCGCCGCCGAAGTCGGCGCCGCCGAAAAGCGCGTAGAAGGTCGCCCCCACCCAGAGGATCGCCGCCGCGGCGTCGGCCTTGCTCACGACCCACCTCCATCGACGGGACGATTTCCCTCCATATAGGCGTACTTTCGTCCCGTCGGCGATGGGGGGGCGTAGGGGGTGTCGCCTTCGCGGTCGGCGTCCTGCTCGCGCCAGCGCCGCGACATCGCCCGCAGGACCAGCACGGCGCCGGTGCCGAGCCCGGCGTAGAGGAGCAGGACGAGGGCGAAGCTGAACCAGATCCCCTCCGCCTCGGTGACCGCTTCGGAGGTGCGCATGTAGCCCTGGACGATCCACGGCTGGCGCCCCACCTCGGTGACGATCCAGCCGCACCAGAGCGCGACGATCGCGCCCACCCCGGAGACCGCGACCGCGCGCAGGAACCCGGGCGTCCGCGGAATGTCCCGCCGGCGCCACCAGACAAAGGCGAACCAGAGGGCGAGCCCCATCAGCGCGGTGCCGATCCCGACCATCGCGTCGAAGGCGAGGTGCAGCATCGTGTGGGCCGGGGGCTCTTCGTCGTCGGGGATGTCGTTCAGCCCGGTCACCTCGGTGTCGGTGCTGAAGCCGACCAGAAAGGAGTCGAGGCCGGGGATCCCGATCGCCCCCTTGACGCCGTCGTCGGTGCAGATGCCGCCGATGTACTCGGTCTGGTTGTCGCCGGTCTTTTCGATGCACTCCATCGCCGCGAACTTGGCCGGCTGGTGGTCGGCGACTTCGCGCGCGGCGGTGTCGCCGACGAAGAGCTGGATCGGGGTGGCGATGCAGGCGATCGTCAGTGGGATCACCAGCCCCAGCTTGTGCAGGCGGTCGCGCCGCCCCTTCAGCATCCCGACCGCGTAGATCGAGGCGACGAGGAAGCCGACGACCATGTAGGCGGCGAGGATCATGTGCGGGACCTCGTATCCGGTCGCCGGGTTGAAGAGGACCTGCATCGGTTCGACGTCGACGACTCTGCCGGCGGCGTCGAGGGTGAACCCCTGCGGCTGGTTCATCCAGGAATTGGCGGCGACGACCGAGAAGGCGCCGCCGATCCCGGTGACCACCATCGGCACCCCGGCCCAGAAGTGCGCCCAGGGCTTCAGCCGCTTCCAGCCGTAGATGTAGACGGCGAGGAAAATCGCCTCGAGGAAGAAGAAGATTCCCTCGATCGCGAAGGCGATCCCGAAAACGGAGCCGAAGCGGTGCTCGAACTGCGGCCAGAGGAGGCCGAACTCGAAGCTGAGGACGGTGCCGGTGACGGCGCCGACGGCGAAGGTCACCGCCATCGCCTTCGACCAGCGGCGGGCCAGCTCCAGCGCGTCTTTGTCGCCCTTCCTCAGGCCGATGTAGTTGGCTACCAGCATCGTCGCCGGCAGCGCCACCCCGATGCAGGAGAGGACGATGTGGAAACCGAGGGTGAAGGCCATCTGCTCGCGGGCGGCGAGCAGGTTCGACTCCGACGCCGCCAGCGGCAGCAGGTCGAGCGGTGGCATGGGCCTGAGGCTAGCGCCGAGGGCGGGCGCCGTCAGGGTGCATTCGTCACGCCTGGCGTTGCGAGCGGTAGCGCCGGATCAGCGCGTTGGTGGAGCTGTCGTGTCCCAGCTCCGGCTCGGCCTCGGACTCGAGCTCGGGGATGATCGCCTTCGCCAGGACCTTGCCCAGCTCGACCCCCCACTGGTCGAAGGAGTCGATCCCCCAGATCGCCCCCTGGGTGAAGACGCTGTGCTCGTACAGGGCGACCAGCGAGCCCAGCGTCGCCGGCGTCAGCCGCTCGGCGAGGATCGTGTTCGAGGGCCGGTTCCCCTCCATCACCCGGTGCGGGACGATCTCCTCGGCGGTCCCCTCCGCCAGCACCTGCTCCGGCGTTTTGCCGAAGGCGAGCGCTTCGCCCTGGGCGAAGACGTTCGACATCAGGATGTCGTGGTGGTTGCCGAGCGGGTTGAGCGAGTTGGCGAAGCCGATGAAGTCGCAGGGAATCAGCCGCGTCCCCTGGTGGATCAGCTGGTAGAAGCTGTGCTGTCCGTTGGTCCCCGGCTCACCCCAGTAGACCGCGCCGGTCTCGTAGTCGACGTGGGTGCCGTCCAGCGTCACGTGCTTGCCGTTCGACTCCATCGTCAGCTGCTGCAGGTAGGCGGGGAAACGGTGCAGGTATTGGTCGTAGGGAAGGACCGCCTGCGTTTCGGCGCCGAAGAAGTCGGCGTACCAGACCGAGAGCAGGCCCATGATCATCGGCAGGTTGGCGGCGGTCGGCGCCTCGCGGAAGTGCTCGTCCATCGCGTGGAAGCCGGCCAGCATCTCGGCGAAGCGGGCCGGGCCGATCGCCAGCATCGTCGAGAGCCCGATCGCCGAGTCCATCGAGTAGCGGCCGCCGACCCACTCCCAGAAACCGAACATGTTCTCGGTGTCGATCCCGAAGTTCGCGACCTCATCGGCATTGGTGGAGACGGCGACGAAGTGCTTGGCGACGGCCTCCTCGTCGCCACCCAATCGCGCCAACACCCACTCCCGCGCGGTTCTTGCGTTGGTCATCGTCTCCAGGGTCGTGAAGGTCTTCGAGGAGATGACGAAGAGCGTCTCCTCGGGGTCGAGGTCGCGGGTCTTCTCGGCGAAGTCGGTGCCGTCGACGTTGGAGACGAAGCGGCAGCTCAGCTCGCGCTGCGAGTAGTGCTTGAGCGCCTCGTAGGCCATCACCGGGCCGAGGTCGGAGCCGCCGATGCCGATGTTGACGACGGCGCGGATCGGCTTGCCCGTGTGGCCGCGCCACTCGCCCGAGCGCACCCGCTCGCAGAAGGCGGCCATCCGGTCGAGGGTCTCGTGCACCTGCTTGATGACGTCGACCCCGTCGACGATGAGCGACCGCTCGCGCGGCGTCCGCAGCGCCACGTGGAGGACGGCGCGGTTCTCGGAGACGTTGATGTGCTCGCCGGCGAACATCGCTTCGCGGCGGTCGAAGACGCCGCGCTGCTGCGCCAATCCGCCGAGCAGCATCAGCGTCTCGTCGGTGACGCGGTTCTTCGAGAAGTCGAGGTGGAGCCCGGCGCCCTCGGCGACCAGCCGCTCACCCCGTTCGGGATCCTCGGCGAAGAGGTCGCGCAGGTGCCTGCCGCGGATCTCCTCGTATTGGCTCTGAAGTTCTGCCCAGGCCGACGCCCGGCGCAGCACCGAGGGCTCGGTCACCCGGCCTTGACCCCGCTCTTGGAGCCGATCGTCTCCAGCATCTCTTCCCAGGACTTGTTGAAGCTCTCTTTGCCCTCCTCCTGGAGACGGGTCGCGAGGGCGGCGACGTCGATCCCGGCCTCGGTGAACTCGGCGAGGACCTGCTCGGCGCCCCCACCGTCCTTGGGGAAGAGGTCGGTGACCTGGCCGTGGTCGGCGAACGCGTGCAGGGTCGGCTCCGGCATCGTGTTGACCGTCAGCGGCGAGGCGAAGGCCTCGATGTAGAGGGTGTCGGAGGCGTCGGGGTCCTTGGTCCCGGTGCTGGCCCAGAGCAGTCGCTGCGGGCGGGCGCCCTCGTTCATCAGGCGCCGCATCCGGTCGGATTCGAGCAGCTCGTTGTAAGCGCGGTAGGCGCGGCCGCCGACCGCGATCCCGAGCCGGTTGACCAGGTTGTCGGGAACGTCCTTGCCGACGGCGACGTCCCAGCGGCTGATGAAGAGCGAGGCGACGGAGGCGACGTCGGGGTCGAGCCCGGCCTCGATCCGCCGCTCGATCCCCCGCATGTAGGCGTCGGCGGCGCCGAGGTACTGATTGTCGTCGAAGAGCAGCGTGACGTTGATCGGCACCCCGGCGAAGATCGACTCCTCGATCGCCTCGCGGCCGGCCTGGGTGCCGGGGATCTTGATGTAGAGGTTGTCGCGTTCGCCCTTGGCGTGGAGTGCCTTCGCCTCCTCGATCGTCGCCGCGGCATCGTCGGCGATCAGCGGCGAGACCTCAAGCGAGCAGAAGCCGTCGACCCCGGCGGTGCGGCGGTGGACGTCGGCGAAGAGGTCGCAGGCGTCCCGCAGGTCGGCCAGCGCCAGCTCGAAGAAGACCTTCTCGGCCTCATTGGCGCCGACGCTCTCGCCGGCGGCCGCCCGCGGCGCCACCTCGGCGATCTGCTCGTCGTAGGCCTCGCCGCCCGAAATCGCCTTGTCGAAGATCGTCGGGTTGGAGGTCAGGCCGGTGACCGAGAGGTCGCGGATGTAGTCCTCCAGCACCCCTTCGCGCAGCATCGGCCGCGTGATGTTGTCGAGCCAGAGGCTCTGGCCCAGTTCGTGCAGACGCTGCGTCGGCTTCATCTGGAGCCTCCTAGGTCGTTGATCTGGCCGCCCGCTCGGCGACCTCGCGCGCCACCTCGGTGACGTTGTCGACGGTAAACCCGAACTCGGCCTCGACGTCCGCGAACGGAGCCGACTGTCCAAAGGTACTCATACCCACGATCGTGCCCTCCCTACCGACATACCGCTCCCAGCCGAGGGTTGCGCCCTCCTCGACCGCGACCCGGGCAACAATGTCCGGTGGCAGCACCTCATCGCGGTAGGACTGGTCCTGCTTCTCGAAGATCTCCCAGCAGGGGAGGCTGACGACCCGGGAGCGGATCCCGTCCTCCGCCAGCCGCTCGTGGGCGCCGAGCGCGAGCTGGACCTCGCTGCCGGTGGCGATCAGGATCAGCTCCGGCTCGCCGTCCTCGGGATCGGCGAGGACGTAGCCGCCGCGCTGGACGCCCTCGGCCGAGGCGTACCTGGAGCGGTCGAAGACGGGCACGTTCTGGCGGGTCATCACCATCGCCACCGGGCAGTGGGTTCGGTGGAGCGCGATCTTCCAGGCCTCGACCACCTCGTTGGCATCGGCGGGCCGGATCACATCGAGGTGGGGCATCGCCCGCAGGGCCATCAGCTGCTCGATCGGCTGGTGGGTCGGGCCGTCCTCGCCGAGACCGATCGAGTCGTGGGTGAAGAGGTGGACGACCGGCAGCTCCATCAGCGCCGAAATCCGGATCGCGGCACGGCCGTAGTCGGAGAAGGTGAGGTAGGTCGACCAGAGCGGCCGCAGCTTCGCCGTCGACATCCCGTTGCAGGCGGCGGCGGCGCCGTGTTCGCGGATCCCGAAGTGGACCTGGCGGCCGTCGAAGCTGCCCGGCTCGTACTGGTCGGCGTCGCTGAGCCGGACCGAGGTCGAGTCGGTGAGGTCGCAGGAGCCGGCGATCAGCCATGGCACCTTCTCGGCGATCGCGTTCTGGACCTTGTTCGAGGCCTTGCGGGTGGCGAGGCCCTTCTCTTCGTCGGCCTCGAAGCTCGGCAGGTCGCTGTCCCAACCGTCGGGGAGGCCGCGGCGCTGCATCATCTCCAGCTCGGCGGCTTTCTCCGCGTTGCCGCTCTTGAAGTCGTTGAACTTCTCGACCCAGGCGGAGTGTGCCTCGGCGCCGCGCCTGCCGATCACCTCATCGAAGCGCTCGCGGACGCCGTCGGGGACGAGGAACCTGGCGTCCTTCGGCCAGCCGTAGGCCTCCTTGGTCAGTTCGATCTCCTCTTCGCCGAGCGGTTCGCCGTGGGCGGACTCGGTGTCCTGCTTGTTCGGCGAGCCCCAGCCGATGTGGCTGTCGACGACGATCAGGGTCGGGCGGCCGGTCTCGGCCTTGAACTCGTTGAAGGCTTTGCCCAACAGACCGGTGTCGTTGGCGTCGCCGACCCGCAGCACGTTCCAGCCGTAGCCCTCGAAGCGGCTGAGGACGTCGTCTGAGAAGGCCAGCGCCGTGTCGCCGTCAATCGAGATGTGGTTGTTGTCGAAGATCCAGCAGAGGTTGTCCAGCTTCAGATGCCCGGCCAGCGAGGCGGCTTCGTGTGAGATCCCCTCCTGCAGGCAACCGTCGCCGGCGACCGCGTAGGTGTCGAAGTCGAAGAGCTCGGCGCCATAGGTCGCGCCCAGCCACTTCGAGGCCATCGCCATCCCGACCGAGGTGCCGACACCCTGGCCGAGTGGGCCGGTCGTGGTCTCGACGCCGGTGGTCCAGCGGTACTCGGGGTGGCCCGGGGTGCGCGAGTGCAGCTGGCGGAAGCTTTCGATCTCGTCGATCCCGCAGGCCGGCTCGTCGAGGACGTTGTAGTCGGCGTCGACCTTCTTGACGCCGGTGAGGAAGAGCATCGAGTAGAGGAGCATCGAGGCGTGGCCGGCCGAGAGCACGAAGCGGTCGCGGTTGGGCCAGATCGGGTTCGCCGGGTCGTACCGCAGGTGGTTCTGCCAGAGCTCGTAGGCGACCGGCGCCAGCGACATCGGCGTCCCCGGGTGCCCGGAGTTCGCCTTCTGGACGGCGTCCATCGAGAGGGTGCGGATCGTGTTTATGGCGAGCTGATCGATGTCCTGAATCATGGGGGGACGATCCTAGATGTTGGCCTCGTCCCGCAGCCCGCCGGGGCTCAGGGCTCGATGCGGGTGACGGTCCCATCTCCGTTATTTGCGACCCAAACCGCGTCGCCGCCGACCGCGACCGCGTTCGGTTCGGGACCGACCCGGATCGGGGCGCCGTCGAGCTCCGCGGTCTCGAGGTCGATCTTCCGCACCGCGTCGTCTTCGCGGTCGGCGACCCAGACGGCGCTGGTGCCGGCGTCGATGCCGCCGGGGTGGCCGCCGACCCGGATCGGGTCGCCGAGCAACTGGCGGGTGATCGGGTCGACCCTGGAGACGGTTCCGGAGCGGCTGTTGGCGACCCAGACCTGACCGCCGGCGACGGTGATACCGGCGGGGCCGCCGCCGACCCTGGTCGGTTCGTCGGCGAGGAGATCGGCGGGGTCGACGCGACGGACCACGTTGGCGCCCGAGATCGCCACCCAGAGACCTTTGGCTCCCCAGGCGATCCGCAGCCCCGGGGCCTGTGGCGGGACGCCGCGCCCGCGCGGAGCGGGCGCGCCCGATTCGGCGTTGACCGCGGTGATCCCCTTCCCGCCCTCGTCGGCCACCCAGACGCGCTGCCCGCCGAGGGCCAGCGGACCGGGTTCTCCGCCAAGCGGGATCGTTTTAAGGACGGCACCGGTGAACAGGTCCACACGGAGCAGCAGCCCGCGCCGCGGGTTCGTCACCCAGGTCCAGTTGCGGCCGACGGCGACGCCGGAGACGCCCTTGCCGAGCCGGTGGGGGCGGCCGACGACCTCGCCGGTTTCGGGATCGAGCCGGGTCAGCGTCCCGTCCGTTTCGCTCGTCACCCAGACCGCCTTGGCGCTGGCGGCGACGCGCAGCGGCGGCGTTCCGACCGCGACCGGCGCGGAGACCCGCGGCCCGTCGTCGCCGAGCAGCAGGAAGAGGACGGCGGCGACCATCGCGGTGACGAAGATGAAGACGCCGCCGGCGATCCAGGCGGTCGCCCGGCCGCCGAGCCGGCCGAAGAGACTCTGGGAAGGGTTGGGGACGGTGCTGCGCTCGCTGCGGTCCTCGGAGAGGACGGCGGTCGGCCGCACCTCCGAGTCCTCGGCGGCGAGGGCGGCGGTGATCAGCGCGCCGGCGGTGGCGTAGCGCTGGGCAGGGTCTTTGGCGACCGCGCGCCGGATCGCCGCCTCCACCCCATGTGGCATCTGCGGTGGCGTGTCGCCTTCCTCGCGCTCGAAGGGCGGAATCCCGGTGATCGCCTCGTAGAGGACGCAGCCGAGCGAGTAGACGTCGGCGGCCGGGCCGATCGAGTCCCCGCGCCACTGCTCGGGCGGCATGTACGCGGCGGTGCCGACGACCGAGGCGCTGGCGGCGGCGCCACTTTCGTCGACTGCTTTGGCGAGGCCGAAATCGGAGAGGTAGGCGTGGTCGCCTTCGACGAGGATGTTGTGCGGCTTGACGTCGCGGTGGACGATCCCGGCGGCGTGGGCGGCGTCGAGCGCATCGGCGATCCGGGCGAGGTAGTTGAGCGCCCGCCTGGGCGACAGCGGGCCCTCGCGGTCGATCAGCCGGCGCAGGTCGCCACCGCGGACGAGCCGCATCGCCACGATCAGCTCGCCGTCGACCTCACGCGAGTCGTAGACCGACACCACCGAGGGGTGCTCGAGCCGGGCGGCGAGGCGGGACTCGCGCAGGAAGCGCTCGCGGAAGCCGCGCCGGTCGACCAGCTCGCGGGCGATCACCTTCAGCGCGACGGGACGGTCGAGCCCGAGGTGGGTGGCGCGGTAGACGACCCCCATCCCGCCGCGCGCGATCTGCTCCTCGATCCGGTAGCCGGCAACTTCATCGCCAATAGAGAAGTCCCCCACCAGCGGCATTCTGCCGGACCCGGATGACCATCAGGCTGTGTCCTTGCCTGCTGGCCCCCGGGCCTCGGCAGAAGAACGCTGGTCTAGCGAACCGGCTGCCAGTCGATCACCGGGCCGAGCACCGTGGTGTCGCCTTCGGAAAAGTCGTAGCCGGAGGCGAGTTGGCTCTGGCGGCGGGTCTCGACGTTGATCGAGACCAGCTGCTGCTCGTCTTCGACCGCGACGAAGGCGGCCACCCGCCTACCGTCGGAGGAGAAGACCGAGGTGGTCTCCGAGTTGTCCGGCAGCTCGCTCAGCTTGCGGGCCTTGGTGCGGCCGATCTTCTTCGCCCAGAGGCCCTGGTCGCGGCGGAAGATCAGCATCCTGCCGTCGGGGGAGACGTCTTCGACGTAGGCGGAGCCGACGCCGGCGACCTGGGGTTTCTGGCGGGTGCCGTCACGGCGCATCGTGTAGATGTCGGCGTAGGCGGCCGGGCCTTCGCTGCTCTCGCCGCGGCTGTAGATGATGCCGCCGGCGAAGAAGCGCGGCGCGAACTCGTCGACGCCCTCGGTTTTCGTCAGCCGCGTCAGGCCGGAGCCGGTCGGCCGGATTGAGTAGACGTCGTCGTTGCCACCTTCGGCGCCGGCCGCGGTGCGGACGAAGACGATCGCCCTGCCGTCGGGCGAGAAGGCGGCATCGTGGTCGTCCCCGCTGTTGGTCAGGGCCCTGAGGCCTCCCCCGGTGGCACCGACCGTGTAGAGGTTGGCGGGACCGCCGAGAGCACCGCGCCGCTCGAAGACGACGTAGCGACCGTTCGGGGAGACCTTCGGCAGCGAGTCGACCTCGGGGCCGCTGGTCAGCTGCCGCTGGCCGGAGCCGTCGGGCCGGACCGAGTAGATGTCGCCGCCGCGGGCGAAGGCGATCGTGCGCCCGTCCGGCGAGAAGTTCGGTTCGGTATCGGTCGGGTCCTCGGTCAGCTGGTTGAGGCGCCCCTCCTTGACAGCGAAGAGCCCGCCTTTGGCGACGCCTTCGACGGTCGAGACCTTCGAGAAGACGACCGCGCCCGAGTTGGACGCCGCCGAGGCCGCTGCGGGCAGTACGAGAGCCAGCAGCGCGGTGAGTGCGATCAGAGTCTTCTTGAACATCAGATTGCTCCTTTCACGAGCAGTGAGTGAGTTGATGCACCCATGCTCGGATCCGGAGCCGTGCCGGCCAATGACAGCGGCGCCACCCACCGGGCCACGGATGGCCCGGTGTGGGTCACGGGATCCAGCGAATCACCGAGACCGCAAAAACCCGTGTATATCGCGGTTTTTTGCGGTCTCGCGAAAGAATGTCCAGGGCATGAGGAAGGAGACCGTGCCTGAGCGGGAGTTCAGAAGCCTTCGAGAGGAGGAGCGAGCGGTGCTCGAGGAGCTGCTGCGGAGCGATTTTTCCGGAGCTGATGCCCTCCGCGCGCAACTACCGGCTCTGCTGGTGCGAACGATCGACACCGAGGGGAGCCTCGAGCTGCGGCCCGGGGAAGATGGCCCCCCTCGCTGACGTAGATCAGCGGGTTCCGGCCGAGGCTGAATTGGTCGCTGACGAGCTTCGGGTCTACTCCGTGAAGATGGATTGACTCCGGATCAGCGTGGGCGGTCGAGCCCTAGCTCGATGACGCGGGCGGCGATCTGGCGGGGGCGGTCGCGGCCGGCGTCGCCGGGGACGTCGAGCTTGGCGGCGAGGGCGTCGAGGCGGCGCTGGGCGGTGCGCTCGGAGACGTGGAGCTCGGCGGCGATCTCGGCGCGGGTGGCGGGGCGACCGGCGAAGGCGCCCTCGCTGCGGTAGGGGGCGACGAGGGCGGCGGCGGTCGCCCGCTCGTCCTCGCTGAGGGCGACGGAGGGTTTGCCGGCGGCGACGGTGGCGCCGACCGGGGTCACCGATCCCGTCTTCACTTCCAGCCGGTGGCCGCCGACGATCAGGGTGTCGCCGTCGCGCAGGCGCCGCGGCCGGTCCAGCGGCTCCCCGTTCAGCGTCGTGCCGTTGCGGCTGTCGAGGTCGGTCGCCATCAGCACGTCGCCCCGGCGCTCGATCTCCAGGTGGTTCCAGGAGACCGCCTCATCCTTGAGCACGACGTCGGCCTCGGGCGAGCGCCCCACCACCGTCCGCTCCGCCGTTAGTGCTACCGAGTGCGGCGCCTCACCGCTGGATGAAATCCAGAGTCGCGGGTCCATCAACCGAGATTAGATCGGTGACGGGACGATTCCCCTACATATAGGGGTATTTTCGGCCCGTCGGCGGCCTAGTAGCGGTAGTGGTCCGGCTTGAAGGGGCCCTCGACCGGGACGCCGAGGTAGGCGGACTGCTCGGGGGTCAGCTCGGTCAGCCCGACGCCGAGCGCGGCAAGGTGCAGGCGCGCGACCTTCTCGTCGAGGCGCTTGGGCAGCACGTAGACGTTGGGCTCGCCGCCGTATTTGTCCTCGCGCTTGCCGAAGAGCTCGATCTGGGCGATTACCTGGTTGGTGAAGGAGTTCGACATCACGAAGCTCGGGTGCCCGGTCGCGTTGCCGAGGTTCAGCAGCCGACCTTCGGAGAGAACGAGGATCGAGCGGCCCTCGGAGAACTTCCACTCGTCGACCTGCGGCTTGATCGTGATCCGTTCGGCGCCGGAGCCTTCCAGCGCCGCCATTTCGATCTCGTTGTCGAAGTG
Organism: Solirubrobacterales bacterium; assembly: GCA_044867815.1. Taxonomy (GTDB): domain Bacteria; phylum Actinomycetota; class Thermoleophilia; order Solirubrobacterales; family 70-9; genus VAYN01. Next base: position 9,822 of record JBIOVP010000076.1, on the reverse strand, counting down.
GCCGATGTTGCCGACGATCGCGTTGTGCTTCATCCGCCGCATGTGGTCGAGGGTGATGATGTCCTTGTTGCCGGTGGCGGTGACGAAGATGTCGGCGGTCTCGACGACTTCCTCGAGCCTGCGCACCTCGTAGCCCTCCATCGCCGCCTGCAGGGCGCAGATCGGGTCGATCTCGGTGACGATCACGCGGGCGCCCTGGCCACGCAGCGAGTCGGCGCAGCCCTTGCCGACGTCGCCGTAGCCGCAGACGACGGCGACCTTGCCGCCGATCATCACGTCGGTGGCGCGATTGATCCCGTCAACCAGCGAGTGGCGGCAGCCGTAGAGGTTGTCGAACTTTGACTTGGTGACCGAGTCGTTGACGTTGATCGCCGGGAACAGCAGGTCGCCGGTCTCGGCCAGCTGGTAAAGCCGGTGGACGCCGGTCGTCGTCTCCTCGGTGACGCCCTTGATGCCGGCGGCGGCGCGGGTCCAGCGCTGCGGGTCGGCCTCGAGCGAGCGCTGCAGCGTCTGCAGGACGATCTTGAACTCCTCCGATTCGGCCGAGTCGGGGTCCGGCACCGAGCCGGCCTTCTCGAACTCGACGCCCTTGTGGACGAGCAGGGTGGCGTCGCCGCCGTCGTCGAGGATCATGTTCGGGCCCTCGCCGTCGGGCCACATCAGCGCCTGCTCGGTGCACCACCAGTACTCCTCCAGGGTCTCGCCTTTCCAGGCGTAGACGGGGATGCCGGCGGCGGCGATCGCCGCGGCGGCGTGGTCCTGGGTGCTGAAGATGTTGCAGCTGGCCCACCGCACCTCGGCCCCGAGCGCGACCAGGGTCTCGATCAGGACCGCGGTCTGGACGGTCATGTGGAGCGAGCCGGTGATCCGCGCGCCTTTCAGCGGCTGGGCGGCGCCGTACTCCTCCCGGGTCTGCATCAGACCGGGCATCTCCACCTCGGCGAGGGAGATCTCCTTGCGGCCGAAATCGGCGAGGCCGATGTCGGCGACCTTGTAGTCCTGGGTGCTGGTTGCGGTAGCCGTGCTTGAAGTCATCGGAGCAATGTAGCGTGCCGGTCGTGAGCGACGCGGACACGGAGAAGCGACTCGCCGCCGAGGCGGCCGCGGAGCTTGTCGAGAGCGGGATGACGATCGGCCTCGGCACCGGTTCGACGGTCGCCCACCTGCTGCCGGCGATCGCCCGCCGCGGCCTCACCGATATCCGCTGCGTCGCCACCTCGGTCGCCACCGAGGAACAGGCACGTGAGCTGGGAATTCCAGTGGAGGAATTCGACCGCCTTACCCATCTCGACATCGCGATCGACGGAACCGACGAGGTGACGCCCGACGGCTGGCTGATCAAGGGCGGTGGCGGCGCCCACCTGCGCGAGAAGGTCGTCGCCGCGGCGGCGAAGCGGTTCGTCGTCATCTGCGACTCGAGCAAGCCGGTCGACGCCCTGCGGGGACCGGTGCCGCTGGAGCTATTCGGCTTCGGCACGGCCTCGACCCTGGCGCGGTTCGGCGCCGACGTGGAGCTGCGGGACGCTCCACGCAGCCCCGATGGCGGCGTCATCGCCGACTACCGCGGCCTTGGACTCGACGATCCGGCGGCGCTGGCGGCACGGCTGGAGGCCGATCCCGGCGTCGCCGCCCACGGCCTCTTCCCCCGGGATATGGTCAGCGAGGTCTTCGTCGCCAGGGGAGGCGCCGTAGACCGCACCAGCATCAGTTGAGCCAGAGGAGGCTTCCCAGATGACCGACTTCAGCGGGCTGGCGATCGCCGGCCGCATCGCCACCCCCGACGACTCCGACTGGGACCAGGCCCGGCAGGCCTGGAACCTCGCCGCCGACCAGCATCCGGGCGCCGTCGCCTTCGTCGAGAACGCCGAGGACGTCGCCGCGGTCGTTCGCTTCGCCGCCGATAACGGGCTGCGGGTGACCGCCCAGGGCAGCGGCCACGGCGCCCTCTCGCTGCGGCTGCCGGAGGACGCGATCCTCGTCAAGACCGAGCGGATGCGCGGGATCGAGGTCGATGCCGAGGCGCGGACCGCGCGGGTCGAGGCAGGCGTCCTCTCGCTGGAGCTGGCCGAAGCGGCAGCCGCGCATGGGCTCGCATCGCTGCCGGGCTCCTCCCCCGACGTCTGCGTCACCGGATTCACGCTCGGCGGCGGGCTGAGCTGGCTTGGGCGGCGGTACGGGCTCGCCTGCAACCGGCTGCAGGCGGTCGAGCTGGTCACCGCCGACGGCGAGCTGCGGACGATCGACGCCGAGAGTGAGCCCGACCTCTTTTGGGCGCTACGAGGAGGCGGCGGCGACTACGGGATCGTCACCGCGCTGAAGGTTGGGCTGGTGCCGCTCGCCGACGTCTACGCCGGCGCCCTGCTCTTCCCGGCCGAGGTCGGGGCGGCGGGGGTCCGCGCCTACCGCGACTGGGCGGCCGGCGTCTCCGAGGACGTCACCTCGATCATCCGCTTCCTGCGGCCGCCGGACATCCCCGACGTGCCGGAGTTCCTGCGCGGCAAAGAGCTGCTGGTGATCGACGCCGCCTGCATCGGCGACCGGGCGGCCGGCGAAGCCGCGATCACCCCGCTGCGGGAGATCGGCGAGCCGATCCTCGACACCTTCGGCCAGATCCCCACCCCCGGCATCTGCAAAATTCATATGGACCCCGAGCAGCCCGTCCCCGGGTTCGGCCACCACCGGACCCTGCGCGAGCTCTCCGACGAGGCGATCGACACCTGGGTCGCCACCGTCGGTCCGGGCTCGGGCACGCCGCTGCTGCTGTCCGAGCTGCGCCAGCTCGGCGGCGCCCTCGGCCGCCCCGACCAGAACGGCGGCGCCCTCACCCACCTCGACGCCGGCTGGGTGATGTACGGGATCGGGATGGTGATGAGCCGGGAGATGGGCGAAGCGGTCAGCGCCGGCCTCGACCGCATGACCGAGGCGATGGAGCCCTGGGCGGCCGACGGCGGCTATTTCAACTTCTCCGACCGCCCCTGCGACACCGACGCCATCCTCCCCGCCGACGTCTGCGCCCGCCTCGCCGAGGTCAAGCGCCAATGGGACCCCGAGGGCCGCATCTTCGGCAACCACGCGGTCTCGCTGGACGCGGCAGCCTAGGTAGTCCTGCCGGCGGCGATATCAGCCAACCTACGGCAGGAGGGGTCGTCCTCGCCGACAAGCTCGGTCACGGTCCGAAGTGCGGATTCAACGTCCTTTGGGGTGGACGCCGCAACCTCTTCGATATCACCCCAATCTCTGCCGCGGGCAAAGAAGCTCTTGAAGACGACGAGAGACGCGCAGTCGAGAACGGGGATTTGCTCTCCCTGCAGCTCTACCCAGGTGACGCCGTTGGCGACCTCCTCGTGTAGCGGGAGGTTGTTAAGGAAGACGTCGACCGGCACCCCGTCCCAGAACAACCGCGTCTGCCCGCTCCGCTTCGCCGCCTCTACGTCGGCTTCCTCGACCCGCACTCCCTCGGGCAGAGCCGCGAGCACCTCGTCGGCCCGTTGCGCGTCGACGAAGACGTTGATGTCGAGGTCACGGGTTCCGCGCGGTTCCTCGACGCAATAGGCGAGAGCGATGGCGCCGCCGAAGGCGTGCGGGAGCGAGCGGGCTTTCAGCGCCTGGTGAATCGCCAGGAGCTTTTCGACGAGCTCGGCGTTCATGCCGCTGACGGCTTCGCGAGGCGGTCCTTCAGCGGCGGGTAGGCCATCTCCGCCCGCGGGCGATACGGCAGCGCCTCGGCCAAGCCCAAGACCTGGTTGAGGATGTAGCTGGCGCGCTGCGGATCGACCGGCGGCTTCCGCTCCCCGAGCTCCAGCGTCACCCCCGCGGCGCCGGCAATCCGCAGTAAAGCATCGGTTCCAGGCTCGCGATGGCCGCGCAGATACGCGTTCAGGACCGAGCGTTGCAGGCCCGCCCGGCGTGCGAGCTCCGCTTGGCTGAGACCGCTCTCCTGCAGGATCTCTGCGACCAGCGCTGCGGCTGACATACGGAAATGTTAGCGAAATCGATTACAGCTTTGTTCACGAATTCGCTTACAACAATTTTTGCGTCAAGCCACAGCTGCCTCGTCGGCTATCACCAGCATCTCCTCGTTCCGCACCCGGCCGGCCGGAATCGACTCGTCGCCCGCCAGGAGCTTCTGCAGGGGGTCGCGCTTGTCGTGGCCGGTGACGAGCCAGACGATGCGGCGGGCTTCGGCGAGGGCGGGGTAGGTGAGAGTCATGCGGAGGTGTTCCTGGTAGGGCTCGCCGGTGATTGCGACGCGGCGGTCGGTGACGTCGAGGACTGGGTCGCCGGGGACGAGGGAGGCGGTGTGGCCGTCGGGGCCGAGACCGAGGTGGACGAGGTCGAAGCGGTCGGGCAGGGTGGCTTCGTAGTCGCGGGCGGCACTGTTCAGGTCACGCTGGGTGACCGGCATCGGGCGGAGGGTCGATTGGTGGTCCATCGAGAGGCCGAGGACCATGTGGGTGAGGTTGCGCGCCTCGTCGCCGGGGGCGGCGACGCGCTCGTCGACCTGGAAGAGCTCCGTCTTATCCCAGGGCATCCCCTCGAGATCGCCGAGGATCGCCAGCATCGCCCAGGGCGAGCGGCCGCCGCTCATCGCGAAGGAGAACGTGCCGCGCTCGGCAACCGCCTCCGCGCCGGCCTCGGCGATCAGCTCGGCGGCGCGGCGCGAGGCCGCCTTTTCGTCGCCGGCGACCTCGAGCTCGCTTGACACGCTCAGCTCGCCTTCTCGTCGTGGCCGCCGAATTGTTTGCGCATCGCCGAGAGGACTTTGTCGCCGAAGTCGCCGAGGCCGCGCGAATAGAAACGCTCGTGCAGGGCGGTGGTCAGGACCGGCGTCGGCACCCCCTCGTCGATCGCCGCGATCGCCGTCCAGCGCCCCTCGCCCGAGTCGGAGACGCGGCCGGTGAACTCCTCCAGGTCGGACGATTCCCGCAGCGCGGCCGCGGTCAGGTCGAGCAGCCAGGAGCCGATCACGCTGCCGCGGCGCCAGACCTCGGCCACCTCCGGCAGGTCGAGGTCGTACTGGTAGTACTCGGGGTGGTCGAGCGGCGCCGTCTCGGCGTCGGCCTCGCGGGTGACCTTGCCGGCGTTGGCGTTCTTGAGGACGTTCAGCCCCTCGGCGTAGGCGGCCATCACCCCGTACTCGATCCCGTTGTGGACCATCTTCACGAAGTGACCGGCCCCGTTCGGGCCGCAATGGAGGTAGCCGTTCTCGGACGGCGAGGGATCGCCCTCGCGCCCCGGGGTCCGCTCCGCCGCCTCGATCCCCGGCGCCAGGCTGGCGAAGATCGGGTCCAGGCGCTCGACCGCCCGGTCGGGTCCGCCGATCATCAGGCAGTAGCCGCGCTCCAACCCGAAGACGCCCCCGCTGGTGCCGCAGTCGACGTAGTCGATCCCCCGCTCGCCGACCTTTTCGGCGCGGCGGATGTCGTCGCGGTAGTAGGAGTTGCCGCCGTCGATGATCGCGTCGCCGGCCTCCAGCACCGCCGCCACCCCCTCGACGGTCTGCTCGGTGATCTCGCCGGCCGGGACCATGACCCAGACCGAGCGCGGCGCGCTCAGCTTCGAAGCCATGTCCTCCAGCGAGGAAGCGCCCTCCGCCCCCTCGCCGGTCAGCTGCGAGACCGCGTCCGGGTTGACGTCGTAGGCGACGATCCGGTGCCCGTCGCGCATCAGGCGCCGGGCCATGTTGGCCCCCATCCTGCCGAGACCGACGATTCCGAGTTCCATAAAACCTCCGGGGTGCACGCTGCGGTGGCTTGGGGTAGCCGGACGATAGCCTGCGGCGATGGGTAACGCGGCCGATGTCCTGACGATCTTCGGGATCAGCGGCGACCTGGCGAAGAAAATGACCTTCCGGGCGCTCTACCGGCTGGAGGAGCGCGGCAAGCTCGACCTCCCGATCGTCGGCGTCGCGATCGACGAGTGGGACGACGAGCAGCTGCGCCAGCACGCCCGCGACGCGATCGGCGCCACCGTAGGCGACCCCGACGAGGACGTCTTCGGCCGCCTCGCCGCGCGACTCGCCTACGTGCAGGGCGACTACGAAGACCCCGACACCTTCAAGCGGGTGAAGGAGGCGATCGGCGACGCCGAGCAGCCGGTCTTCTACCTGGAGATCCCGCCGGCGCTGTTCGCGACCGTCGTCCAGGGGCTGGGCGAGGCGGGCCTGACCGAGAACGCGCACGTGGTGATCGAGAAGCCCTTCGGCCACGACCTCGAATCCGCCCGCGAGCTCAACGCCGAACTCTGCACGGTCCTGCGCGAGGAGCAGATCCTCCGCATCGACCACTACCTCGGCAAGGAGCCGGTGATGGACATCACCTACCTGCGCTTCGCCAACGCCCTGCTGGAGCCGGTCTGGAACCGCGAGCACGTTTCCCACGTGCAGATGACGATCGCCGAGAACTTCGGGGTCGAGGACCGCGGCCGCTTCTATGACGCGGTCGGGGCGATGCGCGACGTGATCCAGAACCACGCCCTGCAGGTGCTGGGGATCGTCGGCATGGAGCCGCCGACCGGGAACCATCCCGACAGCGTCCGCGACAAGAAGCTCGAGTTCTTCAAGGCGATGTGCGCGGCGGACCCGAAGCGCTACGTGCGCGGCCAGTACGAGGGGTTCCTCGACGTCAAGGACGTTGCCGCCGACTCGACCACCGAGACCTTCGCCGCGATCGAACTCGAGGTCGACAACTGGCGCTGGGCCGGGGTGCCGTTCTTCGTCCGCGCCGGCAAGTGCCTGCCGCTGAAGGCGACCGAGGTGACGGTCTTCTTCAAGCGGCCGCCGCGGCTCGGGGTCGGGCGCGGCAAAACTCCGGAACCGAACCAGATGACGATCCGGATCGAGCCGAAGCCGGGGGCGCGGATCCGCCTCTACGCGAAGCAGGCCGGCGAGGAGGCCTTCCAGGCGGCCGACATGGAGGTCCTCTTCGAGAAGGCGCCCGGCGAAGACCCCGAGCCCTACGAGCGCCTGCTCGGCGACGCGCTCGCCGGCGAGCACCAGCTCTTCACGCGGCAAAGCTCGATCGAGGAGACCTGGCGCGTGGTGCAGCCGCTGCTCGACGAACCGGGACCGGTTCACACCTACGAGCAGGGAACCTGGGGACCGCAGGAGGCCGAGAAGCTGACCCGCGGCACGGGCCAGTGGACGAAGCCGTGGCTGCCTGACGACTGAATCCTAGCGTCCTGGTAGGTTTTAGGGCACCCTAATTAGGGTGCCCTAAACCAGTCGCCAGGACCCCTTGCCCCCGACCACCGACATCACGCGCCGCCGCCTGCTGGCTTCCGCCGGCGTGGGCGCTGCGGCCGTGGGTCTCGGGGGCGGGGGGCTCCTGGCAGGGCGTCAGCTCGCCGGCGCCAGCAGCGAGGGCACCGGCAGCGTCGCCTTCTACGGACAGCACCAGGCGGGGATCGGGACCCCCGCCCAGGACCGCCTCCACTTCGCCGCCTTCGACCTCTTGACAGAAGACCCGGCCGAGCTGCGCGAGCTGATGCGCGCCTGGACGGTCGCGGCGGCGGAAGCGAGCACCGGGGAGATGGTCGGCAACGTCAACGACCTGCCGCTGGCGCCGCCCGACGACACCGGCGAGACCGTCGGCCTCCTCTCCTCCCGCCTCACCGTCACCTTCGGCTTCGGCCCGGGCCTGTTCGAGAAGCCGGGACTGAAATTGGTGGCGAAGCGCCCGTCGGCGCTGCGGCCGCTGCCGGCGCTGCCGGGCGATGAGCTCGACCCGGCCGAAAGCGGCGGCGACATCTGCGTCCAGGCCTGCTCCGACGATCCCCAGGTCGCCTTCCACGCGGTCCGCAACCTGGCCCGGATCGGCCGCGGCACGGTGGCGGTGCGCTGGTCCCAGCTCGGCTTCGGCCGCACCGCCTCGACCAGCCGCGGCCAGGCGACGCCGCGCAACCTGATGGGGATGAAGGACGGCACCGCCAACATCCGCGCCGAGGACAGCGAGGACATGGAGAGGTTCGTCTGGGTCGGCGGGGAGGGACCGGCCTGGATGCGCGGCGGCACCTACATGGTCACGCGCCGGATCCGGATGCTGCTCGAGGTCTGGGACCGCGCCTCGCTGCAGGACCAGGAGCGGACGATCGGCCGCCACAAGTACAGCGGCGCCCCGCTCGGCGGTCGCGACGAGTTCGAGCCGGTCCCACTCGACGCCGAGCGCGGTGGCCACCCGGTGATCCCACCCGACGCCCACGTCCGCCTCGCCTCGGCCCGCGAAAACGGCGGCGCCCGCATCCTCCGCCGCGGCTACTCCTTCACCGACGGCGTCGACGAGAGCCTCGGCGAGCTCGAAGCCGGCCTCTTCTTCATCAGCTTCCAGCGCAACCCCGAGCAATCCGTCGCGATCCAGCGCCGGCTCGGCTCGGTGGACGCACTCAACGAGTACATCAAGCACGTCGGCAGCGCCCTCTTCGCAGTTCCACCCGGCGCCCCACCCGGCGGCTACGTCGGCGAGGGATTACTCGCTTGAGACGTGTCTGAGCTTGACCCCCATATATGACCGGCGAGCTCAGACACGCCCCGGAAACCAGTCACGAATCAAAGGAGAAACGCACCACATGCACCTGAATCTCGTCCGAACCCTGCTCTGCGCGGGGGCCATCGGCCTTGTCGCCCTGACCGCCGCGGGTTGCGGCTCCGGGGACGACACCACGACCGCGGTTGCCGAGACCGTGCGGCCGATCAGCCCGCAGGTCGAAGCCGTGGTCGCCGACTACCGCGGCTACCTGCAGGAGAACGCCGACGGACTGGTCGCGACGACGGAGCCGTTCGTCGCCGCCGTAGTCGCCGGCGACCTCGGCGAGGCGAAAAAGCTCTACGCCCCACCGCGCATCCCCTACGAGCGGATCGAGCCGGTCGCCGACTCCTTCGGCAGCCTCGACCCGAAGATCGACGCCCGCGAGAACGACGTCGCCGCGGGCGATTTCGAAGGCTTCCACCGAATCGAGAAAGCGCTCTGGGAGGACGGCACGACCGACGGCATGGCGCCGGTGGCGAAGCAGTTGCAGGCCGACGTCGAAGCGCTGGCCGCGAAGATGAAGGCGGTCGAGCTGCAGCCGGTCCAGATCGCCGAGGGCGCCGTCGGTCTACTGGGCGAGGTCTCGGCCTCGAAGATCACCGGCGAGGAGGAGCGCTATTCCCACATCGACCTGGTCGACTTCGAGGCCAATGTCGAAGGGTCGGAGGCGGCCTTCGAAGCGGTGAAGCCGTTGCTCGACGAGAGCGATCCGGACCTCTCGGGGGAGATCGAAGCCGACTTCAAGATGGTCTTCAACTCGCTGGAGCCGTATCGGACCGAGGACGGGTTCGTCTTGTACACGGAGCTGACGAAAGCCGACACCAAGAAGCTGGCCCTGGCGATCGACACGCTGGCGGAGAAACTGAGCCAGGTGCCTGCCGTGATCGCAAGTAGCGAAGACGGCTGAAGCGACGCGCCGGTCAGCCGCCTACCCTGACCGGCGCATGTTCTCTCCCGAGGAGAAAGCCGATTCGCTGCTGAAGGAGCTGGGTTACGCCTCATGGCGACCCGGGCAGCGCGAGGCCGTGATCGCCGCCCTCGAAGGGCGCGATTCGCTGATCGTGATGCCGACCGGCGGCGGCAAGAGCCTCTGCTACCAGCTGCCCGGCATGGCCACCGAGGACCTGACGATCGTGGTCTCGCCGCTGATCGCGTTGATGCGGGATCAGTGGACGCGGTTGACGAATGCCGGGCACCCGGTGGCGATGATCTCCTCGAACATGGACGGGGAGGCGGTGCGGCGCTCGCTGGGAATGGTGCGGGGTGGCGAGGCGCGGATCGTCTACTGCTCGCCGGAGCG
>JBIOVP010000075.1:0-6543 GCA_044867815.1 Solirubrobacterales bacterium | reverse complement strand
CGCGGCGGTTTCGGCCGCCGGGGAGGAAGCCGCGCCTTCTTCGGCCGGCGCCTCGGCCGCGCCTCCGCCCGCCTCGACGATGGTGAGCGTGCCTTCCATGCCGCCCTGGCGGTGGCCCGGGATGGAGCAGAAGAAGGTGTATTCGCCCGGTTTCAGGTTGACCGTGGCGGATTCGTTGCCTTCGCTGATCACTTCGGTGCCACCGAGCTCGTCCCCGCCGGAGCTTTCGATCCGGACGTCGTGGGGGACGGGGGAGGAGTTGGTGAAGTTGACGGTCACTTTGCCCGCCTTGGCGGTTGCTTCGTCGGTGGTGAAGGCGAGCTGGCCGCTGGGGTCGGCTTCGATGTCGACGGCTGCGGCCGAGCCTTCGCTGCCGCCTTCGGCTTCCTTTTCGGTTTCGGCTTCCTGGGTCGTTTCCGGGGCAGTAGCGGTTTCTTCGCCGGTGGTGTCGTCACCACCACCGCAGGCGGCGAGCGCCAGGGCGGCGAGGAGCAGGGCGAACAGCGGTACGAGCTTCTTCATTTCGTTCCTTTCCCGCGGGGAACTGGTCAGGGGGAATCTAGCCGCGATACGTAAAGAGGCGCTACCCGGTTCAGCGGCCGTGGAACTCGGGGGTGCCGCCGCCGAAGAAGGTCTCTACTCCGTTGCGGAGGTCTTCGGTCGCCATCGAGTCGGCGATCCCGTGGCGCTCCAGCTGCAGGTGGTCGTTGATGCTGTTCTCGATGCTGACCCCGACCAGCTTCTTCGCCATCCGCACGTAGTGGGGCGCCTTCTTCGCCAGCTCGTCGGCCCGTACCCGCGCCCGCTGCATCAGCTCCTCGGCACCGACGACCTCGCTCACCAGTCCCAGCTCCTTCGCCTCCTCGGCGCCCAGGTTGGGATCGTCGAGCAGCAGTTCCAGGGCCTTGCTCGGCCCGACAACGCGCGGCAGGAAGTAGGTCATTCCGCCGTCGGGAGAGGCGCCGATCCGCCCGTAGGCGGGGGCGAAGAAGGCGCTGTTGGCGGCGATGCGGATGTCGCAGGCCAGCGCCAGCGAGAACCCGGCCCCGGCCGCAGGGCCGTTGATCGCCCCGATCACGGGATAGGGGATCCGCCGCAGGTCGATGATCGCCTGGTGCAGGACCTCGGCCCCGCGCCGCACGTCGGAGGGCAGGTCGATCTCCCCCGACTCGACCCCTTTGCGGAACCAGGTGACGTCGCCGCCGGCGCAGAAGGCCTTGCCGGCGCCGGTGATGATCAGCCCCCGCAGCGGCGCCCGGTCGGCGAGCCAGGCGAAGGCGACGGTCATCTCGCCGATCAGTTCCGGGCTCATCGCGTTGAAGGCGGCGGGCCGGTCGAGGGTGAGGGTCCCGATCTCCCCGTCGATCTCGATCCGGATCGTGTTCAGCTGCGGCGGGTTGACGGTCTCGCTGGTCATCTCTCTCCCTCGTGGGCGGTGGTTGGCCGAGTGGCCAGCAGCCTACCCTTAGGGCGGTGGATAAAGGCACTGACAAGGCGGGGAAGGGGGGAGAGCTCTCGCGGGCGGAGCGGATCGCGCAGCAGCGGAAGTCGCTGCCGGACCAGCCGGGCGTCTACCTTTTCTACGACCGCGACGGCGAGCTGCTCTACGTCGGCAAGGCGCGCTCAATCCGCAAACGGATCTCCTCCCACTTCTCCGGCGGCAACACCCGCCTCACCTCCCGCATCGACCGCATCGAGTCGCTGGTCACCGCCAACGAGGCCGAGGCGCTGCTGACCGAGCAGAGCTTCGTCAAGCGCCACCGGCCGCGCTTCAACATCCGCCTCCGCGACGACAAGTCCTACCCCTACGTCGCCGTCAGCCTCGACGAGGACTACCCGCGCGTCTACTTCACCCGCGAGAAGCACCGCAGCGGTCGCGCCTACTTTGGCCCCTTCTCCAGCGCCAAGCGGGTGCGGGAGACGCTCGACCTGCTCGGCAAGCTCTTCCAGTTCCGCACCTGCGAGGGCAAGGAACCCGGCCGCCGCTCCGGCAGCCCCTGTCTCGACTACTACATCAAGCGCTGCGGGGCCCCCTGCGTCGAGTACATCAGCCAGGAGGAGTACCGCCGCAACATCGAGGCGATCGTCGACTTCCTCTCCGGCCGCTACCGCCAGGTCGAGCGCGAGGAGGAGGGGAAGATGAAAGCGGCGGCGCAGGCGCATGAGTTCGAGCGCGCCGCCCTCCACCGCGACCGCCTGAAGGCGATCCGCTCGCTGTTCGAGCGCCAGCGGGTCGCCGGCGCCTCGATGGGGACCGCCGACCTGATCGGGGTCGCGGTCGAGGGGGCGGACGCGAACGCCCAGGTCTTCCAGGTCCGCGACGGCATCCTCGCCGAGCGCCAGAGCTTCTACCTCGAAAACGAAGCCGAACGCGAGACGGCCGAGGTCGCCGAGGAGTTCATCTCCCAGTACTACTCGGCCTCGCCCTCGATGCCGCGGACGATCATCGTCGGCCCCTACCTGCGCGACCGCGCCGAGCTGCTGGCCGAGGCGCTGAGCGAGCGCCGCGGCGCCCCGGTCGAGGTCCGCGCCGCCGAGCGCGGCGACAAACGGCGGCTGCGCGAGCTGGCCGAGCGCAACGCCCAGCTCGCCCTCGACCAGGACCGGCTGCGGCGCGAGCACCGGCGCTCGCGCCGGGTCGAGAGCCTGGCGGCGCTGGCGCAGGCGCTGGGGATGGAGGAGCTGCCGGTGCGGATCGAGGGCTTCGACATCTCGACGATCGGCGGCGAGCACACGGTCGCCTCGATGGTCGTCTTCGAGGGCGGGGCGACGAAGAAGTCCGACTACCGCCGCTTCAAGGTCCGCGGCGACCTGCGCGAGGGCGGCACCGGCAACGGCGGGCCCGACGACTTCGCCTCGATGGAGGAGGTGCTGAGCCGGCGGATGGCGCGCTACCTCGAACAGGCCGACCTCTCGCCGCACGACGGCAAACGGGACGCCAGCTTCGCCTCGCTCCCCTCGCTGATCCTGATCGACGGCGGCAAAGGCCAGCTGGCGGCCGGGGTGCGGGCGCTGCAGCCGTTCACCGAGCGCGGCGTCACCGTCGTCAGCCTCGCCAAGCGGCTGGAGGAGGTCTACGTCCCCGGTCGCCCGCAGCCGCTCGACCTCGCCGCCGACTCCGAGGCTTCGCGCCTGCTGCAGCGGGTCCGCGACGAGGCGCACCGGTTCGCGATCGAGCACCACCGCGACCGCCGCGACCGCGGCATGCTCGAAGGCTCGGTCCTCGACGAGTTGCCCGGCATCGGCCCCGCCCGCAAGCGGGCGCTGCTGCAACACTTCGGTACGCCCGAGCGGTTCCTCGCCGCTACCCGCGAGGAGCTCGAGGCGGTGCCCGGTCTGCCTGCCAAAGTAGGCCGCGAGATACACGAGCAGCTGAACCGGACCAACTGAGGAAACCGATGGCGGAGCGGGTGGAGACGGAGATCAAGGGACGCGGCGAGGACGGCCGCGTGCCGAAGCAGGTGACGCTGGTCGTCATCACCGGCCACTCCGGTGCCGGCAAGTCGGAGGCGATCGCCGCCTTCGAGGACGGCGGCTACTTCTGCGTCGACAACCTGCCGCCGCGGATGATCGCCGGGCTCGGCGAGCTGTTCCGTCACGAGGGCAGCGGAGTGGAGCGTGCCGCGGTCGTCTCCGACGTGCGCGGCGGGGAATACTTCGCCGACCTGCTGCAGGTGCTCGACGATCTTGAGGCCGAAGGCCTGCGGCCGATGGTCCTCTTCCTCGAGGCGGGCGAGGAGGTCCTGCTCGACCGCTACAAGGAGACCCGCCGCCGCCACCCGCTGGCGCCGGAAGGGCGGATCGTCGAGGGGATCCGGGCCGAGCGCGAACTGCTGGCGCCGCTGCGTGAGCGCGCCGACAAGGTGATCGACACCAGCGACCTGACCGGGGCCGAGCTGCGCCGTCAGATCACCGAAGAGCTGCTCGGCCAGGAGGAGACCGGCAAGCTGGCGCTGACCCTGCTCACCTTCGGCTTCAAGAACGGCCCCCCGCGCGACGCCGACCTGACGCTCGACGTCCGATTCCTGCCCAACCCGCACTACGTCGACGATCTGCGACCGAAAACCGGTCTCGACCAGGAGGTCCAGGACTACGTCGAGCAGGGGACCCAGGCGGGCGAGTTCTACGGCCGCCTGCTGCCGCTGCTCGAGTTCCTCGTCCCCGCCTACGTCGCCGAGGGCAAGAGCCACCTGACGATCGCCGTCGGCTGTACCGGCGGCCGCCACCGCTCGATCACCGTCGCCGACCGCATCCGCCGCGACCTCGCCGGCCGCGAGGACGTGATCGTGAGGGTCAAGCACCGCGACGTTGAGCTTGGTTGAATCGCCGTCCTTGGCTGATCCCATCATCTCCATAAAGGGCCTGCGGAAGAGCTACGGCGAGACCGAGGCCGTCCGCGGTATCGACCTCGCGGTCAACCGCGGCGAGATCTTCGCTTTCCTCGGCCCCAACGGGGCGGGGAAGACGACGACGGTCGAGATCCTCGAGGGCTACCGGCGCCGCGGCAGGGGAGAGGTGACGGTGCTGGGCGAGGACCCCGAGCGGGCCGGGCGCGAGTGGCGCGAGCGGATCGGGATCGTTCTCCAGAACGGCCGCCTCGACCCCTACCTGACCGTGCGCGAGTCGCTCGACCTCTACGCCGGCTACTTCCGGGCGCCACGCCCGACCGCGGACGTGATCTCGCTGGTCGGGCTGGAGAGCAAAGCCGACGAGAGGACCGGCCGGCTCTCCGGCGGCCAGCAGCGCCGGCTCGACGTAGGCATGGCCCTGGTCGGCGACCCTGAGCTGCTCTTCCTCGACGAGCCGACGACCGGCTTCGACCCCTCGGCCCGGCGCCAGGCCTGGGACGTGATCGCCGGCCTCCGCGACCTCGGCAAGACCGTCTTCCTCACCACCCATTACATGGACGAGGCGCAGCGGCTCGCCGACCGGGTGACGATCATCGCCGCCGGGCGGATCGTCGCCCGGGGGACGCCGGAGGACCTCGGCGAACGCGACGCCGGCGAGACGACGATCCGCTACCGCTCGAACGGTCGCGAGGTCGTCCTGCAGACGACGACCCCGGTCGAGACCCTGCACGAGCTGACCGAGAAGGCGCTCGCCGCGGGCGAGGATCTCGAGGGCCTGGAAGTGACGCGCCCCTCGCTCGAGGACGTCTACCTGGAGCTGACGAAATGAGCGGGCTCGCCCTCGTCGGCCACCAGTTCCGCTACGACCAGAAGGCGTTCTGGCGCAACCCCGCCTCGGTCTTCTTCACGGTGATGTTCCCCGTGATCCTCTTCCTCATCCTCGCCGTCGTCTTCAGCGGCGAAGACGTCGACGTCCGCGGCGGGATCGACGCCACCACCTACTACGTGCCGGCGATCATGTCGCTGGCGATCATCTCGGCGACGATGCAGACGCTGGCGATGACCCTGGTGATCGCCCGCGAAGACGGCCGCCTCAAGCGCGGCCGCGGCACCCCGATGCCGCCCTGGGTCTTCATCGCCGGCCGGGTCGGCAACTCGATCGTCGTCGCCCTGATGATGCTGGTCCTGCTGGCCGCGATCGGCGCCCTCTTCGGGGCCGACGTCCCCTGGGACCGGCTGCCGGCGATCCTGCTCACGCTCGTCATCGGCGCCGCCGCCTTCTGCTGCCTCGGCATCGCCCTCACCGCCGCGATCCCCTCCCAGGACGCCGCCGCCGCGATCGTCAACGCCCTGCTGCTGCCGCTCTACTTCCTCTCCGGCGTCTTCATCCCCGAAGACCAGTTACCGGATGGCGTGATCGCCTTCGCCGACCTCTTCCCGGTCCGCCACTTCTTCGATGCCTTCTTCGACGCCTACGTCCCCGCCGGCGGCTCCGCCGTCTCCTGGGACAACCTCGCCATCGTCGCCCTCTGGGGAGTCGCCGGCCTCCTGCTGGCAATCAGGTTCTTTAGATGGACTCCCAGGTCCGGCTAGATCTATAGCCTCCCTCCCTCAATGCTCCACCACGTCCTCCTGGAGGTCGGCGACCTCGACCGCAGCGCCGCCTTCTATGACTCGATGCTGGCCCCACTGGGCTGGCGACGCCATTTTGAGCAGGATCAGACGATCGGCTGGGGCATCGCCAAGCCCGTCTTCTTCGTCTCCGGAAAGCACGATCCCCAGCCTGGCTTCGGCCTGCTGAGCTTCTCGGCGCTGGGGATCGTCGCGGTCAAGGCGGCCTGGGAGAACGGGGTCAGAGCCGGCGGCGTCAGCGTCGCCGATCCGGGTGAGCAGCGCTCGCACGGGTCGGGTTCCTACTCCGCTTTTCTCAAGGACCCCGACGGGTACGAGATCGAGATCACGATCGGCTCCGACTAGCCCGGAGCCGGAAGCGCCGAGTCCTTAGGATCGGCTTCCCCACATACAAATAGGAGGAATTGTTTCATGGCTGTGAAGGTCGGCATCAACGGTTTCGGCCGCATCGGGCGCAACGTCTTCCGCGCCGCCAAGGAGGCGAACGCCGACATCGACTTCGTCGCCGTCAACGACCTCGTCGACACGCCGACGATGGCCCACCTGCTCAAGTACGACTCGA
>JBIOVP010000074.1:0-7253 GCA_044867815.1 Solirubrobacterales bacterium | reverse complement strand
GAGATGCGGATCATGCGCGAGGAGATCTTCGGCCCGGTGCTGCCGGTCGTCGTCGTCGACTCCGAGCAGGAGGCGATCGACCTCGCCAACGACTCCGAGTTCGGCCTCGGCGCCTCGGTCTGGACCAGGGACCGCCAGCGCGGCGCCCGCATCGCCCGCCGGATCGAGTCGGGCATGGTTTGGGTCAACGACCACTCCTTCAGCCACGGCGCCTGCCAGTGCTCCTGGGGCGGCGTCAAGGACTCCGGCCTCGGCCGCTCGCACTCCAAATTCGGCTTCTACGAGTGCGTCAACATCAAGATGAACGCCTGGGAGCCCGGCTTCACCCGCGACTTCTGGTGGCACCCCTACGACCAGACCCTCGGCGAAGCCGTCAAAGCCTCGGCGAAGATCCTCTACGGCAAAGGCGAGCTCCGGGCCAAAGCGCTGCGCGAGGGGATGGGCCCGCTGCTCAAGGTCGGACGGCGGACGCTGCAGAAGCGCCGTTAGATCCGCTCCCCGGCGGGCGCCCCCTCGTCACTCCGCGAGCCCTGCCTGCGGTCTCACGCGGACCGCGATCCAGCCTGGCAAGGCGAGCACGGCCACCGCTCCAAAGGTCAGCATCAACAGCGCTCTCAGGGCGGTGTCGGCCGCGGTCTCGTAGAGAACCGGGAACCCCGTAATGGTTGCGAGGGCCCGGTCGAGGAACAGCTGACCGACCAGACCGAAGACCCCGCCGAGGAAGCACCCCGCCCCGAGCAGCAGGCCGGCCTCGAGCAACAGCGCCCGCCAGAGCTCACCTTCACCCAGCCCGTGGACCTTGAGGGCTGCGAAGGTCGACCGCCGCTGCCAGACCAGCCCCGCCATCGACGCCGACATCGCCAAAACCGAAGCGATCAAGACCAGCGCCGAGATCTGACTCAACCGCGATAGCCCGGCACGCGAGGCGGCGCGCTGGCGCTGGACTCGCTCGTCGGTGGTCTCGACCTTCAGCGGACTCCCCGGTCCCAGGATCGAGCGAACCGCGGCAGCAACCGCCGTCGCCTGGGACGCAGGGGCGATCCGCACCCCAAGTGAAGCCGGCGCGCCGCTCCCCCAGGACTGGGCATAGGTTCCCGCGCTGAGGACGAGGGCGCCGCCGGGCCAACCGAAGTTGTTCGTGACGGCCGCCACCCGCAGCTGTCCCGGTCTTGGAAGCGGGAGCTCGACGTGGTCGCCGACGCCGACGCCGAGCTGGTCGGCGAGCCCTTCGGAGAGCGTCACCCACCCGCCTCGCCGAAGACGATGCAGCGCGCCTGCGACGCTTCCCTCGTCGAGCTGACTCCGCAGGACCATCCCTAGTCGTGACGCCGCGGGTGCAAGGACCCAGACCCGGTCGCGGCCGACGTCTAGGAAGCTGCCGCGGTTGCATGTGACCTCCGGGGCGGCCGGCAATCGTTCGATCGCCCGCACCTGCCGCGGCGCGATCGTAAATGCGGAAGTGGCGAAGATGTTCGCCGGGCCGCGGAAGGCGACCCAGACCCCGGCCCCGCGGTCAAGGTTTTCGGCGACGTCGTCGAGGCCGCGCTGAAGGTCGCTGCGAGCGCCACCGATCGAGACCGTCGCGAAGACGGCGACCGCCCCGGTGGCGGCGAGGGCGAGCGTGCGGATGCGGGCGCTGCCGGCCTGAACCTCGAGCGCGGCGAGGATCGCGGCGGGAGCTCGCAGCCGCCGGCAGCCGGCCCCGAAGGCGGCCACCGCCACCCGCAGCCAGACCTGGAGCAGGAGGAGCAGGGCGAGCACGAGAACCCCGAGGCCGGCCAGAGAGAGTGAGGGCGCGAGCACCGTGGTCATGACGCCGAGCACGAGGAGAGCTCCCCCGGCGACGGCAAGCGCCGGGCACCCGTGACCCGCCGACGAGCTCGAGGCGCCCTCCCCTCCATCGACTCGGAGATAGTCGCGGAGCGGCAGCAGCACCGAGAGGCACGCGGCCAAGATGCCGCTGGCCCCCGCCAGGAGAACGCTCTGCGCGGTGACGATCCGCCGTGAGCCAACCGCAAAGGCGGAACTGAGATAGCCGGGAGCCGAGTCGAACAGCGATCGCGAGGCGGCGTCGCCGAGGACCAGTCCTGCCCCCGCCCCCGCAAGCCCGAGCAGGACGGCGTCGAGGAGGAGGATCTGGAACACGGTTCCCGGCGCGTACCCGCAGAGCCGGAGATCGCCGATCAGGCGCCTTCGCCCTGGAACCGTCAGCAACGTCGCGTTCAAGGCGAAGAGGAAGCCGACGAGTCCGCTCAGCAGCGAAAAAAGCGCGGTCGAGGCGCTGGTCGGATAGGCGGCGTTTTCGAACAGGGCCAGTTCCCGGTCGGCGGGCCCCAGGTCCAGCCGATCCCCGGCGATGTGGCGCAGCGAGGCTTCCACCGCCCCGTAACGGCCGGGGGCGGCCGTTACGAAGACACGGCTGATCCCGTCCCCGATCCCTGCCAGCTTCTGGACCAGCGGCAACGGCGCCACGGCGACTGGGGCCGCAGCCAGCGACCCCAGCTCGCTGCTTCCCACCTCCGCCGCCACCCGTACCGGGAACGTCCCGGCTCCCGTCTCCACCCTCACCATCTCCCCCCCGCTCGCCCCGAGCCGCTCGGCAACCCGGGCAGGCAGGAGGAGGCCCGGCCTTCCCACTGCCGCGGGCAGCCTCGCCACACGCAGCAGAGCCCCGCCGGCCTGCTTGGAAGGAGGGTCGCCGCCGACGAGCAGGACCGAGCGCCGCCCCTCCCGACCGACGAGGTTGACCCGCGCTTCCGCGACGGGCACTGCGGCTGCGCCGCGGACGCTCTCCACCTGTCTGAGCACCTGCGGGCCGAAGCCGGAAGCGCTTCGCGCCGAGAGCTGGAAGTCGGCTTCGCCGACGATCCCCTGGCTCAGCTCCCGCACCGCGCCGGTAAGGCTGGCGCTGGCGATCAGGGAGGCGAAGAGGAGCCCGACGCCGACGGCGATCCCCGCCACCGCGAGCAGCTCGGCGCCCAGGCGGGAGCGCAGGCGGACCCGATAGAGGTGGAGCTGGGCTAGCGGCCGCAAGGTCGGGCCCTAGGCCAGCTTCCCGTCCCGCAGGGCGTGGACACGATGGGCGAAGTCGGCGGCCTGCGAATCGTGGGTGGCCAGCAGCATCGCCACGTCCCTCTCCTCGCATACCTCGGCCAGCAGCGCCAGCACCTCGGCGCTCCGCCGCGCGTCGAGATTGCCGGTGGGCTCGTCCGCGAGGATCAGTCGCGGCTCCGTCGACAGGGCGCGCGCCAGCAGCACCCGCTGCCGCTGCCCGCCGGAGAGCTGCTCTGCCCGATGGTGGAGCCGGTCTCCGAGCCCGAGTCGCTCGAGCAGGGGAGCGACGCGACGGTGAGCCTCCCGGACACCAAGGCGGAGGGCGAACAGCTTCAGAGCCGCGTTGTCGATCGCCGAGACGCCGGGCAGCAGGTCCGGCACCTGGCTGACGTAGCCGAGCCGCAGGCGCCGGTACCGCGCCGCCTCCCGCGCCGAGAGGGAGGACACCTCGCGGCCGTCCAGCAGCACCTGCCCTCGATCGGGGGGCATCAGCGCGGCGACGATCGCCAGCAGGGTCGTCTTGCCGGAGCCGCTGGGGCCATAGAGGGCGACGAGCTCCCCGGCCGCGATCGCCATCGAGATCCCGTCCAACGCCCCCACCATCTCGCCATCCACGGAGGGATAGCGCTTGACGAGGTTTCTCAGCTCAAGCATCGGCAGCGCGCCGTCTCGTGGCCTTTCCCAGCCGCCAGAGACGAAATACCGCGAGCGCCGCTCCGAGCAGCGGCCCCAGCTCCGCCCCGGCCCGTCCCCTGATCGCGGGTCCTGGGGGCGTTGTCGCGGTCGGGGCCGAGAGGTAGTAGGCGGCGACCCCGGCGGCGGTCATCCGATGGTGGGCGCCGTGGCGGAGCGACCCTGCCTCGCGCGCCGCGCGGACGATCACCTTCTCCGCGCCCGCCGCCGCGGCCTCCTCGTCCGCGTAGTAGCTGACGAAGGAGTGGCTTTCCTCTCTGAGGTCCATCTCCCGATCGACGATGCTGTCGAGCAGGGTGCTGATCGCGGATATGTAGAGGTAGGCGCGATCGAGGCGCTCCGCCTCGGCGGCGGTCGTCCCGATGTCCGCCGCGGCGGCGATCAGCGCGTGGACGCAGAGGATGGAGGCGGTGCCGCCGGCGGCGTACTCCCACCAGGTCAGCCCGGTGCCGTTCGCCGCCCGGGCGGCCCACGATTCCAACTGCTCGACTCCCATCACCTCGATCGCGTGGGTGCGGGTCTGGGACTCGCCGCAGCGCAGCGCGGCCCTGCGGGCGACCGGCGCCACGGTCGCCGCCATCGGCAGGCGGGCAAAGGATTCCCGGCAGGCGGAGACGAGCCCCTCGAGGTAGCCCCCGTCGTCGAGCTCAGGAGAATGCACGAAATGTTGGGGTCGCTCGTCCCCTTCCGCCCGAAGCGAGGCGCCGAAGGCGCTGAACAGGTGCCGCCCGTGGCTGAGGGGGTCATCGGCGGGCTCCTCGCTGACGCCGTCGAGATAGTCGTACATCACCTGCAGAGGGACGATCGCGTCGACCACGGTGTGGCGATGGCTCGGCGGCGCCAAAGTTGCCAGGGTCGCCGCCACCTCGGTGTTGAACGGCTCCTCGGCGAGCTTCTCGAGAGCGATCTGCCGCAGGCGGTCAACGGGAATCCGCCGGGCGGCGTCTTCCCAGCCCCGCAGGCCCCGGTGGACGCGCGGGAGGACCGTCCGCCAGTAGCGGGCGTTGGCCCGCACCATCGCGCCCATCGCCCGCATCCCCGGGCTCATCCTCGTTCCTCACGGGCGCGGCGGCGGTGGAGGTAGTCGACCAGCACGGTTTCGAAGGCGCTCCGGTCGAAGTCCGGCCAGAGCTCCCGGCGAAAGACGAGCTCTGCGTCGGCCGCCTGCCAGAGCAGGTAGTTGGAGAGGCGCTGGTCGCCCCCGGTACGGATGATGATCTCCGGATCGTGCATCTCCGGCGCGTAGAGATGCGCCCGGAACTCCTGCTCGGTGGTTCCGGTGAACGTGCGTGCGGCGTCGACGATCTCGGCCCGACCGCCGTAGTTCAGAGGGATGACGAGGGTGATTCGATCGTTACCGGTCGTCAGCTCTTCAGCCCACTCCATTCGCTCCAGCACCTGCGCCGGCACCCGCCCCCCTCGCCGGCCGATAAAGCGCATCCGCACGCCGTTCTCGTGCAGCGATGGCGTCTCCCTTTCCAGATAGAGGGCGATCAAGGCCATCAGGCCCTTTACCTCCTCCGCCGAACGCGCCCAATTCTCGGTCGAGAAGGCGAATACCACCAACTCCTCGATTCCGAGTTCCGCCGCGTCTCGAATCCGCGCCCGCAGGTTCTCGGCGCCGGCCCGATGGCCCTCCAGCACCGGCAGCCGACGGCGCGCGGCCCAGCGACCGTTTCCATCGGTGATGATCGCGACGCGGCGAGCTCCCTCCATCCACAACTTGATGGGCACTCTTCAATGAGCGAGGCGCGACAGCAACGATTGTTGAGCGATCTGACACAAAACCTTGACAGGATCGGCTTCGCCCACTAAACGCACCTCGTCGATTGGCCCGACGCTTCACAATCAAGAGCAGATGCCCTTCGAGGAGAAGGCCGAGTCCGCGATCGTCGTCGCGGGGCTGCGGCGCGATTACGGCGACCGGCCGGCGCTCGACGGCGTCGGCTTCGAGCTGGCCGCCGGCGCCTCGCTCGTAGTCCTCGGCCCCAACGGCGCCGGCAAGACGACGCTGCTGAGGGTCCTGGCGACGCTGCTGCGGCCGAGCGGCGGCGAGGTGAGTGTGCTCGGCTGCGCCTTGCCGCGAGAAGCGTGGAAGCTGCGGGGGCGGATCGGCTATCTCGGGCACGAGCCGCTGCTCTACCGCGACCTCAGCGGCCGCGAGAACCTCCGCTTCCAGGCGCGCCTGCACGGGATCGAGCGTGCGGCGGCGGAGGCGCGGATCGAGGAGCTGCTGCGCGCGGTGGGGATGGAGCGCCGGGCCGACGAGCGGGTCGCCGAGCTCTCGGCCGGGATGCGGCAGCGGTTCTCGATCTGCCGCTGTGTCCTCCACGAGCCCGAGCTGCTGCTGCTCGACGAGCCCGACTCCAACCTCGACTTCGAGGGACGCGAGCTGGCCCGCGAGCTGATCGGGCCCGGCGGCGGTCGCACCCGCGTCGTCGTCACCCACGACCCCGAGCGCCACACCCCCGAGGCCGACCAGGTGCTGCAGCTCGGGATCGGCGAGCGGGCGGTGGTCTCGTGACCCCCTCCCGTGCCGCCTTCGCGGCGATCCTCGCCAAGGACCTGCGCTCGGAGCTGCGAACCCTGCAATCCCTGCCGGCAATGGCCTTGTTCAGCGTCACCACCTTCGTCATCTTCCGCTTCGGCCTCGACCGCACCAGCCTCTCCGGCAGCCTCGCCGCCGGCGTCCTCTGGGCGACCCTGCTCTTCGCCGCCGTCCTCGGGATCAACCGCCTCTTCGTCGCCGAGCGCGAGGAGGGCGGCTTCGACGCGATCCGGCTCGCCCCGATCGACCGCACCGTCCTCTTCACCGCCAAGGTGGCGGCGCTGGTCGTCTACCTGCTGGCGCTGGAGCTGGTCGCGGTCCCGATTTTCGCGATCTTCTTCCTCGAAGACGCCGCCGGCCTCGGCCCGCTCGTCCTCGTCCTCGTACTGACTGACCTCGGTCTCGCCGCCACCGGCACCCTGATCTCCTCGATGGCGGTCAACTCGCGCGCCCGCGACCTGCTGGTGCCGCTGGTCCTGCTGCCGCTGGCGGTGCCGCTGATGATCGCCGCCACCGGCGCCACCGAGCCGCTGCTCTCCCTGGGCGGTCCGTCTTACGACCGCTTCGGTACCTGGCTGATGGTGCTCGGTCTATACGATCTGATCTTCGGCCTGGTCGGCTACGCCGTCTTCGACTTCCTCCTCGAGGACTGACCGGGAACCAGCGCTCCACCTCATCTTCCGAGCATGTACGGCAAAGGACTCAAGCCCCTCTCGATCGCCACCGTGGCGATGCTGGCCCTGTCGCTCTCGCTGGTCTTCTTCCACGCGCCGCTCGACGCCGACCAGGGCTTCATCCAGAAGATCTTCTACCTCCACGTGCCACTGGCGATGGTGGCGCTGGTCGGGTTCATCGTCGGCGGCGTCTTCGCCGTCCTCCACCTCCGCAGCGACGACCGCAGGTGGGACGCTTATTCGTACGTCGCAATCCACATCTCGGTCATCTTCGGCGTCGCCGT
>JBIOVP010000073.1:0-3601 GCA_044867815.1 Solirubrobacterales bacterium | reverse complement strand
CGGATCTGCAGGTCTTCCTGGAGGACGTCGGCGAAGTTTTTGTCCTCGTACCAGTTCGACTTCCAGTCGTGGATGTAGCCGACGCGGAAACCCTCGGGGTGGATCTTCTGTCCCATGCTAGATCTCAGTCCTCCACCGGGGTCAGAGCCACGGCGATGTGGCTGGTTCGCTTGTTGATCGGGGTCGCCCGGCCCATCGCCCGCGGGCGGAAGCGGCGCAGGGTCGGCCCCTCGTCGACGGTGATCGAGGCGACGCGCATCTCGTCACCGACGAGGTCGTGGTTGTTTTCCGCGTTGGCGGCGGCCGAGTTGATCAGCTTGTGGATCGGGTGGGCGGCGCCGCGGGGCGAGAACTGCAGCAGCGCCCGGGCGCTTTCGATGTCCATCCCCCGTACCTGGTCGGCGATCAGCCGCGCCTTGCGCGGGGCTATCCGCACGTAGCGGGCTTTGGCTTTGACGACAGGTGGTGCGGCCGGTTTTGCCGCAGGCGCTTTTCCTTTTTTGGCCGGAGCTTTTTTGTCTTTGGCCTCGGCTTTTTTCTCTTTGCCTTTGGCTTTCGAGTCTTTTTTCGCAGCCGGTTGCTTGGCGGCCGGTTTTTTGGCGGCTTTTTTCGACTCGGCTTTTTTCGACTCGGCTTTTTTGGCCGGAGCTTCTTTCGCTTTCGACTCTTTTTTGGCGGAGTCTTTTTTCGCGGCCGGTTTCGCCGCTTTTTTGGCTTTTTTGTCTTTTTCGTCGGCCATCGCTATTCCTTACCGCCGTGCGAACGGAAGGTCCGGGTCGGCGCGAACTCGCCGAGCTTGTGCCCGACCATCGACTCCGAGATGAAGACGGGGACGTGTTTTTTGCCGTCGTGGACGGCGATCGTGTGCCCGACCATCTCGGGGAAAATCGTCGAGGTCCGCGACCAGGTTTTCACCATCTGTTTTTTGCCGGCCTCGTTCATGGAGGTGATCCGCCCTATCAGGCGCTCCTCGACCCACGGGCCCTTTTTCGTCGAACGTCCCATCTCTACCGGCCCTTCTTCTTGCCGCGGCGGCGGCCGCGGACGATGTAGCGGTCGGACTGCTTGCCCTTCTTGCGGGTGCGGTAGCCGAGGGTCGGCTTGCCCCAGGGGGTGACAGGGTGGCCGCCGGGCGTGTGGTGCGCCTCGCCGCCGCCATGCGGGTGGTCGACGGGGTTCATCGCAACGCCGCGGCTCTGCGGGCGTTTGCCCTTGTGGCGACTGCGACCGGCCTTGCCCACCTTCATGTTCTGGTGCTCGGCGTTGGAGAGGACGCCGATGCTGGCGCGGCAGTTGGC
Organism: Solirubrobacterales bacterium; assembly: GCA_044867815.1. Classification (GTDB taxonomy): domain Bacteria; phylum Actinomycetota; class Thermoleophilia; order Solirubrobacterales; family 70-9; genus VAYN01. The sequence goes on along the minus strand of JBIOVP010000073.1, from coordinate 2,303 downwards.
GCGGACCATCCGCATCTCCGAGGAGGGAAGGCGCAGGGTGACCATCTCCCCCTCCTTCGCCACCAGCTGGATCGAGGTGCCGGCGGAGCGGCCGAGCTTGCCGCCCTGGCCGGGGATCAGCTCGACGTTGTGGACGATGGTGCCGGTCGGCATCTGCCCCAGCTCCATCGCGTGGCCGGGTTTGATGTCGGCCTCGGGGCCGGATTTGACGACATCGCCGACCGCCAGCTGCGACGGGGCCAGTATGTAGTCCTTGAAGCCGTCGGCGTAGTGGATGAGGGCGATGTAGCAGGTGCGGTTGGGGTCGTACTCGATCGAAGCGACCTTCGCCGGCACCCCGTCCTTGAGGCGCTTGAAGTCGATCCTGCGGTACCGGCGCTTGGCGCCGCCGCCGCGGTGGCGGGAGGTGACGCGGCCGTTGACATTGCGGCCGCCGGACTTTTTCAGCCCTTCGGTCAGCTTCCGCTCCGGCTCGGAGGCGGTCACCTGCTCGCGCAGCGGGTAGGTCGCGAAGCGGCGGCCCGGGCTGGTCGGTTTGGTTTTGCGGTTGGGCATAAGTCTCGGTCTCCCTAGGCGGTCTCGGCGCCCTCGAACAGCTCGATCCGCTCGCCCGGGGCAAGCTGGACGATCGCCTTCTTCCAGGCGCGGGTGCGGCCTTTGGTCAACCCGCGGCGCTTCGGCTTCGAATTGACTTTGGCGGTCCGCACCTGGGCGACGTGGACCCCGAAGACCTCTTCAACCGCCTGGGCGATCTGGGTCTTGTGGGCGCGGTCGTCGACGCGGAAGGTGTACTTGCCCTCGGCGATCAAGGCGTAGCTCTTCTCCGAGATCACCGGGCGGATCAGGATCGTGCGCGCGTCCATCAGCCGAGCCTCTCCTTCAACGTGTCGAGGGCGGTTTCGGAGACGACGACCGCGGCGGCGCCGATCACGTCGGCGACGCCGGCGGCGCCCACCTCGAGTACCTGGGTGCGTGGCAGGTTGCGGAAGCTCTTCATCGCCCCGATCTCCTCGGCGGTGACGAGGACCAGCAGCGGGTTCTTCGCGCCCCATTTGGCCAGCGCCTGGGCGGCGCCCTTGGTCGACGGGGTCTCGAAGTCGGAAGCGTCGAGGACGGCGACCGAGCCGCGCTCGGCGTGGACCGAGAGGGCCGAGCGCATCGCCCGGCGGCGGGCTTTGCGGTTGACCTTGACCGTGTACCTACGCGGCTTCGGGCCGAAGGCGACACCACCGCCGAAGCGGCTCGGGACGCCGAGGGTGCCGACGCGGGCGCGGCCGGTGCCCTTCTGGCGCCAGGCCTTGGCGGTCGTGAAGGAGACCTCGCCGCGGGTCAGCGTCGAAGCGGTGCCGCGGCGGCGGGCGTTGAGGTCGGCGCGAGCCGCCTCGTGCACCAGCGACTGGTGGAAGGGCTCGGCGAAGATCTCTTTCGGCAGGTCGGCTTTCGTGCTTTTTCCGAGCACGGCGGCTTTGGCGCTAGCCATCGGTCCTCACCTCGACGATCCCGTTGCGGGCGCCGGGGACCGAGCCCTTGATCAGCAGCAGGTTGCGCTCGGCGTCGACGTCGGCGATTTCGAGCCCCTTCTGGGTGACCCGCTTGTTGCCCATCTGGCCCGGCATCCGCATCCCTTTGAAGACTCGGGCGGGGAAGGCGCTGGCCCCGATCGAGCCCGGGGCTCGGACGTTGTGGGAGCCGTGGCTGACGGGACCGCGGCTGAAGTTGTGGCGCTTGATCCCGCCCTGGAAGCCCTTGCCGATCGAGATCCCGGCGACCTTGACCTTCTGGCCGGCCTCGAAGCCCTCGACGGTGACGTCGTCGCCAACCTTCGGGCCCTTCCCGGCGCCGAGGTCCTCGTCGCGGAACTCGACAAGGTGGCGCGACGGAGCGGCACCGGCCTTCTTCAGGTGGCCTTCCTCGGCCTTCGAGAGCTTGCCCTGCCTGACCTCGCCGAAGGCGAGCTGCACGGCCCGGTAACCGTCGCGGTCGGAGTCGCGGACGGCGGTCACCTTGCAGGGACCGGCCTCGATCACCGTCACGGGAACCACGCTGCCGTCCTCGCGGAAGACCTGCGTCATGCCGAGCTTCTTGCCGAGGATCGCCGCCACCAGAGCCCCTTACAGCTTGATCTCGATGTCGACGCCCGCCGGCAGCGAGTCCAGCCGCTGCAGCGAGTCGACGGTTTTCGGCGAAGGCTGGAGGATGTCGATCAGACGCTTGTGGGTGCGGATCTCGAAGTGCTCGCGCGAGTCCTTGTCCTTGAACGGCGAGCGGATCACGCAGTAGACGTTTTTCTCGGTCGGCAGCGG
>JBIOVP010000072.1:0-11319 GCA_044867815.1 Solirubrobacterales bacterium | reverse complement strand
TCACCTGCTCGAGCACCGGCAGGATGTCCCGCACGGAGCCGATTTTCTGGTTGGCGATGAGGATGTAGGGGTCGTCCAGCACCGCCTCCATGCGGTCCTGGTCGGTGACCATGTACGGCGAGATGTAACCCTTGTCGAACTGCATCCCCTCGGTGAACTCGAGCTCCATCCCGAAGGTCTGGCCCTCCTCGACGTTGACGACGCCGTCTTTGCCGACTTTCTCGATCGCGTCGGCGATCACGTTGCCGATCTCGTCGTCACCGGCGGAGATGGCGGCGACGCGGGCGATCTGGTCTTTGCCGGCAACCTCCTTGCTCTGCTTGTTGCGGAGGTTGTCGACGACCTCCTCGACCGCCTTCTCGATCCCGCGGCGCAGAGCCAGCGGGTTGGCGCCGGCGGCCACGTTCTTCAGGCCCTGGCGGACGATCGTCTGGGCCAGCAGGGTGGCGGTGGTGGTGCCGTCACCGGCGACGTCGTTGGTCGCGGTCGCGACCTCGCGGACGAGCTGGGCGCCCTGATTCTCGAAGACGTCCTCGACCTCGACCTCGCGGGCGATGGTGACGCCGTCGTTGGTGATCGTCGGCGCGCCGAACTTTTTGTCGAGCACGACGTAACGGCCTTTCGGGCCGAGCGTGACCTTGACGGCGTTGGCGACGGAATCGACGCCGGCCTGCAGGGCCCCTCGCGCATCCTCTGCGTACTTCTGCTCCTTGTGAGCCATTTGTGTTCAGTCCTCCTTGGTTACGTAAGTCCGTTGGGGCTGGGGATCAGCCGACCTTGGCCAGGACGTCCGACTCGCGCAGGACGAGCAGTTCGTCGCCCTCGACGGTCACCTCGGTGCCGCCGTATTTGGAGTAGAGGACCTCGTCCCCCTCCGCGACGTCGAGCGGGATCCGCTTCTCGCCGTCCTCGTCCCACTTGCCGTCGCCGACGGCCACAACCTGGCCCTTCTGCGGCTTCTCTTTGGCCGTGTCGGGAAGGACGATGCCACTGGCGGTCGTCTCCTCCTCCTCGATCGGCTTGACGATCAGCCGGTCCCCGAGGGGCTTCAGCTTCATCCGTGAACCTCCGTTATCGGTCTGGGTGGTGAAAGTTGAGAAACGCCGCTCCAGAGCCAAATCTCTGGTCTTGCGACGTTTGGCACTCTCGGGGTGAGAGTGCCAGCGACCTGAAAGATAGCGAAGAGCTAGTCGATCGCCAAGAGGCGGCAGCCCAGGAGGTCGGAAATTCCCTCGCCGCCGCGCCGCATCACCCAGTCGTGGTTCCACTCGAAAGCGGGTCGCAGCAGCGGCGCCAGCAGGTTCATCCAGGCCTTCGTCGTCGCCACGTTCCACTCGTAGAGGACCGCGGTCACCCCGTCCTGCTCGTAGAGCCGCCAGCGGCCGACGCCTTCGAGCTCCCCGACCGCCCGCCCCTCCATCAGGGTCGGGTACTCGATCCGCGTCGTCGTCACGTCGAAGCTGACCCGATAGGGTAGGAGGCTCTTCCAGACCATCCGCGAGACGCTGCCGAGGCCGTTCTCCTCACCCGCCCGTAGCTCCGCTGCCTCCTCCACCCCGCGCCACCAGCTCGGCCACTTTTCCTGCGCATGGATCGCCTCCCAGACCGGCTCCCGGGGCGACTCGAGCAGCCAGGTGGTGAGGAAGGCGTACTCGGCCATGCCTCAGTTGCGGTGGGGCGTCTCTCCGTTACCGAGGTGCGCGCGGGGCGGCTCGACGATCTGGGAGAAGCGGATCACCGTGACCAGGTCGTCCTCGGAGACCGGCCGGCTGTAGATCTGCTCGAGGAAGCGGGTCGTCTCCTCGAGGCGGCGGAACTCGGGGTTGTCGTGCTCGATGTCGCGACGGCTGAGCTCGCTGAGCCGCTTCACCTCGACGTCGTCGATGACGGCGGTGAAGATCTTCTCCCGCGGGCTGTGGCGGAACCCGACCGTGATCCAGACGACCTGGCCGCGCTCGTACTTGTTGCTCTTGTCGCCGAGCCGGATCGTCGCCGTCTTGCGACCGCGCTTCAGCTGGTCGATGAAGACCGCCGAGTAGAAGTTCAAGACGTAGATGCCACCCCGCATGCGCAGCGAGCGTATCTGACGCCGCCGCTCACCGGGGGTTGGGCCCGGCTCAGGCCCGACACGCAAGTTCGCCAATCCGTTGGACACCTGTCCTAGGCGAAATCAACAAATTTGCGGTTTCGAATTGCGCGGCTCCAGATTCGCGGGCCGGCCGCCGATGGAGGCAGGGATGCCCAACCTCACCCGTCCCTCCCGCCTGCTCCCGTCCCTGCTCGCAGCCACCGCGGCCCTCCTCCTGCTGCCGCTGGCCGGGTCCGCCTCGGCGATGAAGTGCGACGGCAGGAAGGTGACGATCAAGGGCACGCCGGGTAACGACCACATCGCCGGCAAAAAGGCCAGCGACGTCATCTACGGCGGCGGCGGTAACGACGTCATCACCGGCGGCCCCAACGGCAACGACACGATCTGCGGCGGTCCCGGCAACGACAGCATCAACGGCGGGCGCGGCTTCGACTCGCTCCACGGCGACGGCGGCAACGACAACCTCCAGGGCGATACCGGCTCCGACAGCATCGACGGCGGTGACGGCGACGATGCCCTCTCCGGCTCGAAGGGCTCCGACGGCCTCCACGGCGGCGGCGGCAACGACGTCCTGATCGGCTTCAAGGGCCCCGACAAGCTCGGTGGCGGTGCCGGCGACGACTACCTCGACGGCCAGCAGGGCAGTGACAGGATGGACGGCGACGGCGGCAACGACAAACTGCTCGGCGACAAGGGCAACGACAAGATCGATGGCGGCGCCGGCTCCGACCACATTGAAGGCGGTCCCGGCGACGACAGTGACCTCCAGGGCGGTGGTGACGCCGACGAAGTCTTCGGCGGCGCCGGCACCGACCATACCGATGGCGGCCCAGGTGATGGCGACATCGTCCGCGGCGACGCCGGCACCGACGACCTCTTCGGCGGCGACGGCGTCAACGACATCGTCTCCTACGCCAGCGCCACGCGCGGCGGCGTCATCATCAGCCTCGCCACCAACAAGGCCAAAGGCGACGGGCACGACAACCTCGGCGGCTTCGAGGACGTCGTCGGCTCGCCCCAGGGCGATGAAATCGTCGGCGACGGCGCCTCCAACCGGATCGACGGCGGCGTCGGTAACGACGACCTGCAGAGCGGCGGTGGCGGTGGCCAGGCCTTCGGCGGCCCCGGCACCGACTCCTGCGAGGGCTTCAGCGTCGAGACCTCCTGCGGCCCGGAAGAGTCGCCGCCCCCGAGCCTCGCCTTCGGGACCCTCAACCTCGGCCTCGACGGCTCCAGCCTGATCGTCCAGGGCAGCCCGCAGAACGACGACATCCGCGTCTCCCGCGGCGACGGCGCCTGGGTCGTCACCTCGGTGATCCCGATCTTCTCCGGCGACGGCTGCGAAACCCCCGCCTCCAACGGCAACGCGATGATCTGTCCGGACACCGGCGGCAAGGTTCCGCTGATCGTCATCACCGGTGGCAACGGCAACGACACGATCGTCGTTGACGGCAGCGTCCCGGCCGGCGCCAAAGTCCGGATCAACGGCAACGCCGACGACGACAACCTGATCGGCGGTGCCGGCGAGGACGTGCTGGAAGCGGGCGAGAACTACAACAGCCCGAACAACGGACACGACCGGCTCGAGGGCGGCGGCGGCTCCGACGTCCTCTACGCGGACCCGGGCGGCGACAACCTTCTCGGCGGTCCCGGCAACGACCTCCTGGTCAACTCCGTCCCCACCTGCCAGGGCCACGTCTACGACGGCGGCCCCGGCGAGGACACCGTCTCCTACGCCCGCTCCAAGGACAACCTCCGCGTCAGTCTCGGCGGCGGCGGCGGACCTCCCGGCTGCGGCAACGACGACAAGGTCCTCGGCGACAACGAGAGCCTGGAGGGATCCGACGGCCCCGACGTCCTCGTCGGCGACAACGACTCCAACAGCATCATGGGCCACCTCGGCAACGACACCCTGATCGGCAAGGGCGGCAGCGACTTCATCGAAGCCCTCGATGGCCAACGCGACAGGATCGATTGCGGCGGCGGCGGCGGTGACGACGTCGTCAAGGACGGCAACGACGTCGTTTCCAGCTGCTGAGCGGCAGCGCTAACCGGGCTCGAACCCCTCCTCGCCGATCAGCGGCACGAAGCGGCAGGGGGTGAGCGGCTCGGGTTCGAAGCGATCGCCCTGGCGGCGGTAGAGCATCAGCACGTCGGCGTCGCCGGCCTCAAGCGGGACGACGAGTCGGCCTCGCGCGGCGAGCTGGTCGAGCAGCGCCCGCGGCGTTTTCGGCGCCGTCGCATGGCAGGCGATCGCGTCGTAAGGCGCTCGCGGGGGGAAGCCGAGGCTGCCGTCGCCGACGACCAGCTCGACGTTGTGGACTCCGAGCATCGCGAGCGTCCTCGCCGCGTCGAACGTCAGCGACTCGTGACGCTCGATACTGACCACGTGGCTGGCGAGCCGCGCCAGCACGGCGGCCGAGTAGCCCGAACCGGTGCCGACCTCCAGCACCAGCTCGGAACGATCCAGCTCCAGCGCCTCGCAGATCGTGGCGACGATCCAGGGCTGGGAGATCGTCTGCTCCTCGCCGATCGGCAGCGCCTGGTCGGCGTAGGCGCGGTCGCGCAGCTCCGCCGGCACGAATCTCTCCCGCGGCACCTCGTCCATCGCCGCCAACACCCGCAGGTCCTCGATCCCGCGATCCCGCAGCTGGTGCTCGACCATGCGCCTTCGTGCGGCCGCGGCGTTCACGGCAGGGGGCCGTCGAAGAAGCCGGCGGGAAAGGTCCAGGAGGGGAACCTCCGGCGCAGGTAGGCGAGGTGGCCGTTCCAGTCGCTGACGGAGAGCTGCTTCGGATCGAGCATCTCGATCGCGCTCCCCTGTTTGGATAGCCCCCAGGAGAAACCGAGGACGGGACGGACCTCGCGACGGCCTCCTTCCGTCTGTTCGAACAACTTCCCCCCCAACCCGCAGAGGAAGGTGTGGGCGAGGAAGTCCCATTCCGGGATGGTGGTGTGGGGGGAGTCGAAGAGGGTCGGGGAGAAGCCGAAGAAGGCGAAGGGGTGCCGCACCTCGCCGATGGGGTCGAAGTGGTCGATGCGGAAGCCGGACTCGTGTTCGTTTGTGTCGACGATCTGCACCCAGCCGAGCATCTCCCCGTAGCCGCGGGCGGGCGGCTCGATCGTCGCCCGGCAGTAGGGGAAGCCGCGGGCGAACTCCTCGCACCCGTGGGCCGCCGGATCGTCGTTGGTGCCGATCTCGGCGCGGACGAGACCGTCGACCGCGTTCCACCGGTACGGCAGCTCCAGCCTCGTCGGTGTCGAGAGCGCCACCAGAGTGCTGCTCAGTAGATGTAGTTGCGGAGCTTGTCCGGCTCCAGCACGGTGACACGGCCGCGGCCGGAGCGGACGACGCCGGCCCGCTCGAGCTCGGCGAGGAAGCGGCTGACCGACTCGCGCGAGGTGCCGGCGAGCTGGGCGAGGTCGGTCTGGTTCATGTTGATCGTCACCTCCGCGGTGGGCTCGCCATCCCCGTCCTGGCCCTCGCGGCTGAGCTGGGCGAGGATGCCGGCAACCCGGCTGGGGACGGTCTGGAAGCTCTGGCGGGAGAGGCGGACGTTGGCGGCACGGAGGCGGCGGACAAGGCCGGCGACCAGCTTCAGGGAGATCTCGGGATGGCGCGCGAGCAGCGCCCGCACGTCGTTTGCCGGCAGCGCCAGCAGCTCCCCCTCGCTCAGCGCCTCGGCGCTGGCCGAGCGCTTGTCGCCGTCGAGCATCGCCAGCTCGCCGAAGATCTCGCCCGGCCCCAGCGTCGCCAGGGTGATCGCGCGGCCGTCGGAGTGTTCGCGGGTGACCCGGAAGCTCCCCTCCTTGACGATGTAGCAGGCGTCCGAATCGTCGCCCTCGTGGAAGACCCGCGTCCCGGCCGGAAACGTCCGCGGCACGGCGACGTGCGAGAAGCGCTCCAGCTCCCCCTCCTCCAGGTCGGCGAAGAGCGTCACGCTCTTCAGCAGGTCGACCGCGCTCTGATCTGCCTCAGGCACTGCACCGATTATGGCAATGGTTTGGCTGGCGAGCCGAATACGGTTCGATTAACGGCGGCGGAGCCACTCGGCGAGAAGCGGATCGAGCAGGTAGGGCCTGCCATCGGCGCCGCGTTGGACGCAGCGTTCGTCGCTCAGCAACCGATCCAGCGCCTCCCGCAAGGTCGAGCGGGGAATCCGATGCTCATCGGCAACGATGCTGCCGGTTGGAGCTTTGCCGTCGCTGAGGGCCATCAGGACTACCCGTTCGTTCCTGTCGAAACCGTCCCACAACGCTTGAAGGGCGTCCGCGGTCTCGGTCAGCGCCATATCGATCGCAGCCGCTGCCGGACGCTCCAGGTGCTCCCCCTCGTCGAGCAATTCGTAGAGATGGTGGGCCAGCAGGATCGTGCGCTGGGGGTGGCCTCCGGTGAAAGCGAGAAGCTCATCGATGGCGCTGTCGACTTCCAAGCCGTCGGCCCCGAACAAGGCTTCGATGTCGTTGGCCGCTTCGTCGAGCGGAAGAGTCGAGAGTTCGAGCGGGCGAGCCTGGCCGTAGAACGGCCGCTCGTACTCCGAGAACAAAGCGCGCATCAGCGAAGGTTGGCTCCCCGCGAAGACGTAGGCAGCGGCCTCGCCATGGTGCTGGATCACCGAACGGAACAGCCCGTCGAGGTCGTTGTCAGCGACGAGCAGGTCCTGGAACTCGTCGAAGCACACCACCGTCAGTTCGCCGTCTCTCCCAAACATCTCGCGCGGCACATCGAGTAGCTGGAGGAGGGCGACACGAGCCTCGTCGGCAGCCAAGCGCGGCGTTTGGGGCGCCACGGTGAATCCCACGCCGGCAACTGTCGCCGTGATGCCTAAGCGAGCTGCCCAACGACTGACGACGCGATGTGGCTCGACCGGCAACGCGCTGTAGGCGTGGGCAAGTCTCGCCGCTACGTCCCCAATCGTCGAGACCTTGGAGAAGTCGACCCGCACCGCGCAGTGTCCGACGCCACGCATCGCGACGACATGAGCTTCGAGCAAGCTGCTCTTGCCAAACCGGCGCGGAGCCGCAAGCCGAATGGCGACGCGGTTGGCAGCCGCTCTCTGCAGCGCTTCAAGCTCGGTGCCGCGGTCGATCAGATGCGGCGGCGAGATCGGTCCTTGGTAGTTGAACGGGTTCACCGTACAGAGTGTACGGCAAAGCCGTACATGGATGTACGGGAATCCCGTACACGACTCAGGCCGAGGCGGTCAGTTTGCGCGGGCCGCGACTGAAGCCGGCGCCGACCAGGGCGTCCTCGTGGCCGGAGCCGATGACGGGTTCGCCGTCGAGTTTCTCGACCGGGAGTTTGGGGAGGTGGCCCTCGCGGACGGCGTCGGCAAGGGCGCGCATCGCCTCCTCCAGCTCGGGGCCGTCCAACTGCTTGAGGCGGAGGAGGCCGCGGCCGCCGCGCTCGACGAAGACGAGGGGCTCGCCGTCGCGGAGCAGAAGGTGGGCCCCCGGGGTGCGGCCGGGGCGGCGGCCGCCCTCGAGCTTCGGCCAGGGCAGGGAGGCGCCGTAGGGGTTGGCGGGGTCGGTGGCGGCGAGGATGAGGTAGGAGCCGTCGCGTTCGGGCAGGGAGCGGAGGCGCTCGACCGCGCCTGGGAGGGCGAACTGGGCGCCGCCGAGGCCCTCGACGAAGTAGCCGCGGCGGGCGGTGCCGAGCAGCTCGAGGTTGCCGAGCTCCCCGTAGAGGGTCGAGAAGCCGCCGGGGATGCCCTCGGCGAGGACGGTCTCGCGGGTGACGATCCCGTAGCGCTCCAGCATCAACTCGGCGGTGGCGCGGAGCTTGGCGCCAGGGCCGGGGGCGTTGGCGAACAGCGGCTGCGTCAATGACCAGCGGCCCTGGACGGCGGCGCCGGTGGTGCTGCGGCGACGAGCGAAACGGCGGCCGGGGCGTTCGCTTGGCGGCACCGCCCGCAGGCGCGGCGCCCGCAGCGGCGCGAAGGCGTCGTTGGTCACCTCGCCCGCCCAGACCAGGTCCCAGAGGGCGTTGTGGATGTCCTCGGCCGGATGTTCGAGCTCGACGACGAGGTCGAGCCAGAAGGAGGGGCCCGCTTTCAACCGCTCGCGGATCGCCTCGTGGACCTCGCCGCCCGGTGACTCCAGCTTCGCGTTCGACGGCGGTGGCCCGGCGAGGCGGACGTCCTCGCGGAAGTAGACGGCGACGCGGCCGTCGTTGCGGCCGAGGGCGCCGGCGCCGATCCAGACCAGCTCGCCGCTGGTGCAGAGCTCGTCGAGCCAGCTCTGCGAGTAGGCGCCGAGGCGGCGCGGCAGCACGTCCCTCTCCCAGACTTTCGGGGTCAGCGCCACCCCCTGCAGCGGCACCAGCGCCTCGCGCAGGCGGTCGAGGCCGGCGCCGGTGCGGCGGAAGGCGTCGACGTTCTGCCAGCTCGGGAGGAAGCGGGCCAGCTCCCGCGTGTCGGCCGCCTCGACCTCCTTGCGCAGGCGGGCGAGGCTGGCACGGCGGACCCGGCGCAGGACTTCGGAGTCGCACCACTCGCGCTCGGTCCCGTCCGGCAGCAGCTCGCCGCGGACCATCGCCCCTTCGGACTCGAGCTCGCGCAGGGCCGGCGCCGGGTCGACGCCGTAGCGGTCGGTCAGCTGCAGGGTCGGGAAGGGGCCGTGGGTGCGGGCGTAGCGGCGGACCAGCGCCCGCATCGCGTCGGGGTGCTCCTCGAGGAAGGTCTCCGGCAGCCCGGGCGGCTCGGGGACACCGAGCGCATCGCGGTAGAGGCCGGCGTCCTCGGCGGCGATGTAGCGCTCTTCCCCCGCGACGCGGACCCTGGCGACGCGGCGCTCGGCGACGAGTTTCTCCAGCATCGACTTCGCCGAGTAACCCTCGGCGACCCGCTCCTCGCACTCAGCCAGGGTCAGGTCGCCGAGGTTCCGAAGCAGCTGCTGGAGGGCGTCGCGGTCGCCGGCGCGGCCGGCCTCGGTGCGGTGCTGGAGCTGGGCCTCGACTTCCTCCAGCGCCTCGGGGTCGATCAGCTCGCGCAGCTCCTCCTGGCCGAGCAGCTCGCGCAGGAGGTCGCGGTCGAGCGCCAGCGCCGCCGCCCGCCGCTCGGCGTTCGGCGTGTCCCCCTCATACATGTAGGTCGCCACGTAGTCGAAGAGCAGCGAGGAGGCGAAGGGCGAGGCGGTCGGCGTCTCCACCTCGACCAGGCTGAGGGCGCGAGAGTGGAGCTTTTCCAGCAGCTCGGTGAGGGCGGGCAGGTCGAGGACGTCGCGCAGGCACTCGCGGTAGGTCTCGAGCACGACCGGAAAGCGGGGGAAGTCGCGCGCTACTTCGAGCAGGCTCTGCGACTTCAGCCGCTGCTGCCAGAGCGGCGTGCGCTTGCCCGGGTAGGCGCGCGGGATAAGCAGCGAGCGGGAGGCGTTCTCGCGGAAGCGGGCGCCGAAAAGGGCGCTGCCGGAGAGCTCGCCGACGACGAGGTCTTCGATCTGGTCGGGGTCGATGAGGACGAGGTCGGCGGGCGGCGGCTCGTCGGCGTCGGGGAGGTGGACGACGATGCCGTCGTCGGACCAGATCGCGTCGGCCTCGAGATCGCGTTCGTCGCGGATCTTGGCGGCGAGGGCGAGGCCCCAGGCGGCGTGGACGCGGCCGCCGTAGGGACTGAGGATGCAGAGGCGCCAGTCGCCGATCTCGTCGCGGAAGCGCTCGACGACGATCGTCTCGTCGGAGGGGACGACGCGGGTCGCCTGCTGCTGCTCGCGCAGGTAGGAGACGAGGTTGTTGGCGGCGCGCTCGTCGAGGTCGTACTCCTTGGCCAGCTCGGCCGGCTCCCGGGAGACCGCCTCGCGGGCGAAGGCGCCGATTGCCCGGCCCAGCTCGGCCGGGCGGCCGATCCCGTCGCCCTTCCAGAAGGGGACGGCGCCGGGAGCGCCCGGTGCGGGGGTGACGATCACGCGGTCGCGGGTGATTTCCTCGATCCGCCAGGTGCTGGAGCCGAGCAGGAAGGTCTGGCCGGCGCGGGCCTCGTAGACCATCTCCTCGTCGAGCTCGCCGACCCGGCGGCCGTCGGGGAGGTGGACGCCGTAGAGGCCGCGGTCGGGAATCGTTCCGGCGTTGGTGACGACCAACTGGCGAGCGCCTTTGCGGCCGTGGATCGTGCCTTCGGTGCGATCCCAGACGATCCGCGGCCGCAGCTCGGCGAAGCGGTCGGAGGGGTAGCGGCCGTCGAGCATGTCGAGGACGTTCTCCAGCTGTTCGCGCGAGAGGTCGTGGAAGGACTGCGTGGAGGTGACCAGGCGCTCTACCTCGTCGACCTCCCACTCCTTCTGCGCCGCCAGCGAGACGAGGTGCTGGGCGAGGACGTCGAGCGGGTTCCGCGGGATCGTCGTCTCCTCGATCTCCGCCTCGCGCATGCGGCGGGCGACGACCGCGCACTCGAGCAGGTCGCCGCGGTATTTGGGGAAGATCCGGCCTTTGGAGACTTCGCCCATGCGGTGGCCGGCGCGGCCGATCCGCTGCAGGCCGCGGGTCACGGACTTCGGCGACTCGACCTGGATCACGAGGTCGACCGCCCCCATATCGATCCCCAGCTCCAGCGAGGAGGTGGCGACGAGGCAGGGCAGCTCGCCGCTCTTCAGCATCTCCTCGACCACAGAACGCTCCTCGTGGGACAAAGAACCGTGGTGGGCCCTGGCGATTTCGACGTAGGGCTCCTGGCCAGCGGGTCCTGTCACGGCAGGGGACCCCCCATGTCTTCCGGTAGCTAAAGCTTCCTCAGACATGGTCCCCCCTACCGTGCCACCCGCTGGAGGCGCCGGATCGGCAGACGCGTGACCTCCGTGCTCGGTGGCAGGCAGCTCGGATTCCCCTTCGCCGTTTGCAAGCTCGTTGAGCCTCTTTGCCAACCGCTCCGCTGCTCGTCTGTTGTTGACGAAGATCATCGTCGAGGTGTGTTCCTGGACCAGCTCTAGGAGCTTGGGGTAGATGGCCGGCCAGATCGACCTCACGTGAGCTGAGGGCTCGATTTCGGTCGGAGGAGGCCCGTCCTCACTCGGATAGGCAGGAGCTCCCGGGTCAGCCATGTCCTCGACCGGAACGACAATCTCCAAATCCAGAGCCTTCTTCTGCCCCGCATCCACAATGCGACAGCTTCTTTTCGGGCCGACCAAGAACTGCCCGATCCGCTCCAACGGCCTCTGGGTGGCGGACAACCCGATCCGCTGAATCCCGGCCGAACCATTCCCAGCTTCGGATGGGGGTTCCGGGGAGGGGTCGCCGGGCC
>JBIOVP010000071.1:0-4005 GCA_044867815.1 Solirubrobacterales bacterium | reverse complement strand
CTTCCGCGACCACTACCTCGACGTCGAGGTCGACCTATCCGAGGTCGTCTTCATCGCCACCGCGAACCTGGTCGACACGATCCCGGCGCCGTTGCTGGACCGGATGGAGCTGATCAGCTTCGACGGCTACACGACCGAGGAGAAGCTGGCGATCGCCCGCGGCTACCTGCTGCCACGGCAGCTGAAGCGCAACGGGCTGGTGCCGGAGGAGGTCGAGGTCTCCGACGAGGTCCTGCGCGCGGTGATCTCCGAGTACACCCGCGAGGCGGGCGTGCGCCGGCTCGAGCGCGAGATCGGCAAGGTGATCCGCTCGGCGGCGATGAAGATCGCCGCCGGCGAGGCCGACGGGAAGATCACGATCGACTCCGATGCCCTGCGCGAGGCGCTCGGGCGGCAGAAGTTCTTCCAGGAGTCGGTCGAGCGGACCGCGATCCCCGGCGTCTCCACCGGCCTGGCGGTGACCGGGAGCGGCGGCGACATCCTCTTCATCGAGGCGACCGCGATGGACGGCGACAAGGGACTGGTGCTGACCGGCCAGCTCGGCGACGTGATGAAGGAGTCGGCACGGATCGCGCTCTCATACGTGCGGGCGCACCGCGAGGAGCTCGGGATACCCGCCGAGGCGTTCGCCCGCGAGTTCCACCTCCACGTCCCCGCCGGGGCGATTCCCAAGGACGGCCCCAGCGCCGGCACGGCAATGACGACTGCGCTCGTCTCGCTCCTGACCGGGCGCCCGGTCAAGCACACGGTCGGGATGACCGGCGAGGTCACCCTGCAGGGCCGGGTGCTGCCGATCGGCGGCCTCAAGCAGAAGGTGCTGGCGGCCCACGCCGCCGGGCTGACCGAGGTGGTCCTGCCCGAGCGCAACCGCGGTGACCTCGACGAGGTGCCCGAGGAGGTGCGCGAGCAGATGACCTTCCACCCGGTGATGAGCATCGACGAGGTGCTGGCGCTGGCCTTGGAGCCGGGGCAAGAGAGCTCGACGGGACGAAACTACCCCTATATGGAGGGAAATCGTCCCGTCGGCAGCGATGGGGCGACCGGGTAGGGCTGTGTCCCCGCGATGTCGCAGCTGCTCGCCGGTGCCGCCCGAGATGCGGGCGGCCGCCGGCCTGCTCGAGCGCCGCTGGACGATGGCGACGATCTACGCCTGCTCCAGCGGCGCCGCCCGCTTCAACGAGTTCCGCCAGTCCCTCCCCGGCGTCTCCCCCACCACGCTCTCCGAGCGGCTGGAACAGCTGGAGGCGGCCGGGATCGTCGAGCGCCACCTCGTCCCCGGCCGGCCGCCCCACACCGAGTACACGCTGACCGCGCGCGGCGAGCAGCTAGCCGAGGCGGTCGCCGGTCTGCTCCGGCACTGAAGGTGGCTGCTCCTGTCGGTTCTGCTCGATATCCAGCAGGCGGTAGTAGAGGACGCCGAGGACGAGGGCCTGGAACGGACTGATCAACGAGGAGACGAGCGAGTTGACCAGGAGGGGCGCCACGTCTCCGGCAACCTGGCGGTGGAGCACGAAGCTGATGGGGAAGCCGATCCCGACCAGGATCAGGCCGAGGAGGAGGACGATCCCGAGCACCTTCCAGCCGTTCCCGCGCACGAGCTGCCGCGCGCGGCCGAACGCGTCGAAGACGCCGGGCCGCTCGACCACGACCACCGGCAGGAGCACAGCCCAGATCGTCATTAGGTAGAGGCCGGGAACGACCAGGAACACGATCCCTACAACCACCGCCACGAAGGCGAGGGAGGCGGCCAGAGTCGCCGCGGGGAGCGGCGGGAGAGCACTCGACATGAGCTCGGTTGCAGAAGAGTCGGGCCGCCGCTCTCTCTGGTCCCGCAGCACGACCATGACGACAGCCGTCACGAAGGCCAAAAAGGCCATGTCGACGATCAAGGCGACGAACACGCCGGCGTTTTCGGCCAGCAGAGCGCTGGTCGCCGAGACCACGAGCGCGCCGGCGAAGGAGATCGGCACGAGCACGCGCGCCCTGTCGCCGAAGACGGAGAAGGCGGTGCCGAAGACCCCGCCGACGCTCAGCTCCCTCTCCATCCCGGCTGCATTCGACCCCTCTGCCGCCGACCCTCCCAAATACGGCTAATTGGTGGGAGTATTCCTGCACCATGGACGCCTCCGAGCAGTCCCACCACCAGGTCGAGGAAGAGCGCTTCCGGCGTCTGATCGACGTCGGCAGCAGCCTGCTCTCAGAGCTCGACCTGGAGGCGGTGCTGAAGTCGGTCGTCGACGCTGCCCGGGAGCTGACCGGCGCCCGCTACGCGGCGCTTGGCGTCCTCGACCCCGAGCGGCGCGAGCTCGAACGCTTCATCAACGTCGGCATCGACGAGGAGGCGCGGCGGGACATCGGCAACCTGCCGCGCGGCCGCGGCGTCCTCGGCGAGCTGATCCGCGAGCCGGCGCCGCTGCGGCTGCGCGACGTCAACTCTCATCCCCACGCCTATGGCTTCCCGCCCGGGCACCCGCCGATGCACTCCTTCCTCGGGGTGCCGATCTCGGTCCGCGGAGAGACCTACGGCAACCTCTACATGACCGAGAAGCAGGGAGCCGAGGCGTTCGACCAGAGCGACGAGGAAGCGGCGATCACCCTCGCCAGCTGGGCCGGGATCGCGATCGAGAACGCCCGCCTATACACCAGCCTCTCCGAGCGCGAGGCGGAGATCGAGCAGGCGCTGCGGCGGGCCGAGACCTCGGTTGACATCGCCCGCACGGTCGGCGGCGAGACCGACGTCGATCGCGTTCTCGACCTGATCGTCAAGCGGGCGCGCGCGCTGGTCGGCGCCCGCGCCCTGCTGGTCCTCCTGCGCCGCGGCGACCACCTCTACGTCGCCGCCCGCGCCGGCGAAGTCACCGAGGACCTGCACGATCTCCAGGTCCCCCTCGACGACGCCGTCTTCGGCGGGGCGATGGAGGACCGGGTCTCGCAGCGGCTCGAGCGCGGCTCGCCGCCCTCGAAGGCGCGCCTGCGCGAACGCCTCGGCGCCGAGGCGGCGCTGGTGGTGCCGCTGCTGTTCCGCGGCCGCGCCGTCGGCGTCCTCGTCGCGCTGGACCGCGAAGCCGGCGGCGTCGAGTTCGACCAGGAGGACCTACGCCTGCTGCAGTCGTTCGCCGCCAGCGCCGCCACCGCGGTGGCGACGGCGCAGACCGTCGAGTCCGACCGCCTGCGCCAGCAGGTCGACGCGGCCGAGAACGAGCGCCGGCGCTGGGCCCGCGAGCTGCACGACGACACCCTCCAGGGTCTGGCGGCGATCCGGATTTCCCTCGCCACCGCGCTGCAGAGCAAGGGCGAACGGCGCGAGGCCCTGATCGAGAGCGCGGCCGAGGAGGCGATGGCGCAGCTGGAGGGCCAGATCAACGAGCTGAACCGGCTGATCAACGACCTCCGCCCCGCCGCCCTCGAGCGGCTCGGCCTCGCCGGCGCCCTGCAGGCGCTGGCGGAAGAGACCGCCGCCCGCGGCGGGATCGAGGTCGAGGTGGCGATCGAGATCGACGAAGCGCCGGGCGGCGACGAGGAGCGGCTCGTCTACCGGCTGGTGCAGGAGGCGCTGACCAACGTCGTCAAGCACGCTTCCGCCTCGCGGGTCGAGGTGAACGCGCGGGAGGAGGACGGCAGGATCGAGATCGCCGTCCGCGACGACGGCGAGGGCTTCGACCCGACCTCCTCCACCGGCGGGCGCGGCCTGATCGGGATGCGCGAGCGGATCGAGCTGCTCGGCGGCAGGATCGAGGTCAGCTCCACCCCTGGCGACGGCACCGAGATCGCCGCCACCGTTCCCCTCTCCGAAAGCTCCTAGGCGCAAGCCCGGGGTGGGTGTCGATGGGGTCGTTCGGAGCACCTCCGCCGCGTGGGGTGTCACCTGCTGACGCCTCGGAGGTTGCTGGCGCGGCTCCATGCTGAGTACCTCACGACCCCCATCGACCCCCACTCCGGGCTTGCGCCTAGGAGCTTTCGGAGAGGGGAACGGTGGCGGCGATCTCGGTGCCGTCGCCAGGGGTG
>JBIOVP010000070.1:0-17880 GCA_044867815.1 Solirubrobacterales bacterium | reverse complement strand
TTGCAGCCCTTCGGGTCGAGCCTGCCGTCGACCTTGAAGACGTAGTCGGGCTGAGGCGAGGCTTTGAAGTCTTTGACGACCAGCTTCGCCGCCGGGTCGTACTTGACCCAGGCGAAGACCGGGAACTGGTACGGGTTGGGGACGCCGGAGTTGTAGGGGCCGGTGTCCTGGGTGTACTGGCTGAGGACCAGGTAGTCGTAACCGCCTTCGTTGACGAGGCCGCGCAGACGCTGGCAGGTGGTCGGCAGCCGGTTCGCCCCGTGCGGGCCTTTGACGCCGATGAACTCGACGTGGTTGCTGACGTCGTTGCCGTAGAAGCCGTACTGGCCGAAGATGATCTGGCTGGAGCCGATGATCCCGATCTGCTGGTCGTGCAGCTTCTGGGTGTAGACGTAGGCCTCCTTCGGCCCGCCTTCGCCGAGGAACGGGTCGGGGTTGACGTAGTGCTGGTCGGCGTACTGGACCTGCTGGGCGCGCCCGAGCACCAGCGCCAGCAACGCCAGCGCCACCGCGCCGCCCGCGACCGCCGCCCTGCTGACGCTCCAGCGCGTCCGCGCCAGCGAGAGCGCCGCCGGCGCCCAGACCAGGCACAGGGTCAGGAAAACGGTGCCGACGATGTAGGAGGTGAACCAGCGCGGCGTCATCAGCACCGTGATCGCGAAGACCCCGGTGAGGAAGAGCAGCGTCTGCCAGGCGCGCTTGTCCGGCGCCCGCAGCGGTCGCGCCAACGGCAGCATCGCCATCGCCAGGACCAGCCCCGGGGCCAGGTAGCGGGTGTTGGTGAAAAACCCGGTTGGTGAGCCCTCCTGCCCCGCCGCCGTCAGCGGCGTGAAGACGTAGACGACCGCGGTGAGCAGCGAGGCGACCGCGATCACCCGCAGGATCTTGTTGCGGGAGCGCCAGGCGATGTAGACGGCGGCGCTGACGGCCATGATCAGGATCAGCGGCCAGAGCGGCCCGAAGGCATTGTCGAGCTCGGGGAAGAACCAGCGCCGGTAGATGGTCGGGTCGGTGATGTAGTCGATGACGGCGAAGCGCGGCCGCGGGTCAAGCGGCATCTGGTCGGGCTTCGGCAGGTTGAGCGGCCCGAACTTGGTGATCGGGATCGGGTTGCCGCCGGTCTTGACCGCCGCCCGCAGGTACCAGTAACCGCCGACGATAAGCATCGGCAGCCCCATCACCCAGGCGGTCGTCCAGCGCCGGCCCCGGCCGCTGAAGACGATGACGCCGATCGTGATCGCGACCACCGGGACCAGGAAGGTCGTCTTCACCGAGGCGGCGAGGCCGGCGGCGATCCCGGCCATCACCAGCGGCCCCTTGTCGAGCAGCGGCGCGTCGCGCTCCGGCGCGTCCTGCACCGCCCCGGCGGCGGGCGCCCGGCGCTGGTGACCGTTGATCAGGAAGGCGGCGAAGGCGAGCAGGAACGCCAGCCCCATGATGTCGTTGCGCGCCTCGCCGGGCTGGGTTTCGATCATCACCCCGGCGTCAAGGACGATCGCCGCGGCGACCAGGGTCGCCGGCCCGACCTTATAGGGGCGGCCCATGCACCATGCGGCCAGCAGCCCGATCGGCAGCCAGATCATGTTCTGCAGCGGCGCCAGCCAGTCGCTCCTGAAGAGGACGATCGTCGAGGCGTTGATCAGCTCGGTGCTGGCGGGGTAGAACCAGGCGGCCAGCCGCAGCGGGTCGGTGTAGTGGAGGTGGACCGTCGAGTGTTCCTGGGCGATGAACGCCGAGAAGGGCATGTGGTACCAGGTGGTGTCGCCGCCGAACATGCCGAAGTCGAGGCTCGACTGGGTCGGGAAGGTCCACTCGGCGACGGTCCAGGAGGCGACGCCGAGGGCGATCAGCAGGGCGACGTTCTCGACCCGCGGCGCCGCCACCTCGCGTCCCGGCCCAGCCGTTTTTGCTCGCCCGAGCGCGGCGGCGCCGAGGCCGACGCCGATGCAGAGGACGACGATCCATCCGAAGTAGAGCGCGCTCAGCGAGCCGAGGACCTCGAGGCAGACGACGAGCATCGCCACCGCCAGGGTCGCGTCGGCGAGCCGGGCCAGGGCGCCGCTGAATTCCGGCACGATCCAGCGCCGCAGCCAGTAGCCGCCGAGGCCGAGGGCCGCGACGATCCCGATCAGGGCGAGGCAGCCGGCGATGTAGGAGCCGAAGGAGGGTGCCACGAAGGCGGGGATGCTATTCGGCGCGTCCGGCGGGCACCGCCGCGGTAGGGATCCCTCCTAGGCCGCGGCGGCGGGGATGCTGCAGGCGACTCCGGTTCCTTTCAGCCCGCAGTAGCCGTTCGGCACCTTGTGCAGGTACTGCTGGTGGTAGTCCTCGGCGTAGTAGAAGGGCCCGGCCGGCTCGATCCCGGTCGTGATCTCCTCCCGGCCGGCTTCGCGCAGCGACCGCCCGTAGGCCTCGCGCGCCATCTCCGCCGTCGCCTTCTGGGCGTCGTTGACGAAGTAGATCCCCGAGCGGTACTGGGTGCCGACGTCGTTGCCCTGGCGCATGCCCTGGGTCGGGTCGTGCTCCTCGAAGAAGACCTTGAGCAGGTCGGCGTAGGAGATCACCCGCGGATCGAAGGCGACCATCACCGCCTCGGCGTGCCCCGTCTTCGCCGAGCAGACCTCCTCGTAGGTCGGGTTGGGCGTGGTCCCGTTCTGGTAGCCGACCGCCGTCGAGTAGACGCCGTCGAGTTCCCAGAACAGCCGCTCCGCCCCCCAGAAACAGCCGAGCGCGAAGTAGGCGACCTCGATCCCCTCCGGGAACGGAGGCTCGAGCGGGGTGCCGAGCACCGCGTGGGTGGCGGGCACGTCGAAGGCGCGCTCGCTGCGACCGGGCAGCGCCTCCTCCCGGGTGACCATCTTCGTCTTCTCCGGGTGCATCATCGTCATCAGCTTTCCAAGTCTGTTCATGAGCCTGTTCCTTGTTTGGCCTCCTCCGTAGAAGGTAGCGTCTGCGGATGGCCTGCTTGGTGGTTTTGCTTGCCTTCCTCTCGCCGCGGCTGGCCCTGTTCGCGATCTTCCTCTTCTCCGACCTGCTGAGCCGGGCCTTCGACGGCTGGTTCGTCCCCCTGCTCGGGTTCTTCCTGCTGCCCTGGACGACGCTCGCCTACGCCGTCATGTGGTCGGCCAGCAGCAACGAGGTCACCGGCTTCGAGTGGTTCATCGTCATCCTCGCCTTCGTCTTCGACCTCGGCTCCTACGCGAGCCCGGGCCGGGCGCGGCGGGACTGACGACGAGGCCTATCGCTCGACCGGGTACGCGACCCGGATCTGGCGCTTGGAGAGGACGAGGAACGGCACCTGCGCCACCTTGCCGTCGGCCAGCGAGGTGACCTGCACGTTCGTCAGCGGCACGAATTCGAACTCGCCGCGGTTCAACGAGTCCGAGAAACGGCTCTGGTAGCCGGCCGGCGGCAGCGTCAGGTCACCCTCGATCAGCTGCCGATCGGTTTCGAACACGGCACGCTCAACCCGCCGCCGCTCCCGCGACTCGGTCGGATCATCCACCTGGCTGCCGAATAGCTCTTCCATCACGGTTCTTGGGAGCTCTTTCGACGACTTTGGGGGAAAACTTGATGGCCCCACCGACTTGGACGGGAGATGAACGAAGTCGGCCAGCATCCATTCCGACTAAATGACCATTATTATGGTCATATGGCCAAATCAATGACTGCGACCGCTGCCAAGGCAAACTTCCTGCGCCTCCTCGACGAGGCGGCCACGGGTGAGGAGATCGAGATCACCCGTCACGGGCATCCCGTGGCGCGGCTGGTGCCCCCACGCGGCGGCCATTCCCTTGAGGGTTTGTTTCGAGGCCGTGCCAAAACGGCCGTCGACGAGGAAAGCCTCCTGTCCACCGAAGAGATGTGGGACCCGTCCTAGTGGCAGCCGTCCTGTTGGATACCCACGCGGTCCATTGGTGGTCCTCAGAGCCGGAGCGGCTAAGCCGCTCGGCACGCCGCGTATTGAAGGCGGCCGATGAGCTGCTCATCGCCGGGATCTCCTGGTACGAGCTTGCCTGGCTGGTGGAACGACAGCGCATCGTCATCGAGATGCCGATCCGTTCCTGGCTGGACGATCTCAGCGCCCAGTTACGGACGATCGGGATCACTCCCGCGATCGCCGACAGCGCAGCGGCTCTACCGAGCTCATTCCCACGCGATCCAACGGACAGACTGATCTACGCGACCGCAATCGAGCACGGTCTCAGGCTGGTCACCAAGGACCGGGCGATCAGGGAGCACGACAAGCCCCGCTCGCTCGTCGTCTGGTAGCCGGCGCGCTACTGCGCCGCGTGTTCGGCGGCTTTCTCGCGCGCTTCGGCCTTCTCCTCCAGCGTCATCGCGCCGGGGTGGCCGTCGCCGGGCCAGGGTGAGAGGACCATCAGCAGGCGTGCGTCGGAGCGGGCGACCACGGTCCGGCGCTCGCCGGGGTCGAATTCGAAGAGATGGCCGGCGCTGGCGTTGGCGAAATCGGAGCCGCCCTCGGTGGTGACGTCGACCTCGCCGTCGACCACGATCACCCGCGCCCGCTCGTGCACCTCGTGCTCCTGCAGCTCCTCGCCCTCGGGCAGGTGCAGGAGGATCGTCCGCGCGTCGTCAGCCGAGGCGAGGATGCGCGGCTGACGCGCCTCCACCTCGACCGTCTTCAGATCCCAACTCTCCATCTGCAACCTCCTTCACCCGTGGACGTCTGCGCATCCCCTACCCGCACGTTGATGTTCCTCAACCGCCGGATCGGGGTGCCCGGATTCGAACCGGGGACCTCCGCCACCCAAAGGCGGCGCGCTACCAGGCTGCGCCACACCCCGTCCTGGGCAAGTGTAGGTTCTGGAGGCGATGGCGGAGGTGCTTCCTTTCAAGGCGCTGCACTACGACCTCGGGAAGGTCGGCTCACTGGATGCGGTTGCTGCGCCTCCTTACGACGTGATCGACGCGGCGCAGCGGCGGGCGCTGCTGGAGCGCTCGCCCTACAACGCCGTCGCGATCGACCTGCCGAAACCGTTCGACCCCGCCGATCCCGACAGCAATCCGAGCGGCGATCCCTACGCGGAGGCGGCCACGCGGATCGAGAGCTGGCGCTCGGACGGAGCGCTGGTCCAGGACTCCGAGCCATCGCTCTGGGCCCTGACCCAGGACTACGTCGCCCCCGACGGCAACAGCTACAGCCGCAACGGGATCCTCGCCCGGGTGCGGGTCGAGGACTACGAGAGCGGCACCGTCCGCCCGCACGAGCGCACCCATCCCGGTCCCCTGCTCGACCGGCTCGAGCTGACCCGCGCCACGGGCTACAACCTTTCCTCGATCTTCTCGCTCAGCACCGAGGACGCCTGGCCGCTGGTCGAGCCGACGCTGCCGGACGAGCCCTGGGGCGAGGCACGCGACGAAGACGGCACCGTCAACCGGCTTTGGAGGGTCGCGGACCCGGCCGTGCACGCCGCCGTGACCGGGTGCCTCGCTTCGGCGCAGCTGCTGATCGCCGACGGCCACCACCGCTACGAGACCGCCCGCGCCTTCCGCGACGAGGTCGGCGGCGAGGGACCTCACAACTACACGCTGATGTCGCTGACCGGGCTCGACGACCCCGGCCTGCTCGTCTTCCCAACCCACCGCCTGCTCTCGGGCTTCACCGACGATTCCGAGAAGCAGCAGCGACTTGGCAACGGGCTGCGGGAGCTCTTCGACGTCACCGAGGTCGCCCGCGAGGAGATCGACCCCGCTGGCGAGGACGGCGTCGGCGTCTTCGGCCTCTACGACTCCTTCCACAAGCGCGCCTTCCGCCTGCGGCTGAAGGACCTCGGCGAGGTCGACCGCCGCCTCGAGGGCATGCCCGAGGCCTACCGCCGGCTTGACTCGGCGATCCTCGAGACCCTGGTGCTGAAGGACCTGGCGGGGATGAACGACCACGACATCGACGAGCGCGACGGGCTCGAATACGCGAAGAGCGTCGACGCCGCCCTGGCGATGGTCGACGAGGGCGACTACGACGTCGCCTTCATCCAGCGGGGGGTCCCGGTCGAGCAGGTCAAGGACATCTGCAACACCGACGCGGTGATGCCGCCGAAGTCGACCTTCTTCTTCCCCAAGGTGATGACCGGGTACGCCTTCAACCCGGTGCGCTGAGCGTGAGGATCGTCGCCCGCCGGGTCGAGGGCTACGCCCACGACGTCGAGCTCGACGGCAGCCAGAGCCTGCGGCTCGATGAGCCGGCCCACCAGGGCGGCACCGACACCGGCCCCCGCCCCACCGAGCTGCTCGGCGCCAGCCTCGCCGGCTGCATCGCGATCACGGTCGAGATGTACGCCGAGCGCAAAGGCTGGGACGTCGGTCCGATCGAGGTCGACGTCGAGATGGGCTACGAGGGTCCGGTGCCGACGAGCTTCGAGGTCGGGGTGAAGCTGCCCGGCGAGCTTGACGAGGAGCAGCGGCGCCGGCTCCTGGTGATCGCCACCAAATGCCCCGTCCACAAGGTCCTCGCCGGCGAAGCGCACGTCAACATCACCGAGCGCCTGGAGGCGGCCTGATGGACCTCGGCCTGGCCGGACGCGCCTGCGTCGTAACCGGCGCCAGCAGCGGCATCGGCCGCGAGGTGGCGCTGCAGTTCTGCGCCGAGGGCGCGGGGGTGCTGCTCGTGGCCCGCGGCGAGGAGCGGCTGGCGGCGGCGACCGAGGAGGCGGCGCGGTTGGCGGAGGCGGCCGGAGGCGGCGCGGCGGCACTCAGCCTCGACGTCACCGCCGAGGATGCCGGCGAGCGGATGCTCGCCGCCTGCGAGGAGCGCTTCGGTGCCCTCGACGTCCTCGTCAACAACGCCGGCGCCGCCAGGTGGCGCGATCTCGACGAGGTGCCCGACGAGGAATGGCGCGCCCAGTACGAGCTCAACGTGATGGCGCCGCTGCGGGCGATGCGGGCGGCGATCCCACCGATGGTCGACCGCGGCTGGGGCCGCGTCGTCAACGTCTGCTCGACCGCCGGCAAGCGCCCCTCCGCGGCGATGGCCGAGTACTCGGTCGCGAAGGCGGCCGAGCTCTCGCTCTCGCGCCTCTTCGCCGACCGCTACGCGAAGACGGGCGTCCTCGTCAACGCCGTCGCCCCCGGCCCGGTTGAGGCGGAGATGTGGATGGAGCCCGGCGGCCTGCTCGACCAGTCGATGCAGATCTCCGGCGCAGGCAGTCGTGAGGAGGCCCTGGCCGAAGCCGGCTCCAAGCGCCCGATCGGCCGCCTCGCCCAGCCGGAGGAGATCGCCGCGACGATCGTCTTCCTCTGCTCCGAGCGTGCCTCCTACGTCGCCGGCGCCGCCTGGTCGGTGGACGGTGGCACCGTCCAGGTGATCATCTGATCCGCTCGGTGGAGGCGGCGGTGCTGCTGCCGCTCTACGGCTGGCCGCAGGACCCGGGCCTCGTCTTCACCGAGCGCCGCGCCGACCTGCGGCGCCACGCCGGCGAGATCTCCTTCCCCGGCGGTCGCCGGGATGAGACCGACGCCGACCTGCTGGCGACGGCACTGCGCGAGACCGAGGAGGAGATCGGGCTCGACCCCGCCCAGGTAGAGGCCGGCGAGGCGCTGCCGGCGGTAAAAACCTTCGTCACCAACTACCTCGTCCACCCCTTCGTCGGCTACGTCCCCCACCCCGGCGAGCTCGACCTGCGGCCGAACCCGACCGAGGTCGAGACCGTCCTCACCTTCTCGCTCGGGCTGCTGCGTGAGGGCTACGAGATGCGCCGCCTGATCCGGCGCGGCGTCCCCATCCACACCCCGACCTACGAGGTCGAAGGGCACCTGATCTGGGGAGCGACCGCGCGGATCCTGGCCGACCTGCTGGAGCGCCTCGGCGAGAAGAACACTTAGCCGGCGGGCCTATCCCACCCCACCGAAGACGACGGCCCCGAGTACGAGGACACTCGCGACCACGACGCAGACCACGGAGACGCCGAAGGCGGAGCGGGCACGTCTCAGCTGGTGCAGCTTCCAGTCGCCGATCACCTCCGCTCGCCGTATCGCGAGGAGCATCGCCGCCAGGAGATCCCGCCGCGCCTCGCAGCTCTCCAGATCGAGCCTGGCTTCGACCTGCGGGGGCGAGTTCGGGTGGGCGCGGTCGAATGAGACCGTGGTGGCGTCGAGGGCGGCGATTCCGGCGATCACGAGCGTCAGCGCCGCGAACATGAGCAAGACACCCACCGCGACGAGAAATCCGAACGGGTGCAGCGGGCCATTGCCGTACAGCAGGCTGCCGTTGACGAGGACGAGGGAGGTCGTCAACCCGGTGGCGCCGAGGAAAAGGGACGCGCGCTGCTGTATTCCCTCTATCCGTTTCTCCGCCCGCTCATACCCATCGGTTGCAGCGGCGATCAGGTTGTCGAGGTCAGCGAGGTCGAGACCCTCCGGGAGGGCCAGCCGCCGCGCGTTCTGAACCCGTCTCTGACAGGCGTTGCCGATGAATCGTGGCGCGGGGCCCAGGCGCCCCATCCCTCCCTTCAGCCCCAATCCGCTGCCACCGCGGAGCTTCCACCACGGTCCCGCCTCCGCCCCCGACAGCGGCACCTCATTGAAGTGCCATGTCCGAAATGCGGAAACCTCGGCTTCGTCACATTCACGCCATCCGTCCGTCTCCCTCCGCTCTCGATCTCGCAGCAATGGACCGAGCCCCGCACCCCGTCCGTCCTTGACCCACCCGATCCCGGTGAGGTAGGCCGCGCCGCGTTCATTCAGGCGGGCGATCCTCACCCCCCGGTCCAAGCGGATGAAGAAGCGGGGCTCGATGGGCGCAGTGAATCAGCCCCAACCGACGTCACCGCGCAAACGGCACCGTCAGCCGGAGATTTTCTCCCCGCCCGGCTGCGGCACGATCCGGATATAGGGCTTCGGCGACTCCCAGCCCTCGGGCCAGAGCTCTTTCGCCTCGTCCTCTTTGACCGAGCCGGAGATGATCACGTCGTCGCCCTGCTGCCACTGGGCCGGCGTCGCCACTTTGTGGTTTTCGGTCAACTGCAGCGAGTCGATCACCCGCAGCACCTCGTCGAAGTTGCGGCCGGTGGTCATCGGGTAGACGAGGATGAGTTTGATCTTCTTGTCGGGGCCGATGACGAAGACGTTGCGGACGGTCTGGTTGTCGGCCGGGGTACGGTCGCCGGGGTCGCCGGAGACGTCCGCCGCGAGCATTCCGTAGGCCTTGGCGATCGAGAAGTCGGCGTCGCTGATGATCGGGTACTCGACCCTCGCGCCCTGCGTCTCCTCGATGTCGTTCGCCCACTCCTCGTGTTTGTCGAGGGGGTCGATCGAGAGGCCGGCGATCTTGACGCCGCGCTTCTCGAACTCCGGCTCGATCCGCGCCATGTAGCCGAGCTCGGTCGTGCAGACCGGGGTGAAGTCCTTCGGGTGGGAGAACAGGACCGCCCACGAGCCGTCGATCCAGTCGTGGAAGTTGATCCGTCCCTGGGTGGTGTCGGCCTCGAAATCTGGTGCTACGTCACCGAGCTGCAGAGCCATTGATCCCGCTCCTCTCGCGCTTTCTCATCTATTACCTGAATCCTTATCGGAGTTTAGCTATTTGCCTTCACCGACCAGCGAGAACGCCGCTGACAAGGGGCACGAGATCGTCCCCTTCCCCCGTCACTCGAATTGGGATGCGCCAGGTGCGCTCGGCGTGGCGGACGGCCTCGGCTCCCGCCTCGGTTCCCTCGTAGACGACGCCGCGAACGGGGGTTTCGACGAGGTGTTCGAGCAGGCGTTCCAGGCGCGGGCCGTGGATCGCGGCCAGTTCCTCCTCCCTGCCGCTGCAGTTCCCGAGCAGAAGGACCAGCACCGCGACGTCGCCGACCAGCTCAAGGATCGTCCCCGGGCGGTCGGGATCGGCCAGCGCCGGCTCGATCCCCGCCGCCCCGATCTCCCCCAGCCCCTCCTCACGCCGGCTGGTCCCGCGCACCGCCCAGCCCGCGGCCAGCAGCCGCCCACCGAGCTCCCGGCCGCGACAGCCGCAGCCGACGATCAGCGCTCGCGCCACCTATCCGGCCTCGAAGGGGCCGCGCCCCCGCAGCCGCAGTTGCTCGTCTTCGGCGACGCCGCGGTGCAGGTCCTCCTCGGTCATCTCCGGGGCTCCGCGCCGGCGCCGCATCTCGTTCTGGGCCTCCAACATCTGGCGCACGTCGTCGATCTCGTTCTGCGCCTCGACCTCGGGCGAGCGGGTGGGGACCCAGTCGACGAGACTGGCCGAGCTGCCCGGGTAGTAGTGGCCGACGACCAGCAGCACGCCGACCATGAAGGCCAGGATTCCAAGGGTGCCGAGAATGAAGAGCACGCGAGAAGGATACGGTTCGCACCGATGCCCGAGGCCTATCTGATCGAACCGCTGCGAACGCCGATGGGCGCCTACCGCGGCGCCCTCTCCGGGGTCCGCCCCGACGACATGGCCGCGCACGTGATCGCCGCCGTGGTCGAGCGCAGCGGCGTCGACCCGGAGCGGATCACCGATGTGTATTTCGGCGCCGCCAACCAGTCCGGCGAGGACAACCGCGACGTCGCCCGGATGGCGGCGCTGTTGGCCGGGCTGCCGCAAAGCGTTCCCGGGGTGACCGTCAACCGTCTCTGCGCCTCCGGGCTGGAGGCGATCAACAGTGCCGCCCGCGCCGTCAAAGCGGACGAGGGCGACTTCTACCTCGCCGGCGGGGTCGAGTCGATGAGCCGGGCGCCGTGGGTGGTCGAGAAGCCCGAGCGCGGGCTCCCCCGCGGGCCGCAGACGATGCACGACACCACCCTCGGCTGGCGGATGATCAACCCGCGCATGTCCGAGCTCGGCGTCTCCACCGAAGCGATGGGCGAGACCGGCGAGAACGTCGCCGAACGCCACGGCGTCAGCCGCGAGGACCAGGACGCCTTCGCCCTGCGCAGCCACCAGCGCGCCGTCGCCGCCACCGAGGCCGGGAAGCTGGCCGAGGAGATCGTCCCGATCGAGGCGCCGCAGGGACGCGAGAAGGTCCTGGTCGAGGCCGACGAGGGACCGCGGCCGGACGCGTCGCTGCAGAAGCTGGCGAAGCTGCGGCCGGTCTTCCGCGAGGGCGGCACCGTCACCGCCGGCAACGCCTCGACCTTGAACGACGGCGCCGCCAGCCTGCTCGTCGCCTCCGAGAAGGGCGCCGAGGAGCTCGGGGCCGAGCCGCTGGCCAGGGTCGTCTCCACCGGCGTCGCCGGCGTCGACCCCGCCTTCATGGGCGTCGGTCCGGTCAAGGCCGTCCCCCGCGCCCTCGCCAACGCCGGCCTGACGATCGACCAGATCGACCTCGTCGAGCTGAACGAGGCCTTCGCCTCGCAGGTTCTCGCCAGCGCCCGCGAGCTCGGCATCGACGAGGGGCGGCTCAACGTCAACGGCGGCGCGATCGCCCTCGGCCACCCGCTCGGCTGCTCCGGCGCCCGCCTCACCGGCACTCTCGTCCGCGAGCTGAAGCGCCGCGGCGGCAAGTTCGGGGTCGTCACCCTCTGCGTCGGGGTGGGGCAGGGTTTGTCCACTGTCTTCGAAGCGGTCTGAACGCTCAACTAGGGTGTTGGAGGTGCTGATGGGGGGGCGACGACTGCTGACCATCCTCGGCGGCGCGATTCTGGCGCTGGTCCTCGTGCTGCCCGCGTCCGCCCCAGCCTCGGACGGGGCGCACGCCTCGATCATCGGGGGCCGGTCGGCGACGATCGCGCAGTTCCCCTCCCTCGCCTACATCGAGGCCGGCAACGAACGCCACGGCTTCGCCTGCACCGGCACCGTGGTCGCGCCGCGGGTTATCCTCACCGCCGCCCACTGCGCCGAGGACGTCGAAACCGGCGGCTTCACCAGGCCGGGCGAATACGCGGTGGCGACCAACATCGCCAACCCCAAGCAGGCGAGTGGCGAAAACGTCTTCGGCGTCAGCGCCGTCCACGTCTTCCCATCCTTCGACCCCGGCGTGATCCACGGCGATGCCGCGGTGCTGATCCTCTCTCGCCCGACCAGCGCCCTGCCGCTGGCGCTCGCCGGGTCCGAAGACGCCGCTTTGTACGCAGGCGGCGCCGCGGTGACGGTCGCCGGCTGGGGCCTGACCCGAGCCCAGAACCGACAGGCGCCGGCGAACCTGCGCTCGGCGACGATGACGATCCAGCAGCCTTCCAGCTGCCAGCGCAGAACCCGCGGCTTCTACAAAGAGTTCTCCCCTGCGGTCCAGCTCTGCCTGCTGAGCCCGCCGGCGAACAAATCCGGCACCTGCTTCGGGGACAGCGGCGGCCCGGCGATCGGCCAGCGCGCCGACGGCACCCCGGTCGAGCTCGGCGTTATCAGCGTCGTCGGCCCCCTCTGCACGCCGCAGGCGCCAAACGTGCTGACCCGGGTCGACTATGTCTCCTCCTGGGTGGCGGAATGGATCGCCGCGACCGAAAGCGGGGCTCCAGCGCCCTTCGTCGACCCCGCGGCGCCGCTGCCGCCGATGAAGAAGTCGGTCGCCGAGGAGTTCGCGATCTACACCCTCTTCAACGCCTTCGGCGACCGCTTCGGCGATCTGAGCAGGATCTCCGGCAACTGCCACAAGATCAGCCGCACGCGCTACCGCTGCGAAATCGCCTGGCTCAGCCACCGCACCATCTACGCCGGCCTCGTCTCCCCCTTCTACGTCCGCCGCCAGCAGACCAACTCCTGGGACAGCCACTACCAGGTCCGCTGGGCACCGCGCCGCTGCATATCCAGCGACCGCCTCGGCGGGCCCGGCTGCCGCATCCACAGCAAGCGCGGCTAACTCGATAGCCTCGCCCGCGTGAGCGCAAGCTTCGAAGAGCTGGCCAGCGTCGACGGGGAGATCAGCGCCACCACCGAGGCGACGATCGGGCTCAAGGACGACGGGCTCTACCGCGGCGACGGTGCCTTCGAGGTGATCCGCCTCTACGGCGGCAAGCCGTTCGCGCTCGTCGACCACCTCGACCGCCTGGAGCGCTCGGCCGCCGCAATCGAGCTCCGCTTCGACCGCGGCGCGCTGGAGGGCGAGATCGACGCGCTGCTGGAGCGCGCCGGCTCGGTCGAAGGCCAGCTGCGGCTGATCGTCACCCGCGGCGGCCGGCGCATCGCCGCCACCGAGCCGATCCCCGACCACCCGGAGACGCTCAGCCTCGCCACCGTCACCTACAACCCGACGATCATCCTCAACGGCGTCAAGTCGCTCTCCTACGCGGCGAACATGCAGGCGACGCGGCTGGCGAAAGCCCACGGCGCCGACGAGGCCTGCCTGGTCCGGCCGGATGGGACCGTGCTGGAGCCGCCGACCTCCTCGGTCTTCTGGGTCTCCCCCGAAGGCGAGCTGCGGACGCCGGCGCTGACCGATGGCGTGCTGGAGTCGATCACCCGCGACCGGATGATCAAGGCGCTGGAGGTCGCGGAGGGAAGCTGGAACGTCGAGGATCTCCACGGCGCCGGCGAGGCCTTCCTCGCCTCGACGACGCGGGAGATCCAGGCGGTCTCCTCGGTCGACGGCCGCGTCTTCGCCGCCGCTCCCGGGCCGCGCACCCGCGACGCCCAGGACGCCTTCGCCGAGACCCTGGGTAGAGAGCTGAAGGCGCTCTGAGATGGACTTCCAGCTGAGCGACGAGCAGAAGCTGATCCGCGAGGCGGCGCGGGAATTCGCCGAGCGCGAGATCCTCCCCAAGGTCAGGGAGAACGATCGCGCCGGCCGTTTCGATCGCGAGCTGGCGCGCAAGCTGGGCGAGATCGGCTTCCTCGGCGCGCCGGTCGCCGAAGAGTACGGCGGCCGCGATCTCGATTACGTCAGCTACGGTCTGATCGCCGAGGAAATCGGCCGCGCCGACTCCTCCGCCCGCACCGTCATCTCCGTCGTCACCTCGCTGGTCGCCGGCCCGATCGAGAAGTGGGGCACGGAGGAGCAGAAGAAGAAATGGCTGCCCCGCCTCTGCTCGGGCGAGGGCCTCGGCTGCTTCGGCCTGACCGAGCCCGACACCGGCTCCGACGCCGCCAACCTCCGCACCCGCGCGACCAGGACCGGGAACGGCTGGTCGATCAGCGGCCAGAAGATGTGGATCTCGCTCGGCAACGTCTCCGACTTCGCCCTGATCTTCGCCCAGACCGACCCGGCCCTGAAGCACCGCGGCCTCGCCGCCTTCATCGTCCCCACCGACTCCGCCGGCTTCACGACCCAGGAGATCCACGGCAAGCTCGGCCTGCGCTCCTCCGACACCGCCGAAATCTCGCTCGACGGGGTCGAGGTCGGCGAGGACGCGATCCTGGGCGAGGTCGGCGACGGCTTCAAAGTCGCGATGAGCGCGCTCGAAAACGGCCGCTACAGCGTCGCCGCCGGCTGCGTCGGGATCTGCGAAGGCTGCGTCCAGAGCTCGGTCGAGTACGCGAAGGAACGCAGGCAGTTCGGGGTGCCGCTGGCCCGCTTCCAGCTGGTCCAGGAGATGATCGCCGAGATGATCCTCAAGCGCGACGCCAGCCGGATGCTGGTCCTACGCGCCGGTCTCTTGAAGGACGAAAAGAAGCCGAACGCGACCGAGACCTCGGTGGCGAAGCTGTACGCGACCGAGGCCGCGGTCGAATGCGCGAACCTGGCGATCCAGGTCCACGGTGGCTCCGGCTACGTCGACGACTACCCGGTCGAGCGCTACCTGCGCGACGCTCGCGTCACCACCCTCTACGAGGGCACCTCGCAGATCCAGAAGCTGATCATCGGCCGCGCCGCGACCGGGATCAACGCGATGCTGCCGCTGCAGGAGTCCTGACCTTGGCCCGGGTCGAGGTCGCGGTCGACGACTTCCACGTCGCCCTGCTGCGACTGAACCGGCCCGAGGCGCGGAACGCCCTCTCGCCGGAGATGCGGACCGAGGTCGCCGAGACGCTGGAGCGCCTCGACGCCGACCCCGAAGTGCGCTGCGTGGTGATCGCCGGCCACGACGATTTCTTCGCCGCCGGTGCCGACATCCGGGCGATGGCGGAGCGGCCGGTCGACGCCGCCCCTGACCCGAAGGGGATGGAGTTCTGGATTCGCCTCAGCGCCATCCGGAAGCCAACTATTGCTGCGGTGTCCGGCTATGCCTTCGGCGGTGGCTGCGAGCTGGCGCTGGCCTGCGACATGATCGTCTGCGACGAGGCCACCCGCTTCGGCCAGCCGGAGATAACGCTCGGGATCATCCCCGGCGGTGGCGGCACCCAGCGGCTGGCGCGGGCGATCGGCAAGCAGCGGGCGATGGAGTACGTCCTTACCGGCCGCCGCTGGGACGCGAGGACGGCTCGACGCTGGGGCCTCGTCAACCAGGTGGTCGGCCAGGGCAAATGGCTGACCGAGGCGATCGAGCTGGCGCGGATCGTTGCCGAGCGACCGCCGCTGGCGGTGCGGCTGGGCAAACGGGCGGTGCTGGCGGCGCAGGAGACCAACCTCGCCGAGGGCCTGCGCGAGGAGCGCGCGCTCTTCGACGAGGCGATGGCGAGCGAGGACCGGGTCGAGGGGATGACCGCCTTCCTCGAGAAACGCGAGCCCCGCTTCAAGGGCCGGTGAGCGTCTCCCTGGTCGGCGTCGTCGGCGCCGGGACGATGGGCCGCGGGATCGCCCAGATCGCCGCCCTCGGCGGCTACGAGACCGTGCTCTACGACGTTTCCTCCGAGCTGGCCGAGGTCGGGGCGGCGGGCCTGAAGGAAGCGCTCGACAAGGGTGCCGAGCGCGGCCGCTGGAGCGTCGACGACGCGATGGCGGCGGCCAGCCGGGTTGAGACCACGGCGGAGCTGGACGGCCTCACGGGCTGTGACCTCGTGATCGAGGCGGCGCCGGAGAAGCTGGAGCTGAAGCGGCAGATCTTCACCGATCTGGCCGAGGCGCTCGACCCGGAGTCGGTCTTTGCCAGCAACACTTCCTCGCTGCGCGTTTCGGAGATCGCGAAAGGAGTGCCGCAGCCCGAGCGCGTCGTGGGCATGCACTTCTTCAACCCGCCGGCGCTGATGAGGCTGGTCGAGGTGGTCGCCGCCGAGCGCTCCTCCCAGGCGGCGCTGGCAACGACGACCGAGGTCGCCGAGCGGATGGGCCGCACCCCGATCCGCGCCAAGGACAGCCCCGGCTTCGTCGCCAACCGGCTCGCCCGTCCCTTCACGCTGGAGTCGCTGCGGATCCTCGGCGACGGCGTCGCCGACGCTCCCACCATCGACCGTGTCGTCCGCCTCGGCGGCGGCTTCCGGATGGGCCCGTTCGAGCTGCTCGACCTGATCGGGCTCGACGTCAACCTCGAAATCGCCCGCTCCTTCTTCGCCCAGGGCGGCCAACCGGAGCGCTGGCGCCCGAGCCCGATCCAGGAGCAGCTGGTCGCCGAAGGCCGGCTCGGCCGCAAGAGCGGGCACGGCTACCACTCCTACGGCGAGGGCTCCGGGCGCGAGCCCGATCCCGAGCTGGGGGTCGACGCTCCAACTCTCGACCCCGCCCAGCTGGCCCGGATCGACCCCGCCGCCGAGGAGGTCCTCAACCGCCTCTTCGCCCAGATCGCCAACGAGGCGGCGTTCGCCCGCGAAGAGGAGATCGCCTCCCCCGAGGACATGGACACGGCGATGAAGCTCGGCTTCAACTGGCCGCTCGGCCCGATCGGAATCACCGAGCTGATCGGCGCCCGCCGCGCGGTCGAGCTGCTGGACCGCCTGCGCGCCGAGAAGGGCGAGGCCTACGCGGCCGCGCCGCGACTGCGGGCCGAGGCCGGGGCGGTACCGCGATGAGCCGGGAGGACGACTTCACCGAAGCTCGCCGGGGCCTCGTCGCCCCTTTCGACCCCCCGCGGGTCGAGACGGCCGACGGCCGCGTGGTCTGGGAGCTCGAGTCCTACGGGTTCCTGCAGGAGGAGTGTCCGGAGACCGCCCACCCGAGCCTCTGGAGGCAGAGTCAGCTCAACTGCATCGCCGGCCTCTTCGAGCTGGCGCCGGGCTTCTACCAGCTGCGTGGGTTTGACCTTTCGAACATGCACGTCGTCGAGGGCGAAGAGGGGATCGTCGTCATCGACCCGCTGATCTCGGCCGAGACCGCGGCCGCGGCGCTTGCCCTCTACCGCGAGCACCGCGGCGACCGCCCCGTCACCGGCCTCGTCTACACCCACTGCCACATCGACCACTTCGGCGGCGCCAAGGGCGTCGTCAGCGCCGAGGAGGTGGCGGAGCGGGAGATCCCGGTGCTGGCGCCGGAGGGCTTCCTCCACCACGCGGTCAGCGAGAACGTCTACGCCGGCACGGCGATGGGCCGGCGCGCCGCCTACATGTACGGGGCGAAGCTGGGGCGCGGCCCCGCCGGCCAGATCGGCTCCGGCCTCGGCCAGACGACCTCGCTGGGGACGATGACGCTGATCCCGCCGAACCTCGACGTGACCCGGACCGGCCAGGAAGAGACGGTCGACGGGGTGCGGATGGTCTTCCAGCTGACCCCCGGCACCGAGGCGCCGGCGGAGATGAACTTCCACTTCCCCGACCACCGGGTCCTCTGCATCGCCGAGAACGCGACCCACACGATGCACAACCTCCTCACCCTGCGCGGCGCCCTCGTCCGCGACCCCCACGTCTGGGCCGCCTACCTGGACGAGGCGATCGAGCTCTTCGGCGCCGACAGCGACGTCCTCTTCGCCGGCCACCACTGGCCGCGCCGGGGCGGCGGGCGGATCATCGAGTACCTCGCCAAGCAGCGCGACCTCTACGCCTACCTCCACGACCAGACCCTGCGGCTGATCAACCGGGGGATGACGGGCCCCGAGATCGCCGAGGAGCTGGAGCTGCCGCCCGAGCTCGCCGAGGAGTGGCACTGCCGCGGCTACTACGGCTCGGTCAGCCACAACGTCAAGGCGGTCTACCAGCGCTACATGGGCTGGTTCGACGGCAACCCGGCCCACCTCTGGGAGCACCCGCCGGTCGAGCGGGCG
>JBIOVP010000069.1:0-4897 GCA_044867815.1 Solirubrobacterales bacterium | reverse complement strand
CGAGCTCGCGCGAGCGCATCGCCTTGGCGAAGGACTCGCGGAAGGTGCGGCCGATCGCCATCGCCTCCCCCACGCTCTGCATGTAGGTCGAGAGCCGGCCCTCGGAGCCGGGGAACTTCTCGAAGGCGAAGCGGGGGATCTTGGTGACGACGTAGTCGATCGTCGGCTCGAAGGAGGCGGGCGTGGCGCGGGTGATGTCGTTGGGGATCTCCTCCAGCGCGTAGCCGACCGCCAGCTTCGCCGCCATCTTCGCGATCGGGAAGCCGGTCGCCTTCGAGGCCAGCGCCGAGGAGCGCGAGACGCGCGGGTTCATCTCGATGACGGCGATCTCGCCGTTCTCGGGGTTGACCGCGAACTGGACGTTGGAGCCGCCGGTCTCGACCCCGATCGCCCGGATCACCTTGATCGCCTGGTCGCGCAGGTCCTGGTAGAGCGGGTCGGTCAGCGTCTGCGCGGGGGCGACGGTGACCGAGTCGCCGGTGTGGACCCCCATCGGGTCGACGTTCTCGATCGAGCAGATGATCACCACGTTGTCGTTGCAATCCCGCATCACCTCGAGCTCGAACTCGCCCCAGCCGATCACCGACTCCTCGACCAGCACCTGGTTGATCGGGCTGGCGGCGAGACCCTCGGAGACGACCTGGCGCAGCTCGGTCTCGGAGTGACCGATGCCGCCGCCCTGGCCCCCCATCGTGAAGGCGGGCCGGACGATCGCCGGTAGGGTGATGTCGCCGTCGGCCAGGCGGGACTCCATCTCCCCCAGGCTTTCGACGGTGACCGACCAGGGAATGCGGATACCGGCGGCGGTCATCGTCTGGCGGAACTTCTCTCGGTCCTCGGCGCGACTGATCGACTCGGCGTTGGCGCCGATCAGCTCGACCCCGAGTCGCTCCAGGGTCCCGTCCTCGTCGAGCGCCATCGCGATGTTGAGCGCGGTCTGGCCGCCGAGGGTCGGCAGCAGCGCGTCGGGCTGCTCCTTTTCGATGATCTTCGTCACCGGGCCCGGCAGCAGCGGCTCGATGTAGGTGCGGGTGGCGAACTCGGGGTCGGTCATGATCGTCGCCGGGTTCGAGTTGACGAGGACGACCTCGTAGCCCTCCTCCTGCAGCACCTTGCAGGCCTGGACGCCGGAGTAGTCGAACTCGGCCGCCTGGCCGATCACGATCGGGCCGGAGCCGATCAGAAGGATCTTCGCGATGTCCTCGCGTTTAGGCACTCTCGACCTCCCGCGCCCCTGCCAGGCGCTTCTCCAGGTTTTGACGGACCTCCGCCGCGCACACGCCTGGCGGCGGCGGACACACTTCGCGGGGCGTCGTCCTCGGTCGCCCAAATAGCGCTGCTATTCGGGCTCCCTGCGTCCTACCCCCGCTCGGTCCGGCATCCGCCAGCCGCACGCGCGGGTTTCGTAAGAAGTTCGACCAATTCTGAAACAGATCGCTAGCGCTCCCGTCTTGAAACACGGGGTGTCGCTCCCCGTCGAGCCCGCGCCAGTCGCCTGGGAGGTCGGTCCTGCCGGGCATCAAGGAAGGACCGGGGGCGCGAAAACCGAGCCTGCCAAGCACGCAGGGAGCGTGGCGTGCTCTGCACGCGAGCGACCGAGGACGCCGGCAGGCGACGGTTTGCAGCGTCACCGGGCGAGCTCCAGGAAGCGGTCGAAGAGGTGCCTTGCGTCGCGCGGGCCGGGACCCGCCTCCGGGTGGTACTGGACGGTGGCGCCGGCGACGTCGCGCAGCACCAGGCCCTCTACCGTGCGGTCGTAGAGATTCAGCTGCGAGAGCTCGGCGACGCCGAAGTCGGTCTCCCAGCGGACCGGCTCGTCGCCCTCGATCTTCGGCTCGCCGCCGGGGCCGACGACGGCAAAGCCGTGGTTCTGGGAGGTGATGTCGATCCGTCCCGTCTCCAGGTCCTTGACCGGGTGGTTGACGCCGCGGTGGCCGAAGGGGAGCTTGTAGGTCTCGAGGCCGACGGCGCGGCAGAGCAGCTGGTGGCCGAGGCAGATCCCGAAGACGGGCTTCCGGCCGATGACGCCGCGGACGGTCTCGACTACGTGGTCGAGGGCGGCGGGGTCGCCGGGGCCGTTGGCGAGGAAGACGACGTCGGGGTCCTCGGCGAGCACCTCCTCCGGACTGCTGGTGCAGGGCAGCAGCGTCAGTCGGCAGCCGTGCTCGCGGAGCTGGCGGACGATGCTGAGCTTGACGCCGGTGTCGATTCCGACCACGTGCGGACCCACACCCTCGAAGTGAATCGGTTCCTCGGGAGTGACGGTGCGGGCGAAATCGGCACCGGCCATCGAGGGCTCGGAGGCGATCCGCTCGCGCGCCTCGGCTTCCGGCGTCTGCGCCGGGAAGATGCCGCCGCGCATCGAGCCTTTGTCGCGCAGGTGACGGACCAAGGCGCGGGTATCAACGCCGGAGACGCCAGGGACACCGCAGTCGCCGAGCCAGTCGAGCCAGCCCCCCTCGGCGGTGGCGACGTCTTCGCGGTTCCTGGCATCCCGCATGACGACGCCGCGGGCGTGGACGCGGTCGGACTCCATCGCCGTCGCCGAGACCCCGTAGTTGCCGATCAGGGGATAGGTGAAGACGATGATCTGGCCGGCGTAGGAAGGATCGGTGACCGACTCCTGGTAGCCGGTCATCGCCGTGTTGAAGACGACCTCGCCGGTGACGGCGCCGTCGTGGCCGCAGGCGAGCCCGTCGAGCCGGGTGCTGTCCTCGAGAAGGAGATAGGCGCTCATGCGGCGACCCCGAGAGAGAAGCTGCGCAGGCGGAAAGCGACCTGACCGGCGGCGACGGTCATCAGGACGCGGCCGGTCAGCGTTTGGCCGGCGCACCAGGAGTTGGCGGACCGGCTCTCGTAACCGTCCTCCCCCACCGTCCACCCGGCGCCGAGGTCGCAGAGGACGACGTTCGCCTCCGAACCGGGCGCCAGGCTCGACCGCGCCAGGTCGAAGGGCTCGGCGCCGCCGGCCATCCGCTCGACCAGCAGCGCGAGGTCGATCACGCCCGGAAGCACGAGCTCGGTGTGGAGCGCCGCGAAGGCGGTCTCGAGGCCGGTCACCCCCATCGCCGCCTGCTCGAAGGGAACGTCCTTTTCCTCCGGCTGGTGCGGGGCGTGGTCGGTGGCGATGCACCCGATCGTGCCGTCGCGCAGGCCCTCGATCAGCGCCTGGCGGTCGCGCTCTTCGCGCAGCGGCGGGTTCATCTTCGCCCGGTGCGGGTCGAGGCCGCGGACGGCCTCGTCGGTGAGGCAGAGGTGGTGCGGGCTGGCCTCGGCGCTGATCCGGACGCCGGCGGCCCTGGCGGCGCGGACGGCCTCGACCGACTCGGCGGCGGAGAGGTGCTGGACGTGGATGCGGGCGTTCTCATAGCCGGCCAGAGCGGCGTCACGGGCGACCATCGTCGACTCCGAGACCGAGGGGATGCCGGCAAGCCCGAGCGCGGCCGAGACCGGGCCCTCGTGCATGGCGCCGTCGCGGGAGAGCGCCGGGTCCTCCTCGTGGAGGGCGATGTTGCCGCCGCAGAGGTGCTGGTACTGCAGCGCCCGGCGCAACAGGCCGGCGTCGGCGATCGGCAGGCCGTCGTCGGAGAAGCCGAGGGCGCCGGCTTCGCGCAGTTCGACCATCTCGGTCAGCTCACGGCCCTCCATGTCTTTGCTGACCGTGGCGAGGAACCCGACCGGGACCGAGGCGCCTGCTCGCGCCTGCTCGCGCAGGGCGGAGACGTCGGCGGCGGTGGAGACGGGCGGCGAGGTGTTGGCCATCGCGATGATCCCGCAGTAGCCGCCGGCCGCGGCGGCGCGGGTTCCCGTTTCCACGTCCTCCTTGTGCTCCTGGCCCGGCGTGCGGAGGTGGACGTGGGGGTCGAAGAAGGCGGGGAAGGCGTACAGGCCCTCCGCCTCGACCACCTCGGCGCCGTCGCCGTCGGCCTCGCCCGGCGAGGCGAGGGCGGCGATCTCCCCCTCGCGGACGACGACATCGTGGACGGAGTCGATGCCGGCGACCGGGTCGAGGACCGTCGCCCGCCGCAGGATCAGGTGCGCGTTCTCCCCCGGGCGCACGTCGAGGAGGTCGGTAAGGCTCATGCGGGGGTCCCGATCGGGGTCGGCCTGCTGCCCTCGCCCTCACCGCTCGGCGCCCCCTCGGCGCCGGCGAGGAGCTCGTAGAGGATCGCCATCCGCACCACCAGGCCGGCGGCGACCTGCTCGGTGATCAGCGACTGCGGCGAGTCGATCGCCTCGCCGGAGAGCTCGACCCCACGGTTGACCGGGCCGGGGTGCATCAGCAGTTGGCGCGGCTCGAGGCGGCGGCTGTCGATCTGGAAGCCGGCCGCGTACTCACGCAGCGAGGGGACGAAGCTCTCGCTCATCCGCTCCTTCTGCATCCGCAGTGCGTAGACGACCTCGGCCTCCCCGATTCCGTCGAGGCTGTAGGAGACGTCGCAGCCGAGCTCCTCGATCCCGCGCGGGATCAGGGTCGGCGGGCCGCAGACGGTGACCTCGGCGCCCATTCGCGTGAAGGCGATCAGGTTGGAGCGGGCGACGCGGCTGTGGAGGACGTCGCCGACGATCCAGATCCGGATCCCCTCCAGCGAGCCGAGCCTGCGGCGCAGGGTGTAGACGTCGAGCAGCGCCTGGCTCGGGTGCTCGTGCTTGCCGTCGCCGGCGTTGACGACGGAGGCCGTGGTCCAGCCGGCGACCATCTGGGCGGCGCCGGCGTAGGGATGGCGGATCACGATCGCGGCGGGGTCGTAGGCGGAGAGGGTGGCGACGGTGTCCTTCAGCGACTCCCCCTTCTCGACCGAGGAGCCGGCGGCCTTGACCGAGACGACGTCGGCGGAGAGGCGCTTGGCGGCGAGGTCGAAGGAGCTGGAGGTGCGGGTGCTCGACTCGTAGAAGA
>JBIOVP010000068.1:0-6938 GCA_044867815.1 Solirubrobacterales bacterium | reverse complement strand
ACGTCGGTGATCACGGCCTTGACCCGCATCCCGTGGTCGTAGCGCTCGTTGTAGACCTGCTCGGACTTCGGCAGCAGCGCCTCGACCCGCTCGCGCAGCTGGACCAGCGTGTAGCGCTTGTCGGACTGCTGGATGATCCCGGTGATCAGCTCGCCGACCCGGTCCTGGTACTCGTCGTACATCATCTGCCGCTCGGCCTCGCGGATCCGCTGCAGGATCACCTGCTTGGCGGTCTGGGCGGCGATCCGGCCGAAGTCGTCGGGGGTGACGTCCCTGGTCTCGATCTGGTCCTCGTAGGGAGCGATCATCTCCGGGTCGAGCTCGGGGTCCTCCGGCTCTTTCATCTCGCCCGTCTCCGGGTCGATTTCCGGCTCCTCCTGCTGCTCGGCGGCTTCGGCCAGCAGCTTCTCCTCCAGCTCCGGCGGCAGGATCAGTTCGAAGACACGGAAGTCACCGGTTTCGTGATCGAGGTCGACGCGGGCGTATTTTGCGGCACCGGGGGTCTTCCTGTAGGCCGAGAGGAGGGCGTCCTCGAGGGCGTCCATCAACTTGTCGGCGGAGATTCCCTTCTCCTGCTCCAGCGCTTTGACGGCGTCGACGATCTCTTTGGTCACTGCGGGGACTCCTTGCTCTCGGAAGCGGTGGCGTTGCGGCTGTACCTGGGACCAGGCGACGAGACCTCGAGCGAATAATCGACCAGCAGGTGCTTCAGGTGGTGCGTGACTCTTTCGCAAAGCGCGAGGTCGACTCCATCGGGGTGGTCGATGAAGAGGCGCAGCGCGTCACCCCTCGGTTTCTCGAGGGCGACCAGCTCGACGTCGCCGTCCAGCTCGGACAGCCGCTGCTGAATCTCTTGCTCGGTGGGCTCGGTCATGCCTGGGCGATTCGGGGTGGAGGCGTAAAAAAAGTGGGCCAGGCCCACTTCTCGACACACCTAGGGACAAAAAAGCTTGCGGCCAGTATAGCCCGCTCAGCCGCTCGGCCGGCTTGCTTTCTCCCGCAAGCGGGCGACTTCATCCAGGATCGCCTCCGCGACGGCGTCCTTGGAGTCGATCGGGACCTCGGTCTCGCCCCCCGCGGTGATCAGCGTCACCGCGTTGCGCTCGCTCTCGAAGCCGATTTCCGGGTTGGAGACGTCGTTGAGGACGATCATGTCGGCGCCCTTGCGCTCGAGCTTGCCGCGCGCGCGCTCGACCGCCTCCCCCCCGTGCTCGGCGGCAAAGCCGACGACGGTCTGGCCCTCGCGGCGGTGGCCGGAGAGCGCGGCGAGGATGTCCTCGGTCGGTTCCAGCGAGAGCTTGAGCGATCCCGAGCGCCGCAGCTTGCCCGCGGCGGGAGCGGCGGCGCGGAAGTCGGCGGGAGCGGCGGCCATCAGCAGCACGTGGGCCTTGGCGAACTCCTCCTCGGCGACGGCGGCGAGCTGGGCGGCGGTCTCGACGTCGAGGCGGCGAACGCCGGCGGGGGCCGGCAGGGCGACGTTGGTGGCGAGCAGCGTCACCTCCGCCCCGCGCTTCGCGGCGGCGGCGGCGAGGGCGATCCCCATCCGGCCGCTGGAGCGGTTGCCGATGAAGCGGACCGGGTCAATCGGCTCACGGGTGCCGCCAGCGGTGACCAGGACCCTCAGTCCGTCCCAGGGACGGTCACCGGCGGGCAGGGCGGCTTCGACCCGCGCCAGCAGCTGCTCGGGGTCCGGTAGGCGGCCGCGGCCGAACTCGCCGCGGGAGGCGAGCCTGCCCTCGTCGGGCTCGATCACCTCCACCCCGCGCTCGCGCAGCGTCGCCAGGTTCGCCTGCGTCGCCGCGTCGGCGAACATGCGGTCGTTCATCGCCGGGGCGACCAGCCGCGGCGCGGTGCAGGCCAGGAAGGAGGTGGTCAGCATCGAGTCGGCGGCGCCGGCGGCGAGCTTGGCGATCGTGTTGGCCGAGGCCGGGGCGATCAGATAGGCGTCGCAGCGGCCGGCCAGCTCGAGGTGGCCGATCGGGTCGTGGCCGAGCTG
Organism: Solirubrobacterales bacterium; assembly: GCA_044867815.1. Classification (GTDB taxonomy): domain Bacteria; phylum Actinomycetota; class Thermoleophilia; order Solirubrobacterales; family 70-9; genus VAYN01. The sequence continues at coordinate 4,942 of JBIOVP010000068.1, read as the reverse complement.
CTCCTCGCCGGGAAAGGCTCCGCGCAGCGGATCGCGCTCGAACTCGGAGGTGAGGACGGGGGCGCCGACGATCCCCTCGAAGGAGGCGGCGCCGACGAAACTGGTCGCCGTCCCGGTCATCAGCACGCGCACGCCGTGGCCGGCCAGCGTCGCCAGCCGCGCCAGCTCGAGTGCCTTGTAAGCGGCGATGCCGCCGCTCACGCCTAGGAGAATCCGGGCCATCGGCCCTTAATGAAAGCGCCCCGCGAGCTGCGGGGCGCTGAGGCCGCTAGGTGCGGTACTCGTATTTCAGTTTGCCCTCGGCGAGCTCTTCGAGCGACATCGAGAGGTAGTTCCTCTCGGCGTTGGTCTCGACCATCGGCGGCGGGTACTCCCCGAAGCCACCCTCCCCGAGGTTGTGGAAGTAGCTGTTGATCTGACGAGCGCGCTTCGCCGCGACGACGACGGCGGCGTAATGGGAGTCGGCGTGCTCGAGCAGCTTGTCTACGCGTGGTTTGATCATCCGGCGGCGGAGTCTAGCTCACGGCGGACGACGCCCACCAGGTCGGCCGCGGCGCGGTCGACGTCGTCGTTGACGACGCGGTGGTCGAAGTCTCCCTGGACGGCAAGCTCCTGCTCGGCGACCTTGAGCCGCTCGTCGATCGCCTCGGCCGAGTCGGTGCCGCGGCCCGCGAGTCGCTCTCGCAGCACCGCCGGGTCGGGCGGAGCGATGAAGATCTGGACCGAGTCCATGTCCGCCGCCCGCACCTGCTGGGCGCCCTGGACCTCGATCTCCAGAACCACCGAGTGGCCCGCCGCCAGCCGGCGTTCGACCTCACTGCGCAGGGTGCCGTAGCGGTTGCCGCTGTAGGTGGCGAACTCGAGGAAGTCGTCTTCCTCTTTGCGCTGCTCGAATTCCTCCGGGGTGAGGAAGTGATAGTCGCGGCCGTCCACCTCTCCCTGCCGTGGCGCTCGCGTCGTCGCCGAGACCGAGAGCTCGAGGTCCGGAACCTCCTTCAACAGCTCCCTGATCAAGGTCCCCTTGCCCACTCCGGATGGTCCAGTTATGACGAAGACTTTTGCCATGCGATTACCTCCCGGCCGCGAAAACCAAGCAGGTCGGCCGGACGCAGGGAGCGTGGCGTGCTCTGCACGCGAGCGACCGAGGACGCCGAGATGCCGGTTTGCGGCGGCCGGTTAGCGGCGCAGCTGGGAAATCAGCTCTGCGCGCTGACGCTCGGAGAGGCCGCCGATCGTCTTCGACGGCGAGATCCTGCACTGGTTGAGGATCCGGTTGGTCTTAACCCGGCCGTACTTGGGGACGGCGAGGAGCATGTCGAAGACCTTGGCGGTGAGGACGTACTCGGGTGGGTCCAGCAAAATCGTCTGGATGCTGGCGCGGTTCGCCTTCAGGTCCTTCTTCAGCTTCGCCCGCGCGGTGCGAATGTCGTTGGCCCGCTTCAGCGCCTCCATCCTCTGGTCGAGGGAGCGTTCGGGCGCGGCGAGCGAGGATTTGACTGACGATGCCGTCATGTGCGCGGCGAGTATAGCCGCGGCCAAGGGGCGCGCAAGGTGACTTCCGCGAAATCTCCCAAAATTCGTCTCAACCTCTAGTCGAGGTCGAGCAGGGCTAGGCGTGGAGAGACGCCCGACACGCCGGTTTGCAGTTCTTTTGCTATCCGCGAGCCGGCCCGCGGGTCGCGGAAATTCTCCGTTCCAACCGCCACCAGGGCAGCTCCGGCGCTCAAGAACTCGGCCGCGTCGGCGCCGCTGGACACCCCGCCCATTCCGATCACCGGGATCTCCAACGCGGCCTTCACGGCCCGCAGTTGCTGTAAGGCGATCGGTCTGACGGCAGGCCCGGAGAGGCCTCCGTGGCCCGCGGCCAATGCCGGCTCCCGGGTGACCGGGTTGATCGCGCTCGCCTTCAGGGTGTTGATCAAAGACACGGCGTCTGCCCCGCCCTCTTCGGCCGCGACCGCTACCGCCTCGGGGTTGGCGACGTTCGGGGTCAGCTTCACGATCAGCGGCTTCCCGGTCAGCGGTCGCAGGGTTTTCAGCAGCGCCTCGGTCTCATCCGGCTGCTCACCGACGATCAAACCCGAGTGGACGTTGGGACAGGAGATGTTCAGCTCGATCGCCGCCACCTCGTCCTGCCTGCTCACCTCTCTGACAAGGCGCGAGAACTCCTCCCGGTTCGTGGCCATCACCGACACGATCAAAGGCACCGGCAACTGCACCAGTTCCGGCAGGTCCTGCGCCAGGAAACCCTCCAGCCCCTTGTTCGGCAGACCGATCGAATTGATCATCCCCGCCGGCGTCTCCCAGATCCGCTGTGGCGCGTTGCCGGCCCGGGGCTCGGGGGTGATCGTCTTCGAGACGAAGGCGGCGAAGGGAAAGTCGTCGAGCAGATCGTCGCCGAAGACCCTGCGGGCGGCGATCGCGTCGTAGGTGCCCGAGGCGTTGATGATCGGATGGGCGAGGTCGATCCCGCAGAACTCAGGCATGCGCCACCTCCAGGACGGCATCGCCACGGACGATCGGGCCGTCGACGCAGAGCCGTATGTAGCCGCCGTCCGGCCTGGGGACGGCGCAGCCGAAGCAGGCGCCGAACCCGCAGGCCATCGGTGACTCCATCGCCAGCTCGCAGACGACGCCGTGCTCGGCGCACATCACCCGCACCGCCTCCAGCATCGCCGGAGGGCCGCAGGAGTAGACGACGGCCGAGGCGACGTCGTCGCCGGTGAGCATCGTCGCTAACAGATCGGTGACGAAGCCCTGGTGACCGGCGTGGCCGTCCTCGGTGGCAAGGCGGACGTCGGGACAGAGGGTGCCGCCGGCGCAGAAGAGCTCGTTCAGGCCGCCGCTGTGCGCCTCGTTTCGGAAGCCGAGGAGGACGCGGAGGGGGATGCCCATTTCGACCAGGTGGCGGCGCCAGATCGCCATCGGGGCGATGCCGATGCCGCCGCCGACGAGGATCGCACCGGCGGCGTCGGGGTTGATCTGCTTCGGGGTCTGGAAGGAATTGCCGAGGGGGCCGGTGACCCAGATGCTCTCCCCCGGCTCCAGCTCGCAGAGCCGGTCGGTGCCGGGGCCGACGCCCTCGACGAGGAAATCGAGGCGGACCCCGGCCTTGGCCGGGGCGGCCTCAGCTACCGAGATCGCGCGGGGCAGGAAGGGGCGGCCTCCCCCCTCTCCCCAGGAGCGCGAGCTGGCGAGCATGTAGAACTGACCCGGTTGCGGCGCCGGCCCCTCGCGGTCGAGCAGGGAGAAGATCCGGTAGCCGCCGGAGACCTGGTTCGCCGCAACCTCGCAGAGCCGGCGGCCGAACGGCGCGCTCATCCCGCCTCCGCGGCCTTTACCTGCCCGTCGTGGATCTCCTGCAGCGAGCGCACCTCGGCGTCGCCCTGCCTGCCGGCGGCGATCGCGCGGGCGGCGGCGGTGGCGCCGGTCATCGTCGTCACGCAGGGGATCCCCTGGCGGACGGCGGCGGTGCGGATCTCGTAGCCGTCGGTGCGGGCGCCGGAACCGGTCGGGGTGTTGATCACGAGGTCGCATTCGGACTTGCGGATCAGATCGAGGACGTGCGGCGAGCCCTCCTGCAGCTTGTTGATCCGCCGCACCGGCACCCCCATCCGCTCGATCGCCTGGGCGGTGCCGCCGGTCGCGATCACCTCGAAGCCGAGGTCGTGGAAGCGGGTTGCGAGCTGGGTCGCGGCGGGCTTGTCGGTGTCGGTGACGGTGATGAAGACCGAGCCGGATTCGGGCAACCGCACCCCGGCCGCGGCCTGCGCCTTGCCGAAGGCGGTCGGGAAGTCCTCGGCGATCCCCATCACCTCGCCGGTGCTCTTCATCTCCGGCCCCAGCACCGAGTCGGCGCCGGCGAAGCGGGCGAAGGGCAGGACCGCCTCCTTGACGCTGACGTGGTCGAGCGGGCCCTCGGGCAGGTCCTGGTCGGCCAGCTTCTCCCCCAGCATCAACCTGCAGGCGAGCTTCGCCAGCGGCACCCCGATCGCCTTGGAGACGAAGGGGACGGTCCGCGAGGCGCGCGGATTGGCCTCGATCACGTAGAGCTGGCCGCCCGCGACCCCGTACTGGATGTTGATCAGGCCGATGACGCCGAGCTCGAGCGCGATCCGCTCGCTGGTGGCGCGGATCTTCTCCAGCATCTCCTCGCCGAGGCTTAGCGGCGGGATCACGCAGGCCGAGTCGCCGGAGTGGACGCCGGCCTCCTCGACGTGCTGCATGATCCCGGCGACGTAGACCTCCTCGCCGTCGCCGAGGGCGTCGACGTCAACCTCGATCGCATTCTCGAGGAAGCGGTCGAGCAGCAACGGGTGCTCCTGGTCGGCCTTGACGTTGGCCTCCAGATAGGCCTCGAGGTCCGCGGTCGAGTAACAGATCTCCATAGCCCTGCCGCCGAGCACGTAGGAGGGCCGGACCAGCAGCGGAAAGCCGACCCGTTCGGCGACCGCAATCGCCTCTTCGGCCGAGTAGGCGGTGCCGTAGGGCGGCGCCTCAACTCCGAGCCGCTCGAGCAGCTCGCCGAACCTCCCCCGGTCTTCCGCGAGATGAATCGCGTCAACGGGGGTGCCGAGCAGCGGCACGCCGGCTTCTTCCAGCTTGCGGGCCAGCTTCAGCGGCGTCTGGCCGCCGAACTGGACGATCACGCCCTCCGGTCGCTCCTGCTCGCAGACCGCGAGCACGTCCTCTGCGGTCAGCGGCTCGAAGTAGAGGCGGTTGGAGGTGTCGTAGTCGGTCGAGACCGTCTCCGGGTTGCAGTTGACCATCACCGCGTCGCGGCCGAGCTCGCGGGCGGTCATCGCTGCGTGGACACAGCAGTAGTCGAACTCGATCCCCTGGCCGATGCGGTTCGGGCCGGCGCCGAGGATGACCACCGAGTCGTTGTCGCCGCGGCGGATCTCGCTTGCCGGCGGTGTGCCGTCGTGGCGCCGGCGCTCGT
>JBIOVP010000067.1:0-14637 GCA_044867815.1 Solirubrobacterales bacterium | reverse complement strand
AAATCACCTTCCGCGACGTCGCCGGGGTCGACGAGGCGGTCCAGGAGCTGGAGGAGATCAAGGAATTCCTCGAGAACCCGAAGAAGTTCCAGGCGCTCGGGGCGCGGATCCCCAAGGGCGTCCTTCTGTACGGACCGCCCGGCACCGGTAAGACGCTCCTCGCCCGCGCCGTCGCCGGCGAGGCCGGTGTCCCGTTCTTCTCGATCTCCGGCTCGGACTTCGTCGAGATGTTCGTCGGCGTCGGCGCCAGCCGCGTCCGCGACCTCTTCGAGCAGGCGAAACAGAACTCGCCCTGCATCATCTTCATGGACGAGATCGACGCCGTCGGCCGCCACCGCGGCGCCGGTATGGGCGGCGGCCACGACGAGCGCGAGCAGACCCTGAACCAGCTGCTGGTCGAGATGGACGGCTTCGAAATGAAGGACAACATCATCTTGATCGCGGCGACCAACCGACCCGACATCCTCGACCCGGCACTGCTGCGGCCCGGCCGCTTCGACCGCCAGGTCGTCGTCGACCGTCCCGACCGCAAGGGCCGCAGGAAGATCCTCGAGGTCCACACCCGCGGCAAGCCGCTGGGCCGGGAGATCGACCTCGACACTCTCGCCGGCCAGACCCCCGGCTTCACCGGCGCCGACCTCGCCAACCTGATCAACGAGGCGGCGCTGCTGACCGCCCGTTCGGGCAACCGCGAGATCACGATGAAAGAGCTCGAGGAGGGGATCATGCGCGTGATCGCCGGCCCCGAGAAGAAGACTCGCGTGATGAGCGAGAAAGAGCGCCTCATCACCGCCTACCACGAGGTCGGCCACGCGATCGTCGGGCAGCTGCTCGAGCACACCGACCCTGTCCACAAGATCTCGATCATCAGCCGCGGCCAGGCCCTCGGCTACACGATCAGCCTCCCGACCGAGGACAAGTTCCTGACCACGCGGGCCGAGCTGACCGACACGATGGCAATGACTCTGGGCGGCCGCGCCGCCGAGGAGATCGTCTTCGGCGAGATCACCACCGGCGCCTCCAACGACCTCGAAAAGGTGACCGAGACGGCGAAGCAGATGGTGATGCGCTTCGGGATGTCCGAGCGGCTCGGCCCCCGCGTCTTCGGCCACGATCGCGGTCAGCCCTTCCTCGGCCGCGAGTTCAGCTCCGAGCCCGACTACTCCGACGAGATCGCCCGCGAGATCGACGACGAGATCCGCCGCATCGTCGAGAGTGCCCATCAGGCTGCGAAGGGCCTGCTGAACGAGCGCCGCGACGACCTCGAGCGGGTCTCCAAACTGCTACTGGAGCGGGAGACGATCGACGCCGATGAGTTTGTCGCCCTGCTCGAAGGCAAACCGGCTGAGGAGGTCTTCGCCGATGACGACGAGCATCCGGCGGCGCCGGCCGAGGCCGCACCCGAGCCGGAAAAGGCGGCGCGCGAGGGTTCGCGACCGATGCCGCGGCCGAAGCCAGGATTTGCCGGCGGCGATGCGTCTTAGGTGAGGGGCCGTGGGTGGCCCTCGCCCGGACAAATGACGAGCTAATGAGCTCGTCATTTTGAGTATCCGCCCGTTCGAGGGGTCACCGGTCCCGGCCCGAACGAGGCCATTCCGGTTGACGACGACAGCTCAGGCGGTTTCGGGGGCCGTCCCGGCCTTTTCTTGCTGCTGAGGGGAGTCGCAGTCGGCGCTGTGGCCGCACTCGCCGGCTTGGGCTGAGCCGCGGTTTGGGATAGCTGCGGTTGCTCGTTTGGGGTTCTCGATCCCAATGCCGGAGGCGATGCCTCCGAGGATCATCAGGGCGCCGGCGATGAGGACTCCGAGGTGGAAGGCTGAGGTCGAGGCGGCGGACGCGGCGTCGGTGAGGGGGCCGCCGGGGACGTCGCCGGCGATCGCGTCGAAGCGGGCGGAGATGACGGCGCCGAGGACGGCGATCGCCAGCAGGCCGGCGACGCGGGAGACGCCGTTGTTGATCCCCGAGGCGATGCCGACGTGGCGTTCCTCGACCGAGTCGAGGACGGTCGCGGTCAGCGGCGCCACCGTCGCCGAGAGGCCGAGGCCGAAGACGAGGACCGCCGGCAGGACGTCGAGGACGTAGTCGGCGCCGGAGTCGATCCGCAGCATCAGCAGCAGGCCGATGCCGCCGACGATCGGACCTGCGGTCATCGGCAGCCGCGGCCCGGTGCCGGAGGCGACGCGGCCGAAGCGCGGCGAGAGCACGAAGAGCAGGACCGAGATAGGCGTCGTCGCCAGCCCCGCCTCCAGCGCCGAGTACCCGGCCACCTGCTGGAGGAAGAGGCCGACGAAGAAGAGGCCGCCGATCAGGCCGGCGTAGGCGGAGAGGGTGGTCAGGTTGGCGACGGCGAAGTTGCGGATGCGGAAGAGGCCGAGGTCCATCATCGGGTGGCGGGCGCGCGCCTCGTGGAGGACGAAGAGGGCGAAGCAGAGAACGCCGGCGAGGAGCGGGATCCAGACCAGCGGGTCGCTCCAGCCGTGGTCGGGCTGTTCGATCAGGGCGAAGACCGGGCCGCCGAGGCCGACCGCCGAAAGCGCGATCCCGCCCCGGTCGATGCCGCGGAAGGCCTCGGGATCGCGGCTCTCCTCGACCGCGTGCAAGGTCAGCATCACCGTCGCCGCGATCAGCGGCAGGTTTACCCAGAAGATCGCCCGCCAGGAGGTGAGGCCGATGAGGGCGCCGCCGCCGGCCGGCCCGATCACGGTCGCGATCCCGGTCCAGGCAGTCCAGGTACCGACCGCCCTGCCGCGCGCCTCGCCGGCGAAGGTGGCGGCGACGATCGCCAGCGACCCCGGCACCAGCAGGGCCCCGGCGACTCCCTGCAGCGCCCGGGCGGCGACGAGGAACTCGACCGTGGGGGCGATCGCGCAGAGCGCCGAGGTGACGCCGAACGCGACCAGCCCGACGACGAACATCCGGCGCCGCCCGAACTGGTCCCCGAGCGAGCCACCGACGAGCAGCAGCGAGACCATCGTCAGCATGTAGGCCTCGACCACCCACTGCTGGCCGGAGAGGCCGGCGTCGAGGTCCTCGCTGATCGCCGGCAGGGCGACGTTGACGACGGTGCTGTCGAGGAAGACGACGGTCGAGCCGAGAATCGTCGCGATCAGCGTCAGTCGCTGGGAGCGGGACACGGCGTCGAGTCTGGCAGGTGCATCAACCGGGCCCGGGACCTCTGGCGCGCGCTCGTTCGTATTGAGGGCATGAGGAAGGGACCGACCGCGATCGCGACGCTGCTGATGGCGCTGGCGCTGATGCCGGCGACGGCGCGGGCGGACGGCTTCGGCCTGCTCGGCGCGGCGCGCTACCTCGACGACCCGCCCTACCGCTACGTCGTCCTTTCCCCCCACACCCGCCACCCGGTGACGGTGGTCGAGCGGATCGACACGCGGGACTCGACGATCGACCGCTGGTGGTACCTGCGCGGGACCTGGTACCTCCCCGCCGTCGCCTACGACGGCAGCACCGGCGGGATCCCCGACGGCAGACTGGTCCTCTCGACCCTGGCGCAGGGCTACCCGCCGAAAAGGACCGGCTTCGCGATCCTCGACACGCGACTCTTCCTCCGCCATCCCCAGGCCGGGAAGGCGTCGCGCCACGCGGTCACCCGCTTCAGCCTCCGCGGCGGCTGGGGCTTCGACGCGATCTCCCCCGACGCCGCGACGATCTACCTGATCCACAACTTCTTCGACCGCCGGCGGCGCGGTCGCTACGAGGTGCGGGCGCTCGATGCCGCCAGCGGGCGGCTGCGGCCGGGGGCGATCGTCGATCCCGCCGAGCCGGACGAGCGGATGCAGGGCTCGCCGGTCAGCCGCGTCGCCAGCCCCGACGGGCGCTGGGCCTACACCCTCTACACCAGCGAGGAGACCTTCGTGCACGCGCTCGACACCGTCCGCGGCCGCGCGGTCTGCGTCGACCTGCCCCACCTGGAGTTCCTGCGCGAACCATTCCAGTTGCGGCTGCGGCTGAGCGAGGACGGCAAGGAGATCCTCGTCCACAGCCGTGACAGCAAGGACACCCCCGACGGGACCCTGCTCGCGATCGACACCGGGTCCTTCCACGTCCGCGAGCCCATCTGGATGCGGCTCGGCCTTCCCGCCACCTTCCTCCAGGTCTTCTGATGGGCGCACTGCTGACAGTCCTCGCCCTCCTCGTTTCCGCCCCCTCCGGCGTCAACGATGGAGCGGGGAATCTGCTTTTGCAGGAAAAAGTCGCCGGCCACTCACTGCAGGGACGGGTGATCAAGCTGCGCGAGTACGGGGAGACGGCCTGGAGCGGCGAGGTCCTCGTCTTCGGCTGCATCCACGGCGATGAGTGTGCGGCGGCGGGGGTTCAGCCGGTGACCAACGGCCGCCCCGATCCCGGCGCCGACGTCTTCGTCGTGCCGAACCTCAACCCGGACGGGGCGGCTGCGGGCTCGCGATTGAACGCCCGCGGCGTCGACCTCAACCGCAACTTCGGCTCGGAGTGGCGGCGGGCCGGCCGTCGCCGGGGCGCCGAATACGCCGGGCCGCACCCGTTCTCGGAGCCGGAAACGCGGCTCGCCGCCCGGGTGATCCGCAGCGTCCGCCCGGCGGCGACGATCTGGTTCCACCAGTACCTCGGCGAGCGGCCCTTCGTCCGCGCCTGGGGCCGCAGCGCCGCCGCCGGCCGTCACTTCGCGACGCTGGCGCGGATGCCGTTCCGGCCGATGCGCTGGCCGGCGGGGACGGGGCCGAACTGGCAGAACCACGTCTTCGCGGGCACCTCCTTCGTCGTCGAGCTACCGCGCGGGCGGGCGGCGGCACGGATGCGCGAACGGCTGAACAGGGCGCTGGTGCGGATGGGCCGCTGGGTGCGAGAAGATCGAGATGGTCGAAAGGGGTGACGATTGGCGGTTGAGAGCGAGGCGGACGAGCGGCGACTCGTGCGCGAGGCGCAGGACGGCTCCGGGGCCGCGATGGCGCGGCTCTACTCGCTGCACTGGCGCGGCGCCTACCGCGCCGCCTACCTCGTCGTCCACGACGCCGCCGCGGCCGAGGACATCGCCCAGGACGCCTTCCTCGCCGCCGTCGACGCGCTCGACCGCTTCGACCGGCGGCGGCCGTTCCGCCCCTGGTTGCACCGGATCGTCGTCAACCGCGCCCTCGACTGGGCGCGGCGCGAGGCGCTGCGGCGGCGCGTCGACGGCGCCGAGTCGGTCTTCGAGCCGCTGCCGCCGCCGCAGGAGATCGGAGGCGAGATGATCGCGGCGCTGAAGGAGCTGCCGGCCGAGCAGCGCGCCGTGGTGGTGCTGCGGCACCTGCTCGAGTACACGCCGGGCGAGATCGCGCGGATGCTGGAGCTGCCGCGGGGGACGGTGAACTCGCGGCTGCGGCGGGGGTTGGATCGCCTGCGGGCCGCGGCAGAGGCGGAGACCTTCGCGGAGGAGAGGCGATGAGGGGCGAGGCGCTGAAGCGGGCGCTGGGCGAGGCGCCGGTCCCGATCCCGCCCAATGCCGAGGAGCGCGGCCGACGAATCGTCGCCGCCGCCTTCGCAGAGCGGAAGAGTGGCGATGGAAGCGGCCGCTCCGAACTTTGGGGGGCTATGACCCCCACAACCTCGGAGGGGCGAAGCAGGCGACCGACCCCCCGCCTCGCGCTTGGGCTCTCGCTGGCGGCGCTGCTCGCAGTCCTGCTGCTCTCGCCGGCCGGCGCCGCCGTCCGCGACTGGGTCGGCGACGTCGTCGAAAGCACCGCGCCGAACCCCGAACCCGAGCTGGCCCGGATCCCCGGCGGCGGTCGCCTGCTCGTCCAGAGCGCGGTGGGCCCGTGGGTCGTCCAGCCGGACGGCTCGCGGCGCCTGCTCGGCGACTACGAAGAAGCGACCTGGTCGCCGCGCGGGCTCTTCGTCGCCACCGCCAAGGGCCGGACGCTGAGCGCGGTCGAGCCCGACGGCACCCCCCATTGGTCACTCACCGCCGACGCCAGGGTCAGCGATCCGCGCTGGGCGCCAGCCGGCGAACGGATCGCCTACCGCTCCGGAGAGGCGCTGCGGATCGTCGCCGGGGACGGGACCGGGGACCGGCCCCTGGCGGGCTACACCGCACCGGTCGCGCCCGCCTGGTCGCCGTGGGGGGACGCCGGGCTGGCTTACGTCGCCGGCGATGGCGTTCTCCGGATCGTCAACAGCGAGTCCGGCGACCGTTTGTCCTCGGCACCGGCCCTGCCCGACATCTCCCGACTCGAATGGGGCGCCGGCGGCACCGCGATCCTCGAAGCCTCACCGCGGGAGTTGCGCCTGCGGGAGGTGCGGGCGCGGAAGGTCGCACCGGGCCCGGCCCTCGGGAACACTCGGACGCTGCCCCTCCCGTCGCCTGGCGTGAGCCTGACCGACGCCGCACTGGCGCCCGAGCGACAGGCGGTGGCCGCCGTGGTCACCCACTGGCGAGAGCACGGCACCACCAGCGAGGTCCTCGTCTTCGCCCCCGGCGCCGCGAAGCCCCGGAGCCTCCTCACCGTTCCCCACAGCCTCGGCGAAGTCGCCTGGTCCCCGGACGGCCACCGCCTCCTCGTCGCCTGGCCCGGCGCCAACCAGTGGCTCTTCCTCCCCGTCGGGAGAGGCGAACCACGGGCGGTCGCCAATATCTCCAACGCCTTTGCCCCCGGCGAGAGCGCCGCTTCGTTTCCAAGGGTCGAAGGCTGGTGCTGCCGCCGCTGACGCCGAGACCGCAGAAATGCGCCTATACGACGCTTTTTTGCGGTCTCGCGCTAGAGCTCGCGTAGTTGGGCGGCCGGCGTGAAGAAGTGGCGGTAGGCCAGCAGGGTCGCAACGAGGGCTGAGATCGAGACGCTGCCGAGGAGGGTGTAGAGGAGGATCAGCTGCAGGCGGACGGCGTCGGTGGGGCTGGCGCCGGCGAGCAGCATTCCGACCATCGTCCCCGGGAAGAAGATCAGGCCGGTGGTCTTGGTCGAATCGACGAGGGTGATCATCCCCGAGCGCAGCGAGCGGCGAACGGTCGGCGCCGCGGCTTCGCGGGCGGTGGCGCCGAGCGCGAGGGTCGCCTCGATCCGCGCCCGGGCGTCGGCCATCTCGTCGCCGAGGCGGTTGAGGGAGACGGCGCTCGCGGTCATCGCGTTGCCGATCACCATCCCGCCGACCGGGACCAGGTAGCGCGGGGTCGGGTCGAAGATCCCGAGGGCGACGACGAGGCCGAGGGTGCTGCCGCCGGCCAGCGCCAGGGCGATCAGCAGCGGCCCGAAGGAACCCGGGACCTTGGCGGCGCGGTGGCGGGCGGTAATCGCCCCGAACAGGACCATCACCGCCAGCAGCAGGACGACGAGCCAGATCGTGTCGGCGTCGAAGATCAGCTTGATCGCGTAGCCGACCAGGGTCAGCTGGACGATCGAGCGGCCGGTAGCGACGAGGATGTCGCGCTCGAGGTCGGCCCGCTGCCAGAACGAGATCGCGGCGGCCAGCGCCACCAGCACCAGCGAGGCGGCCACCTGCCAGAGGTCGATGTGGATCCCGGTGCTCACGCCGGCATCTCCAGCACCTGGTCGCCGAGCCGGCGTGCCTGCTCGGGGTCGTGGCTGACGAGGACGATCGAGACCTCCTGCTCGCGCCGCAGCTCCGCCAGCGCCGCCTCGATCCGGTCTCGGGCGGCGTGGTCGAGGGCCGAGGTCGGCTCGTCGAGCAGCAGCACCTCGGGTCGCTGGGCCAGCGCCCGCGCCAGCATCGCCCGCTGCTGCTCGCCGACCGAGAGCCGGTCGACGTCGCGCCCGGCGAAGGAGGGGTCGAGCCCGGCCCGCGCCAGCGTCGCCTCGACGTCGAGCTCCTCGCCCGCCAGCTCGGCCGCGTAGCGCAGGTTCGACTCGACGGTCCCCGCGAGCAGGGCCGGCAGCTGCGGCACCAGCGCGACCTGCCGTCGCAGCGCCAGCGGCTCGTAGGCGGTCAACGGCCGGCCGCGGTAGGCGATCTCGCCGCGGTCGGGCTCGGCTAGCCGGTTCAGCAGCCGCAGCAGTGTCGACTTGCCGGCGCCGGAGGGACCGACGATCGCGGTCGAGCCCTCGGGAATCGAGGCGCTGAAGGAGTCGAGGACGGCGCGGCCGCCGCGATCCACGCCCACCTCTCGCAGCTCGAGGAACACCGCGGCATGATCCCCCATCGCGCGGTTCCTTTTGCACCTATGGCTTCCGAAAGGAACCACAACGCAAGATGCCTCCCGCTGTGCCCAACTCTGTTGAGCGGCCGCGTTTGCTTGAAAGAATCCGGGTAAGGAGACTTGGGCATGGCTAGAGCGATTTGGAGTGGAACGATCAGCTTCGGGCTGTTGAACGTGCCCGTGCGCATGTTCAGTGCCGTGGCCCGGCGTAACATCGCCCTGCGCGAGATCCGCGAGTCCGACAGCGCCAAGATCAAACACCGCCGCGTCGCCGAAGGGACCGAGGAAGAGGTCCCCTACGAGAACATCATCAAGGCCTACGAGCTCTCCCCCGGCCAGTACGTGCCGCTGAGCAAGGAGGACCTGGCGGCGCTGGCGCCGGAGAAGACGCGGGCGATCGACGTCCAGGACTTCGTCGACATCGAGGAAATCGACCCGATGTACTTCGACAGCCCCTACTACCTCGGCCCGGCCGACGGCGCCGAGAAGGCCTACTCGCTGCTGGCCAGCGCGATGGAGAGCTCGGGCAAGGCGGCGATCGCCCGCTTCGTCTTCCGCAACAAAGAGCACCTCTCGGCGATCCGCGCCTCCGACGGCGTCCTGACGCTGACGACGATGCGCTTCCACGACGAGGTGGTGCCGCCTGGTGACCTGGATGACGCGCTGCCGGACAGGAAGCCGAAAGTCGCGAAGAAAGAGCAGCAGATGGCGGAACAGCTGATCGACTCCCTCAGCACCGAATTCGAACCGAACAGCTACCGCGACGAGTACCGCGAGCAGCTTCTTGCCCTGATCGAACAGAAGGCCGAAGGCAAGGAGATCGTCGCGCCCGAAGCCGAGGAACCGAAGGCGACCAAAGCTCCCGACCTGATGGCGGCGCTGGAGGAGAGCATCGCCGCGGTCAAAGACAAAGGCAGTAGCGGCAGGAAAGCCTCGAAATCCAAGGGCAAAGCCGCCAAAGGGAAAGCGAAGGGCAAAGGCAAAGGCTCCTCGCGTTCGAAAGCCAAAGCCTCGAAATAGAGTTTTTAGCCGTGGGCGAGACGCGGCAGGTCGAGGTCGAAGGCAAGGAGCTGCGGCTGACCAACCTCGACAAGGTGCTCTACCCGGAGACCGGGTTCACCAAGGGCGAGATGGTCGACTACTACGCCAGGGTGGCGCCGGCGATCGTCCCCCACCTGAGCAGCCGCGCGGTGACCCTGCGGCGGTTTCCGGAAGGGGTCGACGACCTCGACGCCGCCTTCTTCGAGAAGCGCTGCCCGAAGCACCGGCCGAAATGGGTGAAGACGGCGAAGGTGCAGGCCGGGCCGCGCGCCGGGGTGATCGAGTTCTGCGTCTGCGACAGCCTGCCGACGCTGGTCTGGATGGCGCAGCTGGCGGCGCTGGAGCTGCACCCTTCGCTCTCGCGCAGCCGGGCGCCGAAACGGCCGACCGTGGTCGCCTTCGACCTCGACCCCGGGCCGCCGGCCGACGTCGTCGACTGCTCGCGGGTGGCGCTGCGCCTGCGCGAGGTGCTCGGCCAGCTCGATCTCGAGTGCTTCGTCAAGACCTCGGGCTCGAAGGGCATGCAGCTCTACGTGCCGCTCAACACGAAGACCTCCTACGAAGAGACCCGCCCCTTCGCCCAGGCCCTCGCCCAGCTGATCGCCAAGCAGGACCCCGACAACGTCCTCGCGAAAATGGGCAAAAAGACCGACCGCAGCGGCAAGGTCTTCATCGACTGGTACCAGAACAACGAACGCAAAACGACGATCTCCGTCTACTCCCTGCGCGCCCGCGAACGCCCCACCTGCTCGACCCCGGTGACCTGGGAGGAGGTCGAAGCGGTGGCGGAGTCAGGCGACGGCTCGAACCTCGTCTTCGAGGCGAGCGACGTGCTGGAGCGGATCGAGGAGCACGGCGACCTCTTCGCTCCGGTCCTCGAGCTCGAACAACAACTGCCCGATCTCTAGCCAAGCAGGTCGGTGGACGCAGGGAGCGTGGCGTGCTCTGCACGCGAGCGACCGAGGACGCCGAGATGCGCCGGCTAGAGCTGGCGCACGACCGGCTGTCTGGTCGCCTTGACCTCGTCGAGGCGGCGGACGGGGGTCGTGTAGGGGGCGTTCTTGGCGAGGTCGGGGTTGGTCTCGGCCTCGGCGAGGATCTGCTCGACCGCGTCGGCGAAGGCGTCGAGGGACTCCTTGGTCTCGGTCTCGGTCGGCTCGACCATCAGGGCCTCGTCGACGAGGAGCGGGAAGTAGACGGTCGGCGGGTGGAAGCCGAAGTCGAGCAGGCGCTTGGCGAGATCGAGGGTGGCGAGGCCGAGGTCGCGCTTCATCGGCTTGCCGGAGAGGACGAACTCGTGCATGCAGTGGCGGTCGAAGGCGATCGGCAGGCGCTCGCCGGCGCGGCCCTCGGCCAGGCGCGCTTTCAGGTAGTTGGCGTTGAGGACGGCGGTCTCCGAGGCCTCGGAGAGGCCGTCGCCGCCGAGGCTGAGGATGTACGCGTAGGAGCGGACGAAGACGCCGAAGTTGCCCTGGAAGCCGCGTAAGCGGCCAATTGACTTCGGCCGATCGAACTCGAGGTCGAAGCCGGGACCGTGACCATTTGACGCTTCGCGGCGGACCACCTGCGGGCGCGGCAGGAAGGGCTCGATCCGGTCGGAGACCGCTATTGGGCCGGCACCGGGGCCGCCGCCACCGTGCGGCTGGCTGAAGGACTTGTGGAGGTTGACGTGGACGATGTCGAAGCCCATGTCGCCGGGCCGCGAGTGGCCCATCACCGCGTTGAGGTTGGCACCGTCGTAGTAGAGGGTGCCGCCGGCCTCGTGGATCAGCCCGGCGATCTCGGCGATGTTTTCGTCGAAGACGCCGAGCGTGTTCGGGTTGGTCAGCATCAGGCAGGCGACCTCGCCCTCGTTCTCGACCAGCTTCGCCCGCAGGTCGTCCATCTCCACCCCGCCGACGTCGTCGGTCGCGACTTTGACCACCTCGTAGCCGGCCATCGTCACCGAGGCCGGGTTGGTCCCGTGCGAGGTGTCCGGCGCCAGCACCTTGGTCCGCTCTTCGCCGCGGTCGGCGTGGTAGGCGCGGGTCAGCAGCAGGCCGGCAAGCTCGCCGTGGGAGCCTGCGCTGGGCTGGAGGCTGACGTGCGGCAGGCCGCAGATCTCGCTCAGCGACTCCTGCAGCAACCACATCAGCTCCAGCGCCCCCTGGGCGCGGCGCGGGTCCTGCGCCGGGTGCAGGCGGGCGTGGCCGGGCAGCGCCGCGACCCGCTCGTTGAGGCGCGGGTTGTGCTTCATCGTGCAGGAGCCGAGCGGGTAGAAGCCGCTGTCGAGGTCGAAGTTGCGGCGCGAGAGCCGGTTGTAGTGGCGGACGATCTCCGGCTCGGAAATCTCGGGAAGGCGCGGCGGCTCCGAACGCAACAGGTTCTCCGGGATCAGCTCCATGAGCGGCTTCTCAGGAACTTCGGCAGCCGGCAGCGTCGCCGCCCGGCGACCCTCCTTCGACTTCTCGTAAATCGTCTGCGCGCGTTCTGCCTGCATCGGCGTCTCGGTCAGCGCCATCAGGCCGCTCCCCCAACTTGCGGTTCCCTTTGCACGTCCTCGGTGCGAAAGGAACCACGGAATTCGGCGACGGCGGCGCCGAGCGCCTCGGCCAGCTCGTCGATCTGGGTTTTGCTGCGGCGCTCGGTGATCGCGACGAGGAGGCCGTCCTCGAACTCGGGGTACTCGCGGCCGAGCGGGTAGCCGGCGGCGATCCCGCGCTCGGCGACGCGGTCGAGGACCTTGTCCACAAGCACGTCGAGCCGCACCGCGAACTCGCGCGCGACCGGCGCCTCGTGCAGGAGCTCGACTCCGTCGACCGCGGCGAGGCGCTCGCGCGCGTACGCGGTCCGCTGCACCAGCAGCTCTCCCAGCTCACGGAAGCCGTGACGGCCAAGCCAGGCGAGGTGGACCATCGCCCCCAGCGCGTTCAGCGCCTGGGCGGTGCAGATGTTGTTGGTGGCTTTCTCGCGGCGGATGTGCTGCTCGCGCGTCTGCAATGCGAGGACGAAGCCGCGGCGGCCGTCGACGTCCTCGGTTTCGCCGGCGATCCGGCCCGGCATGCGGCGGATCTGCGCCTCGGAGGCGCAGAAGAAGCCGAACGACGGGCCGCCGAAGTCGAGGCGGTTGCCGAGCGGCTGACCCTCGCCGAGGGCGATGTCGGCGCCGCACTCGCCCGGGGGCTTCAAGATCCCCAGCGTCATCGGGTCGCAGGCGACGACCAGCAGCGCCCCGTGCTCCTTCGCCGCCGCCCCGAGCGCCTCGACGTCCTCGACCGCGCCGAGGAAGTTCGGGCTCTGGAGGATGACGGCCGCGGTCTCGCCGTCGACCGCCTCCGCCAGCGCTGCGGCGTCGGTCAGCCCGCCCTCGAGCCCGACCTCGACCACCTCGGCGCCGTAGCCGACCGAGTAGGTCGCGAGGGTCTCGCGGCTATGCGGATGGACGCCGCGGGAGACGACGAACCTGCGCCGCTTGGTCGCGCCCATCGCCAGGTAGCCGGCGGAGGCGACCGAGGAGGGTCCCTCGTAGAGGCCGGCGTTCGACACCGGCAGCCCGGTCAGCTCCGACATCGCCGTCTGGAACTCGAACATCACCTGCAACCCGCCCTGGCTGATCTCCGGCTGGTAGGGCGTGTAAGGCGTCAGAAACTCGCTGCGCGAGGTGATCGCGTCGACGATCGCCGGCACGTAGTGGTCGTACATCCCCGCCCCGACGAAGCAGACCTGCGCTTCGGCGTCGGCATTGCGCTCGGCCAGGGCCGCCAGCCGCTCGTAGACCTCGGCCTCGCCCATCCCGTCCGGCAGCTCCAGCGGCCGACCGAGGCGCAGCGGCTCGGGGATCTGCTCGAAAAGCTCGTCCGTGTCGGCGATGCCGATCGCGTCGAGCATCTGCCGCCGGTCGTCCGGCGTCGCGGAGGTGTAGCGGGTCACGTCGCTAAGGCTAGGGAACGAGGTGGCCGGGCTCGGGCCGCTAGGCGTCCAGCAACTTGCGGTATTCCTCGACGCCGAGCAGCTGCTCGGACTCCTCCGGCGCCGTCAGCCGCACTTTCACCAGCCAGCCGCCGCCGTAGGGGTCCTCGTTGATCTGCTCCGGCGAGTCCTGCAGGGCATCGTTGACCTCGACGATCTCCCCCGACATCGGCGCGATCACGTCGGAGACCGCCTTCACCGACTCGACCTCGGCGTAGGAGGAGTCTTTCTGGATCGTCGCCCCGACTTCGGGCGGGTCGAAGAAGACGACCTCGCCGAGCGAGTCCTGGGCATACCAGGTGATCCCGAGGGTCGCCTGGTCGCCCTCGATCCGGGCCCAGTCGTGTTCCTCGTGGTAGCGGAGGTCCTCGGGGTAGTTAGCGTCAGCCAAAGTCAACTCCTCTTCGAATACAGGGGCCTGGAAGCTATCCGGGCGGGGCGGCGCTTGCCGCGCACGTCGATCTCGACCTCGGTCCCGATCTCCGCAAGCTCCGAGTTCACGTAGGCCATCCCGGCGCCGACTTCGAGCGAGGGCGAGAAGGTGCCGCTGGTGACGGCGCCGGCCGGCTCCCCGCCGTGGAGGACCGGGTTGCCTTCGCGCGGGATCCCCTGGCCCTCGATCTCGAAGGCGACGAGCGTCTCGGCGGTGCCCTCGGCGCGGGCGCGGGCGATCGCCTCGGCGCCGATGAACCCCGTCGCCTCCCTGCAGCACCAGCCGAGGCCGGCTTCGATCGGGTTGCGCTCCGGCGTCAGCTCGTTGCCGTGCAGCGGGTAGCAGACCTCCAGCCGCAGGGTGTCGCGGGCACCGAGCCCGCAGGGGACGACGCCGGCGTCGAGCAGCTCGGCCCAGATCGGCGCCGCGACCTCGGGGTCGATCAGCAGCTCGACCCCGTCCTCGCCGGTGTAGCCGGTGCCGCAGGCGAGCGCCGGGCGGCGGCCCACGCGGACGTGGGAGACGTGGAAGCGCGGCGGCAACTCGATCCCCAGGGCGCTGTTCAACACCTGGCGGGCGTGCGGCCCCTGGACGGCGAGCATCGCGTAGCGGTCGGCGACGTCGCGGACGATCACGTCGAACTCGCGGCTCTGGCGCCCGAGCCAGGCGAGGTCGGCCTCGTGGTTGGCGGCGTTGGTGACGATCAGGTAGCGGTCGTGGCCGAGGCGGTAGACGAAGAGATCGTCCAGCACGCCGCCGTCCTCCTCGCAGAGGCACGAGTACTGCGCCCCGCCGATCGCGATCCTGGCGACGTCATTCGAAAGCACCCGCTGCAAAAAGGCGAGCGCCCCCGGCCCCTCGACCTCGACCTCCCCCATGTGCGAGACGTCGAACATCCCCACGTGCCGCCGCACCGCCGAATGCTCCTCCCGAATCCCCTCATAAGTAACCGGCATCTCCCAGCCGGCGAAGGGAACAATCTTCGCCCCAAGGGCATGATGCTGCTCAAAGAGAGGAGTGCGACGAGACGCGGCCACGGACCCCCAAGCCTATTCACGCAGGGCCACCGGGTGCCCCTCCCACAGAGGCTCCT
>JBIOVP010000066.1:0-5981 GCA_044867815.1 Solirubrobacterales bacterium | reverse complement strand
GTGGGAGCCCTCAAAGATGTCGGGGTACTCGAGCAGGTCGGTCTCGTTGGCCAGCACCTGCTGGATCCGCAGGCTCCACTGCTGGTCCCAGGGGCGGGGGAGGCCCATCGCCTCGTTCCAGGCCGGCAGCTGGATCGCTCGGGCGCGAGCGTCGCGGCTGAGCGTCACCGCCAGCGCCTCGAGCACGATCCGCTGGATGTTGTTCTCCGGCTGCGCCTCGGTCAGCCCCAGCGAGTTGACCTGGACGCCGTAGCGGAAGCGGAGCATCTTCTCGTCGGTGACGCCGTAGCGCTCGCGGCCGATCTGCTGCCAGAGCGCACTCATCGTCCGCAGCTTGGCGATCTCCTCGATCAGGCGGATGCCGGCGTTGACGAAGAAGGAGATGCGGCCGAAGACCTTTGGGAAGTCCTCCTCGGCGACCTGGCCACGGGCTTTCACCTCGTCGAGGACGGCGATCCCGGTGCAGAGCGCGTAGGCGATCTCCTGCACCGGCGTCGCCCCGGCCTCCTGCAGGTGGTAGCTGCAGATGTTGGTCGGGTTCCAGCTCGGCACCTCGTTGACGCTGAAGGCGACCATGTCGGCGATCAGTCGCATCGAGGGCTCCGGCGGGAAGGCGTAGGTGCCGCGCGAGAGGTACTCCTTGATGATGTCGTTCTGCGTCGTCCCCTTCAGCGCCGAGCGGTCGACCCCGTTCTCCTCGGCGACCGTGACGTGGAGGCCGAGCAGCCAGGCGGCGGTGGCGTTGATCGTCATCGAGGTGTTCATCTCGTCGAGCGGGATCCCGTCGAGCAGCTGGTGCATGTCACCCTTGTGGGCGATCGAGACGCCGACCTTGCCGACCTCGCCGCGGGCGAGGACGTGGTCGGGGTCGTAGCCGGTCTGGGTCGGCAGGTCGAAGGCCACCGAGAGCCCGGTCTGGCCCTTGGCCAGGTTCTTGCGGTAGAGCTCGTTCGAGCGGCGGGCGTCGGAGTGGCCGGCATAGGTGCGCATCACCCACGGCCGGTCGGGCTGGGGGAGTCGGTGGTCGCTCATGAGTCGAATGATATTTGGATTCGGCGTTCGTCCTTTTCCCATCTATGTCGTGAAAAGGACGAACGCCGGATTTCAGGGGGTGGCGGGCCGCATCTTTCGACCTGACCTGTGTTTAGGCTGGCGACTCGATGAAGGGCAGATTCGCAGCCGCCTCCCTCGCCGCGCTGACCGTGGCGGCCCTTGCCTGCGCGGTTGCCGGGGGGGCAATGATCGGCGTCTACCGCAACAGCATGGAGTCGCTCGCCCAGCGCAGCCAGCTGGTCAAGCTCTCCGGCCGCAACTGCGCCCGGGCCGGCGCCAACGGCGCGATGCGGGTGACGCTGGGGAAGAAGACCGCCGCCTGCTCCTTCCGCACGCCGGTGCTCGGCCGCGACCTCGAGATCGCCGCCACCGAGCGCCTGCTCAGCGGCACCCCGGAGAACCTCCAGCGCAAGGCCTTCCTCGGCCTCGAGCTGCGGGCCGGCGACGGCTTCAAGTACCAGCTGCTGGTCTTCCCGCGTCAGAAAAAGGCGCAGCTGGTCAAGGTCAGCGGCGAAGGCGCCAAATACCTCGCGATCGCCAGGAACGAGAAAGCGGTGAAGGGCATAAACGAGGCGAACGAGCTGCGGCTGCGCGCCGTCAACGTCACCAGTGGCCCGGACAAAGGCCAGGCCCGCCTCTTCGCCTACGTCGGCAAGACTCTGGTCGGCGAAGCCGTCGACGACGGCGCCGGCGATCTCACCGGCCGCAACTCGACCGTCGTCGTCGGCACGATCAAGAACGGCAACGGCATCGTCGCCTCGGTCGACGACGTCGTCGTCCGGGTCCCGAGCCCGTTCTAGTCGCCACTCGCCCTTGCAGCAGGTCTCTGCGGGGCCATAATTCCCGATGATGTCGACGAGTACGATCGAGCTCCCGCGGACCGCCGGACCCGACTCCGGCCTGGGCGGCAACTGGCGGGTGATCGTCCGCAACGACAACCACAACACCTTCGACCACGTCGCCCAGACGCTGGCGCGGGTGATCCCGGGCGTCTCCCTGGACCAGGGCTACCGGATCGCCGACACGATCCACAACGGCGGCCAGGCAACCGTCTGGACGGGGCCGCGGGAGCCGGCCGAGCATTACTGGGAGCAGCTCGAGGGCGCGGGGCTGACGATGGCGCCCCTTGAGCGCTGTTGAAACGCCGGCTGCGCCGGCTGCGACTACTCGGCGGCGACGAGGATGTGCCAGGCGGGCAGCAGCGGGATGTCGTAGAGGTCGATGATCGCCGCCCGCGCCTGCTCGATCTCCTCCGAGTACCAGTAGCGTTCGAAGTCCGAGCGGCTCTCCCAGACCATCGTCTGGCGGAAGGCGAGCGGGTCGTCGGTGGAGCGGGTCAGCGACCAGCTCTTGGCGCCGTACGCCGGCGCCTTTGCCGCCGACGGTTCCCAGAGGTCGAGGAAGCGGTCGGCCCGGAAAGGGGAGATGTGCCAGTCGAGGGTGCAGACCTCTGCCATCAGATTCGCCTTTCTCGCTCGTCCTCGGCGCTCACGCGCCGACCTCGGCCCGGATCGCGCCGGGGCCGTCCTCGTACTGACCATCCTGCTCGTTCTCGGCACCGACGAGGATCGCGATCTTGCCGAGGTGCTTGTTTTCGTGCATCAGCTGGTGGGCGTGGGGGACGCCGTCGAAGCCCATCGTTTCCGACAGCACCGGCCGCACCTTGCCCTCGGCCATCAGCTGGTTCGCCCGCATGCACTCGTACGCGTTGGCGAAGTGGGAGCCGATGATCTGCTTCTGCTTCATCCACAGGTAGCGGACGTCGAAATCGAGCTGGTAGCCCGAGGTGGCGCCGCAGATCACAACCTTGCCGAACGGCTTGACGGTGAAGACCGAGGTCGGGAAGGTCGCCCGGCCGACGTGCTCGAAGACGATGTCGGGGGCGTCGCCGAGGATCTCTTTGACCCGCTTGGCGAAGGCGCGGGAGCCCTTGAAGCGCTCCTTGTCAGCGGCGGGGTCGGTGAGGTTGTCGTCGGTCCGCATCATCTCGCGGAACTCGTTGCGGTTGACGTAGTCGACGGCGCCGAGCTTCTTGATCAGCTCGCCCTTCTCGTCGGAGGAGACGACGCCGACCGCGTTCGCTCCGGCGGCTCTGCAGAGCTGCACGGCGAAGACGCCGAGGCCGCCGGCCGCGCCCCAGATGAGAACGTTGTGGCCGGCCTGCAGGTTGCACTGGTCCATCAGCATCCGGTAGGCGGTGAAGTAGGTGAGGCCGTAGGAGGAGGAGTCAACCCAGGAGAGGTTGCGCGGCTTCGGCAGCAGCTGCTGCGCCTGCACCTTGGTGAACTGGGCGAAGGAGCCCCAGGTGGTCTCGTAGCCCCAGATCCGCTGGCTCGGCGCCGCCATCGGGTCGAGCCCGTGCACCTCGACGTCCTCGTAGGAGGCCTGGTTGCAGTGGATCACGACCTCGTCGCCGACCTTCCAGCGGGTCACGCCCTCGCCGACTTTCCAGACGATGCCCGAGGCGTCGGAGCCGCCGATGTGGTGGCCGAACTCGGGATGGTCGCCGTAGCCGAAGATCGAGACCGGCTCGCCCAGCGAGGCCCAGACGTTGTTGAAGTTGACGCCGGCCGCCATCACCCGCACGATCACCTCGAAGGCGCCGGGCTCGGGAACCTCGATCTGCTCGAGCTGGAAGGCGTCTTTCGGTTCGCCCTCGCGCTCCTGGCGGATCACCCACGCCGCCATCGTCTCCGGCAGGGTCCCGGGCTCCACATCCAACTTCGCAACGGTGCTGGTGTCAACGGCCAAGACTCGGCTCCTCCACAGGGTCGTCTTGAGTAGGGAGCCGAATCCTAGTTAAGCGCTGGGACTCAGGCGGCTTCGGCTTCGGGCAGCTCGGGCTCGGCTTCCCGCAGCTCGGGCGCGGTGATCTCGCGAACCGTCGCCTCGACCGGCTTCGGGGCCTCGATCTCCTTGCCCGGAGCGACGCCAAGCCCCTCGACCTTGCGCAGCGACGGCAGCAGCCGCCGTTCCATCGAGCCGACGGCGGTGTCGTAGGCGCCGGTGGCGGTGCGCAGGCCGCGGCCGATCTTGTCGAAGTCGCCGAGGAATTTGGCGAAGCGGCCGTGCAGGGTTTTCGCCGCCTCGGCGATCTCGGCCGCCTCGGCGACCATCCGCTCCTGGCGCCAGCCCAGCTCCATCGTCCGCAGCAGGCCGATCAGCGAGGTCGGGCTGACGAGGAGGACGTTGCGCTCGAGGGCGTAGTCGAAGAGCCCCGGGTCGGCGGCGAAGGCGGCGTGCAGGGCCGGCTCGTTGGGGATGAAGCAGATCACCAGGTCGGGCGTCTCGCCCGGGTTGAACTGGCCCTGGTAGTCCTTCGAGCTGAGGCTTCGGACGTGCTCGCGGGCCTGGCGCGCGTGGCGCTCCAGGTGGACCCGCCGCTCCGATTCGACCTCGCTCTCCTGGGCGTCGAGGAAGGCGTCGAGCGGCACCTTCGAGTCGGCGACGAAGCTGCGCCCCTCGGGCAGCAGGAAGCGGGCGTCCGGGCGCAGCCGCCCCTCTTCGGTGTGCAGGGTCGTCTGCAGCTCGAAGTCGACGTGCTCGGTCATGCCGGCGATCTCGACGCAGCGGCGCAGCTGCAGCTCGCCCCACTGGCCGCGCGTCTGCGGCTGGCGCAGGGCCTTCTTGAGGCCGGCGGTCTCGTTGTTGAGGTTGCCGATCGTCTGACCCATCTGTTCGAGCAGCGCCCGCGTCTGGACATCGGTCTCTCCGCGGGCCTGGACCTGTTTCTCGATCCGCTCCTGGCCCTGGGCGATCCGCTCGGTCAGGTTTTTGATCTCCGCCTGGCGCTTCTCGAGGGCGGCCTCGGCGGTCTTGGCGTCGAGCTTGCGCGACTCCTCGTTGACCCGCAGCAGGTCGGCGACGACCTGAGAGGCGACCTGCGAGGTTGCTTCCTGGATCGCGGGGGCGAGGTCCGGCTGCTCGACCGGCTCCGGCCGGCGCACCAGCAGGGCGTAGACGAGCCCGGCGGCGAGGAGGACGACGGCGATGGCGAGGACGATGGTCATACGGCGATGCTGACGACGCCTCCAGACGCAACCGCGAATCTGAAACGCCGCTTGCAGCGGCTTCTTCGGAAACCGCTACCCATCTCCCACCTTTTGTGAAAGATTCATTTAGTAATCAATCGAAGGGAGAGTCAGATGACTCGCATGCTGAAAGCCCTCGGGTTGGCGCTCGGGGCAACGGCAACCATGATCGCGATCGCGGCGCCCGGTGCTCAAGCCGCGACAGGACAGCTGACAGCCGGGGCGAACCCGGCGATCATCACAGGCAATCAGGTCGCCGGGCCGACGTTCGACATCGGCATGGGGCCGTTGAAAGTGGTGGGCTGCGAAGTTGCGAACCTCAACGGCACAATCCAGGGCGCGACCGACCCGGTCACATTGACCCCGGTCTACGCCGGCTGCACCTCCGAACCGGGGGCGATGCCGGTCACAGTCACAATGAACGGCTGCGACTACAGCTTCGGCGTCAGCCAGCCCGGGACGACACAACAGCCGGCGGGGACAGGGACACTCGCGGCCTGGATCATCTGCCCGGCCGAACAGATGATCAAAATCCACGTCTACGAAACCGCATTCGCCCACGCGGCGAACATGCCGCTCTGCACCTATGACATCGCCGGGCAGGGACCGGTAGCGGCCGGCGTCTACCACAACGTCGCCGGCAATCCGGGTGACGTTGTGGCGACAGTCAAAGCGCAGTTCACAGCCAAACGCACAGGGCCGGAAATGATCTGCGGCGGCGGTGGGCTCATGAACCACCTCCCGATCACGCTCACAGGCAACTACACACTGCGGGCCTTCCAGGAGTTCGCAGGCGGCGGCGAGGGAGCGGCGGTCCCGCTCCACGTCGGCCCGCTCGACTAGGGCAGCAGGACGTCGTTCTGCGAGGAGGCGCGGTACCTGCCCACCGTCAGGTGG
>JBIOVP010000065.1:0-2957 GCA_044867815.1 Solirubrobacterales bacterium | reverse complement strand
GAGATCATCATCGAGACCGTCTTCGGCGTCCACGACGGCGAGCGGATGGAGCCCCTGCGCGAGGCCCTGCGGGACTTCCTCGACCTGACCACGAACCCGCGGGTGCTGCTGCCGGTGCTGATGGTCGGGCCCGACCGGGTCAACCTGATCCCCGCCTTCCGTCGCCGGGTCGAGCGCGTCGACCACCTGATCGCGGCCGAGATCGCCGAGCGTCGCACGGCCGAGGACCTGGAGGAGCGCGAGGACGTGCTCTCAATGCTGCTGCTTGCCCGCCACGAGGACGGCAGCCCGATGAGCGACAAAGAGATCCGCGACGAGCTCCTCACCCTGCTCGTCGCCGGACACGAGACGACGGCGACGGCGCTCTCCTGGGCGATGGAGCGGCTGACCCGCCACCCCGAGAAGCTGGAGCGCCTGCGGGCGGAGGTCGAGGACGGCGAAGAGGAGTACCTGACGGCGACGATCCAGGAGACCCTGCGTCTGCGCCCGGTGATCGTGATCGTCGTCCGCAAGCTGACCGAGGCGGTCGAGCTCGGCGGCTACGAGCTGCCATCCGGGGCCGGCGTCACCCCCTGCATCCACCTGATCCACCGCGACCCGAACATCTACCCCGACCCCGACCGCTTCCTGCCCGAGCGCTTCATCGACAACCCGCCCGGCACCTACACCTGGATCCCATTCGGGGGCGGCGTCCGCCGCTGCCTCGGCGCCGCCTTCGCCCAGTTCGAGATGGCCGTCGTCCTTCGCGAGCTCGTCCGCCGCCGCCAGATCCTGCCTGCGACAGAGGCCCCCGAGCGCAACTACCGCCGCGCCATCACCGAGACCCCAAGGCACGACGCCGAAGTGGTGCTCCACTAGGCCGACGGGCCGATTTCCCTACATATAGGGGTGTTTTCGTCCCGTCGGCGGGCGGGTAGGGAGGTCTCCAATGAAGCCCGGTAGCCGCGAGACGATCCCGACCATCTCCGAGGTTGTGCGCGAGGCGGTGGCGATCTGCGACCCGGAGGGGATCGACACCGCCGTCACCGGCTTCTTCGAGAGCTTCGAGGACGACGACCGGCCGGCGACCGCCGCCGAAGACCTGCGGGGCGAGCTGCTCAGCACCGTCCGCGGCATCGACCCCGAGGGCGACGACCCCGCCGCCCTCGCCGCCGCGGCCGCCGCCGTCTGGCTCGCCACCAACCCCAGCCAGGCCGACAACGGCGACCACGTCCTCCGCGAGGGGGTACGCCTGGTCTTCGAAGGCACCCCGCCCGAGCCGCTCGCCGACTGGCTGGCGGCTCGGGGGGTAGAGCTTTAGATCAACCGCAGCCGGTGTTGTTCCCGCACTGGGAACAGGTGTAGCAAGACCCCGTCCGCTGCATCATGCCGCCGCACTGTTCGCAGGCCGGGCCGAGCTCGAGGCCCTGCATCTTTGCGGGACGAACCGGAGGCTCTTCGGTCAGGGCCGAAGCGGCCGGGACCGGAGCGCTCGCCTTGGCGGCCTCGCCGTTGCCGTTGCCGCCGTTCGAGTGGCCGTTGCCGTTGGCGGGTCCCGCGGTGTCGGTCGCGATGCCGAGTCCCAGCTGGGAGGTCTCGGTTTCCTTCCTGGCGCGGACCTCCTGGGTCATGATCCCGAGTTCCTCGAGGGTCTCGGTGTCCTCGATGAAGCGGCTCGCCAGCCAGCGCATGATGTAGTCCGGCATCGATTTGGCGAAGGGGATCTCCGGGTTGCGGGTCATCCCCTCCGGCTCGAAGCGCATGTAGCTGAACTTCTGGACGAAGGTCTCCAGCGGCACCCCGTACTGGAGGCCGAGGGAGATCGCGGTGGCGAAGGCGTTGAGCAGGCCCCGCAGCGTCGAGCCCTCCTTGCCGATGTCGGTGAGGAAGATCTCGCCGAGGGTGCCGTCGTCATATTTGCCGGCGGTGATGTAGCCCTCGTGCCCGGCGATGTTGAACTTGTGGGTGATCGATTCGCGCTCGAGCGGCATCTTCTTGCGGACCGGCTCGGCCAGCTGCTGCTCGGCCTCGGCCCCCTTCTCCTCCTGCGCGTCGGTGCGCAGCGCCTGCGCCGTCTTCGAGCCGTCACGGTAGATGGCGAGCGCCTTGAGGCCGCCCTTCCAGCCGCGGGTGTAGGCGTCGGCGATGTCCTCGACCGTCGCCGACTGCGGCAGGTTGACGGTCTTCGAGATCGCCCCGGAGATGAACGGCTGGGTCGCGGCCATCATGTCGATGTGGCCGGTGTGGGAGATCGCCCGCTCGCCGACCGCGACGTCGAAGACCGGCAGGTGTTCGTCCTTCAGGCCCGGGGCGCCGACGATCGTGTTGTTCTCCTTGATGTGGGCCTCGATCTGGTCGATCTCCGCCTCCGAGTAGCCGAGCGTCTGCAGCGCCAGCGGCACCGAGCGGTTGGTGATCGTCATCTGCCCGCCGCCGACCAGCTCCTTGAACTTGACCAGGGAGAAGTCGGGCTCGATCCCGGTCGTGTCGCAATCCATCAGGAAGCTGATCGTCCCGGTCGGAGCCAGCACCGTCGCCTGGGCGTTGCGGTAGCCGTGCTCCTCGCCGAGCTCGACCGCTTCGTCCCAGGCCCGCTGCGCGGCCTCGAGCAGGTCGCCCTTGATCCCGGTCGCGTCGACGTCGTAGGAGGCGTCGCGGTGCATCCGCATGACGCCGTTGTGCGGCTCGCGGTTTCTCTCGTACTCCTCGTAGGGTCCGGTCGCGCCGGCGGCGATCAGCGCCGACTGGCGGTAGGCGCGGCCGGTCATCAGCGCCGTGATCGCGGCGGCGACGTTGCGGCCCTCGTCGGAGTCGTAGGGGAGGCCGTCGCTCATCAGCAGCGCCCCGAGGTTGGCGTAGCCGAGACCGAGCTGGCGAAAGCGGTTTGCGTTCCCGGTGATCTCCCCGGTCGGGTAGCTGGAGAAGCCGACGACGATCTCCTGGGCGAGGAAGACGATGTCGACCGCGTGCTCGAACTC
>JBIOVP010000064.1:0-80024 GCA_044867815.1 Solirubrobacterales bacterium | reverse complement strand
GTAGACGGTGCCGACGTCGTTGCGCCTGGCACGGGCGAGGATCGAACCGATGCTGCCGCCCTCGGAGCGGGAGACGTACCAGACCCACATCCCCTGCCGGTCGAAAGCGCTGTTGCTGACGTTGCCGCCGGATTCGACCTGCCCGGCGCCGCCGGTCTCGGCCGCCGCGCCGCCGCCGCGAACCAGGACCGCCGCGAGGAGCAGCGCCATAACCAGGGGCAGCGTCGGGAGGAGGCGCTTCTTCTGCCGGAGGAGAGAGGTCACAACTGGCCTCAACACGGTAGTGATGAAATGCATGCGCCTGATCGCCGCTCCCTCCCGCAAGATCCTGTGCGTCGCCGCCTTCGTCGCGGGTGTGATGCTGCTGCTCCCAGCCGCGGCGAGCGCTCAGCGGCAGCGGCTCGAGCACGCCGACCTCTTCCAGGCCGGGCGGGAGCTGGTCTTGACGGTGCGGACGGCGGAGCCGGTGGCGCTGAGCAGGCTGCAGGCGCGGCCGGCCCTGCGCCGACCAGGGTCCCGGTTTCTCTGCTTCACGCTGGTTTCCCGAGGTGAAGAAACCGCGCGACTGCTTTGCCTCGGTGGGCGCGAGCCGCACCGACGCGTCGGCCTGCTGGTCTTCGGCGACGACAGCGAACGCCCGGAGAAATCGAGCGTTGCGGCTACGGTCAGACGACCCAGCCCCCGCAAGCTGGTGATCGCGCTGGAGCCCGCGGCAGCGGGCCTTGCTCCCCATCGCTACAGATGGGTGGTCGCCTACAGCGGAGGGTGCGAGGGATCCCGAACCTGCACCCAAAAATTTCCCAGCCGCCGCACCAACTCCTTCCGCCTCCGCCCCGTCCGCGCCGTCGGTTGCACCGGCGGCGCCGCCGGCCTCGTCACCAACGGCCCGCGCGACCGCAGGGTCGTCGCCCTCACCTTCGACGACGGCCCCAGCGACTACACCGAAGACTTCCTCCGGGTGCTGCGCGAGAAGGACGTGCCCGGGACCTTCTTCGAGGTCGGCCAGGTGATGCCGGGGCGCGAAGACGCGATGCGACAGGCCCTCGCCCAGGGCGGCGAGCTCGGTGACCACACGATGGACCACGTCGAATTCCCCGGCTACGGGCAGATCGCCGGCGCCGCCCGACGGATCGAGGCCTACACCCACTTCAGGCCCTGCCTCTTCCGCCCGCCCGGCGGCGGGGTCAACGAAGGCGTGATCGCCACCGCCGGCAGCCTCGGCATGCGCACGGTCAACTGGGACGTCGACCCGCGCGACTGGTCGACCCCCGGCACCGGGGCGATCTACGCCAACGTCGTCGGCCACGTCCGGCCGGGCTCGATCGTCCTCATGCACGACGGCGGCGGCCCCCGCGGCGAGACCCTGGCGGCGCTGCCGCGGATCATCGACACCCTGCGCGGCCGCGGCTACCGCTTCGCCACCGTCACCGAGCTGCTCGGCGGGCACATCATCTACCGGCCCTACGGGTAGCCGACTCTTGGTTTGAAGATCCGATGCAACCGATCGGCCCCCGTCCCCGTAGGGAATGGCCGATGAAGATCGCGATCGTCGGCACCGGGATCTCGGGACTGGTGGCCGCGCACCGGCTGCACCCCGAGCACGAGATCGTCGTCTACGAGGCGGGCGACCGGATCGGCGGGCACACCAACACGGTGCCGGTCGAAGCCGAGGACGGGACCCACTGGATCGACACCGGGTTCATCGTCTTCAACGACCGCAACTACCCGAACTTCGAAGCGCTGCTGGCGGAGCTGGGGGTGGCGAGCCAGCCTTCGCACATGAGCTTCTCGGTCGCCGACGGCCGCGGCCGCTTCGAGTACAGCGGCACGCCGTGGGGCCTCTTCGCCCGTCCCTCCCACCTCCTCAGCCCGACCTTCCTCGGGATGCTGCGCGACTGGCGCCGCTTCAACCGCGAGGCGCGGGCGCTGATCGGGATGAACGGAACGGCGCCCTCGCTCGGCCACTGGCTCGAGCGGCAGGGCTTCTCCCGCCACTTCGTCGAGCGCCTGATCGTGCCGCAGGCGAGCGCCGTCTGGTCGGCGGACCCGGCGCAGATGTGGAGCTTCCCGGCCAGCTTCATGGCCGAGTTCTTCGAGAACCACGGCATGTACAGCCTGCGCGACCGGCCGCGCTGGCGGACCGTGAGCGGCGGCTCGCGCAGCTACGTCGAAGCGATCGCGGCGCCCTGGCGCGACCGGGTGCGGCTGCGGGCGCCGGTGCGGCGGATCGAGCGATTGCCCGACCGGGTGCGGATCGAGGCCGAGGGCTGCGAGAGCGAGGAGTTCGACCAGGTCGTGATCGCGGCCCACTCCGACCAGGCGCTGGCGATGCTCGCCGACCCCGGCGAGGCCGAGCGCGAAGTCCTCGGCGCGATTCCCTACCAGCGCAACGAGGCCGTCCTCCACACCGACGCCTCGCTGATGCCGCGCCGCCGCGCCGCCTGGTCGAGCTGGAACTTCCACCTCAGCGAGAAGCCCGCCGGCGGAAGCACCGTCACCTACTGGATGAACAACCTCCAGCGCCTGCGCTCCAAGCGCCACTACTTCGTCACCCTCAACCAGGCCGAGCGGATCGACCCCGCGAGGGCGATCCGCCGCATCTCCTACGACCACCCCGTCTACACCAAGCAGGGCGTCGCCGCCCAGTCCCGCCACCCCGAGATCTCCGGGAACGCGCGCCGCACCCACTACTGCGGCGCCTACTGGGGCTGGGGCTTCCACGAGGACGGCGTCGTCAGCGCGTTACGAATCTGCGACTCCCTCGCGACAGATCGCCGCAACGTTTCCACCCTTTTAGCCCCTATAGGAACCAAAAGGGTGGAAACGACGGAGGAGGTGGCTGCATGAGGGCTGCGATCGAGGGACAAGGGGTGGGGGTCGCCGGGCCCTCCCCGCTGGTGCCCGCCGACCCCCACTCCTTGTCCCTCCCACCCGCCTCGGCCGTCTACGAGGGGACGGTGCGGCATCGGCGCTTCCAGCCGGTGAAGCATTCCTTTCGCTACCGGCTCTTCCTCATGTACCTCGACCTCGCGGAGCTGCCGGAGGTACTCGATCCCCACCCGCTCTTCTCCGCCCGCCGCCCCGCGCCGGCTCGGTTCCGGCGCGAGGACTTCCTCGGCGATCCCGACCGACCGCTCGACGAGTGCGCGCGGGAAGCTGTCGCGGCGGCGATCGGCGAGCGGCCCCGCGGGCCGGTTCGCCTCCTCACCGGCCTGCGCTACTTCGGCCACTCCTTCAACCCGGTCTCCCTCTACTACTGCTTCGACCAAGGCGGGGAACGGGTAGATGCAATCGTGGCCGACGTCGAGAACACCCCCTGGGGCGAGCGCCATCCCTACGTCTTGGCGCGCGGCGGGCGGCGGGGTACGGTGCTCGCGGACGACCTCGACAAGGCCTTCCACGTCTCCCCCCTGATGGGCATGGACCAGACCTACTCCTTCCGCGCCTCCGAACCCGGCGAGAGCATCGCCGTCCACATCGAGTCGTGTCCGCGGAGCGAGCAGGGGATGACCTTCGACGCGACGCTGAACCTGCGGCGGCGGGATCTCAACGGGCGCACGTTGAACCGGATGCTTGCGCGCTACCCGGCGATGTCCCTGCAGGTGGTCGCGAAGATCTATGCCCAGGCGCTGCGGCTGAAGCTGAAGGGCGCCCGCTACCACCCGCACCCGGAGGCGGCGCGGTGAGGGACGCGCTCGCACGCGCCGGCGTCGGCGCCGTCCTCGGCCGCGTCAGCCAGGGACGGATCGACGTCGTCGAAGGCTCGCGCGAACGCAGCTTCGGGCCGCCCGACTCCGAACTGACCGCGACGCTCCACGTCAACGACCCCGCCGCCTGGCGCGGGCCGCTGCGCGGCAGCGTCGGCCTCGGCGAGGGCTACGTCGACGGCCTCTGGGAGACCGACGACCTCGTCTCCCTGATCCGCATCGCCGCCCGCGAGCTGCGCGAGATGGACGGCCTGCGCGGCGCGATCGCCCGCCCCCGCGGCCTCTGGCACCGGATCCGCCACCTCGTCCCCGAGAACACCCGCACCGGGTCCCGCCGCAACATCTCCGCCCACTACGACCTCGGCAACGACCTCTTCCAGTCCTTCCTCGACGAGCGGATGATGTACAGCTGCGCCTACTTCCCCGACACGGCGGCGACGCTCGAGCAGGCGCAGCTGGCGAAGCTCGACCGCATCTGCGATCGCCTCCGGCTCGGCCCCGAGAACCACCTGCTGGAGATCGGCACCGGCTGGGGCGGGATGGCGATCCACGCGGCGCACCGCAGCGGCTGCCGGGTGACCACGACGACGATCTCCCGCGAGCAGTACGAGCTGGCGCGCCGCCGCGTCCGCGAGGCCGGCCTCGACGGCCAGGTGACGGTGCTGCTGCGGGACTACCGCGACCTCGAGGGCCGCTTCGACCGGCTCGTCAGCGTCGAGATGATCGAGGCGGTCGGCTGGCAGTACTTCGACGACTACTTCCGCCGCTGCGACGAGCTGCTCAGCGACGACGGGCTGATGCTGCTGCAGGCGATCACGATCGACGACCGCATCTACGAGTTCGAAAAGGGGGCGAAGAGCTTCGCCAACACCCACGTCTTCCCCGGCGGCTGCCTGCCCTCGCAGGGGATGATCGCCGGCTGCCTCGAGCGCGTCACCTCGATGAAGCAGGTCTGGCTCGACGACATCACCGTCCACTACCCGCCAACCCTGGCCGAGTGGCGGCAGCGCTTCTTCGACGCCTGGGGGCGGCTGCGCGCCCGCGGCTACGACGAGCGCTTCCGCCGCCTCTGGGACTTCTACCTCAGCTCCTCGGAGGCGGGCTTCCGCGAGCGGCGGATCGGCGACGTGCAGGCGCTCTTCGCGAAGCCGCGCGCCCGATGAGCCGGGACCTGCTGCTGATCCACGGCCTCGGCGGCACCCGCAGCATCTGGGAGCCGACGATCCCGCTGTTGGAGAAGGAGCGCGCGGTGCACGCGATCGACATGCCGGGGTTCGGGGGGACGCCGCCGCTGCCGCAGGACGAAGAGCCGACCGCCGCCAACCTGGCGCGCGCCGTACACGAGGAGTGCGCCCGCAACGGAGTCGAGCGTCCGCACGTCGCCGGCAACTCGCTCGGCGGCTGGGTGGCCCTGGAAATGGGCCGCTTCGGCTGGGCGGCCTCGGTCACGACCCTCTCCCCCGCCGGCCTCTGGCAGCGCCCGCTCGGCGAACCGGCCGGCGGCGGCGCCCGCATGCTGCTGCGCGGCTCCCCCTGGCTGAAGGCGGCGCGGCCGTTCCTCTCCCTTGCCCTGCAGTTCCCGCAGACCCGCGCCGCTGCCTTCCAGTCGATCGCCGCCCACCCCGAGCGGATCCCGCCCGACGCGGCCCGCGCGCTCGTCCTGGGCTGGCTCGACGGCGAGGGCTACGACGCCGCCAACCGGGCGATGCGCAACCACGTCTTCGACCCGGCCGGGTACCCCGAGGACGTGCCGGTGACGATCGCCTGGTGTGAGAAGGACCGCCTGCTGGGGCCGCCGAAGCCGCACCGCCGCCCCGCCCGCGCCCGCTTCCTCGTCCTCCCCGGCGTCGGCCACACCCCCACCTGGGACGACCCCGAGCTGGTCGCCCGCACCCTCCTCGACGGCAGCGCGGCCCCCGTCCCGGACGTGTCTGAGCAGAAGGGGTCTGTATGACCCGTAAGCTCAGACACCCCTAATGCGCGGACCCGAGGAGGAGCAGTGATCGTCGAGCGGACCGAGAACCCGATGTGGCTGTCGAACGCCTACCTGGTCGCCGACCCCGACCGCGGCACCGGCGTCCTCGTCGACGGCAACGACGAACTCGCGCCGCTGCTGGAGCGGGCCGAGCGCGACGGGATCGAGATCACCCACGTCCTCGTCACCCACCCCCACGGCGACCACGTCGCCGGCCTCGCCGAGGCGCGGGCGCAGCTCGGCAACCCGCCGCTGGTCGCCCACGCCGACTGCGCGGCCGAGCTCGACGAGGAGGTCGAGATCGTCCTCGGCGACGGCGAGCGGCTCGACGCCGGCGGGCTCGAGATCGAAGCGATCCACACCCCCGGCCACGCCGCCGGCCACCTCGCCTTCCTCGTCAACGGCACCGACGTCTTCACCGCCGACGTCCTCTTCAAGGGAACCGTGGGCGGGACGATGGCACCCGGCGCCAGCGGCTTCGCCGACCTCCGGAGCTCGGTGATGCGGCTGCTGGAGCTGCCGCCGAACACCACCGTCCACCCCGGGCACCGCGAGCCGACGACGATCGCCGCCGAGTGGGAGGGCAACCCCTTCGTGCGGATCTGGCGCGGCCTCGACCCGACCGGCGAGGAGGCGGTGACGGTCTGGGACCGCCCCGCCACCCTGAAGCTCTGGGCCCCCGACTACGACGGCGGCAACAAGGCCTGGGTCGTCTTCGGCGACTCCGGCGAGGACGCCATCGTCGGCGGCTCCCAGGTCGAACGGTGAGGCGAAGCCGCAAAAAGGGTTCCTCAAGAACCCTTTTTGCGGTTTCGGCGATGGGGCTCAGGCACCACCTTTAGCCTTTTCTCCCCATTTGGACGGATGTGCGATGGGGGAATCGCATTTATGTCTCCACACTGCACTGATGGCGACCGGCGTGCAGGAATTCTTTTTCAACTGGTACCCCGTCTTCGGGGTCGTCTTCATGTCGATCCTCTGCTTCGTCTTCCTGAAAATGATGCGGGGGATGATGGGGAGCACGAAGCCGGAGACGGTGAAGGCGTCCCGCACCGAGCCGGTCCTCTGGGAGCAGGTGCAGGGCGTCGACGCCGCCAAGGAGGAGCTGATGGACGTCGCCGCCTGGCTGCGCGAACCCGATCGCTTCTCCGCCCTCGGCGCCAAGGCGCCGCGCGGCGTCCTCCTCCACGGCCCGCCCGGGACCGGCAAGACGATGCTGGCCCGCGCCGTCGCCGCCCAGGCCGGCGTCGACTTCTTCGCCGCCTCCGGTTCCAGCTTTGTCGAGATGTTCGTCGGCCGCGGCGCCGCCCGCATCCGCCGGCTCTTCAAGGAGGCGCGCAAGGCGGGCCGCGCGGTGATCTTCATCGACGAGCTCGACGCGATCGGCGGCTCCCGCTCGGGCGGCGGCGGCGACGGCGGCACCAGCGAGCGCGAGCAGGCGCTGAACCAGCTGCTGGTCGAGCTCGACGGCTTCGAGAAGGACCCGGGGATGGTGATCGTGATCGCCGCCTCCAACCACGTCGAAAAGCTCGACAGGGCGCTCCTGCGTCCCGGCCGCTTCGACCGCCAGGTCCTCGTCGCCGCGCCCGACCGCGACGGCCGCGAGGCGATCCTCCGCAGCCACGCCCGCAACAAGCCGCTCGCCCCCGACCTCGACCTCGCCGACGTCGCCCGCAAGACGACCGGGATGACCGGCGCCCAGCTCGCCAACGCGCTCAACGAGGGGGCGATCATCGCCGGCCGTGCCGGTCGCTTCTACATGACCCGCGAGGACCTCGACGAGGCGCTGCTGCGCCAGTCGCTCGGCTCGCAGCAGAACCGCCGCATGACCGAGAAAGAGCGGCTGATCGTCGCCTACCACGAGGCCGGCCACGCGCTCTGCTTTCGCCTCGTCAGCGACGAGGCGCCGGAGATGCTCAGCATCGTGCCGCGCGGCACGGCGCTCGGGTTCGTCGCCCGCTCGGTCGACGAGGACCGCGACATGCGCTCGCGCGAGGAGCTTCTGGACAGCGTGGTCACCTCGCTCGGCGGCCGCGCGGCCGAGGAGGAGGTGTTCGGCGAGGGCTACTCGGGGGTCTCCTCCGACCTCGCCAACGTCTACACGGTCTGCGCGCAGATGATCACCGAATTCGGCATGGGGGTCGCCCTCGACCACGACGGCCCGCCGCCGATCGCGATGCCGGTCGACGGCTGGCGCGTCTCCGACGCCACCCGCCGCGAGGTCGACCAGGCGGCGATGACCCTCGCCCGCGAGGCCTACCGCCGGGCCCGGGCGCTGCTCGCCGCCAATCGTGGCTGCCTCGACGAGCTCGCGGCCCAGGCTCTCGACCGCGAGACGCTGAGCCGGGAGGAGATGGAGGAGATCTTCGCCGGCTTCGAGCTGCGGACGCTGGCCGATGCCGGGCGCTCCGGCGCGGCGATGGTGGCGTTGAGCCAGAAATCGCCCGCGTAGCCACGCGCTCTGGACAATTTGCTCAATATGTCACCCGCTGGGTTAAAGTGCCTGGCCAGACGACCAGTGAGCGACTCTGAGCATTACTTCCCGCCCGGCCGATCGATGGCCCGCCGCGTCCACGGCGAGCGATCGGTCGGTTTGCTGTACGGGCAGCGGGCGCTGTTGATCGGTGCCCTCGAACCCCTCACCTACACCGGCACGATGCAGAGCAGCAACGCCGGCGACCACCCCTTCACCCGCCTCGCCCGCACGGCGAAGATCCAGGAGACGGTTTTCCTCGGAACCAAGGCCGAAGCCGACAAGGCGCTGGCGGCGGTCCACCGGCTGCACGAACGGGTCAAGGGCGAATTGGCCGAGGCGGCCGGCGCCCATCCCGCCGGCGCCACCTACTCCGCCTTCGACCCGGAACTGATGTTGTGGACGCTGGCGGTGATCGCCGACTCCGGCCGGGTGATGTACGAAACGATGGCGGCGCCGCTGAGCGAAGGCGAACGCGAGGCCCTTTGGCAGGACTACGTTTGCTTCGGCGAGCTCTTCGGCCTGCCGCGCGACGCTGTCCCCGGCAGCTACCGCGAGTTCCGCACCTGGTTCGAGGCGAAGCTCGCCTCTCCCGAGATGCACGCGACTCCGCACGCGCTGGAGATGGCGCCGCTGGTCGCCTTCCGCCAGCCGGTGCCCCGGCACGCCCGGCTCAACCTGGAGACGCAGAACCTGATCATCAAGGGGACCCTGCCGCCACGGGTGCGGGAAGTCTTCGGCATCCGCTGGAGCCAGACCCACGAGCGCGCCTTCCGTTCGGTCACCGCCGCCCACCGACGGGCCCGCCACGCGATGCCGCGTCCCCTGCGCCGCGGCCGCAACGACTACTTCTTCGACGTCGTCACCAAAGGCGAGAGGCGCCGCGGCGGCACGCCGGTCCCGCGCGTCCTCGCCTGACTCCGTTGCCGCGATCGGGTTGGCGGTGGCGGCGGTGCTAGCGGTGCGCGCCTTCTAGGCCGACCGCGCCCAGCGCTTCCTCCCAGCTGCCGTGGGCGCGACCGCGGCGGAGGAGGTCCCCTTCCATCTCGAAGCTCCAGGGCACTTCGACGGCGAATGTCTGCTCGCCGCGGGTGTCGAAGACCATCCCGAGGACGGCGCCGCGGTCGTCGCGTTCCTCGACCTCAAGAACACGGATGTCGAGGTGCTCGAGGTTCTCGCCGAACTGGGAGAGCCAGAGGTGGACCCCTTCATGGCCGCGGTACATCGCTTCCCCGCTCCAGACGGTCGGCGTCCATTCGATCTTCGGGTGCAGGAGGTCGAGCACTCGCTCGGGTTCGCCCTGGAGCATCCTCCTGAAGAGGCGCTCGATCGCCGTGGTCTTCGTTTGGATTGGACGAGTCATAATGGGCGGTACTGGGCTCGAACCAGTGACCCCTTCCTTGTAAGGGAAGTGCTCTCCCAACTGAGCTAACCGCCCATGCGCCATTATGGTCCGCCGGAACGACTCGGTGAACCCCTGACCGGTCCCAGCCGTAACCCGGTCATGACAACTTCACCGCAGCGATACAGACGGGGGGCTCTTGCCCTGGTGATCGGACTGGCCCTGCTCGCCTCCTTCGCGGTGCGGCAGAGCGATGCCTCCGGAGGGGCGACCGCCACCGCCAGCGCGGCGAAAAAGGTCTCGATCGTCAACTTCGCCTTCAAGCCGGGGGCGCTGAAGGTCAGGCGCGGCGCCCGCGTCGCCTTCACCAACACCGCCAACACGACCCACACCGCGACCAGGGGCGGCGTCTTCGACACCAGGAACATCGCCCCCGGGAAGACGAAGACGGTCCGGTTCAACAAGCGCGGCAGCTTCGCCTACCACTGCAGGATCCACCCCTTCATGAAGGGCAGGATCGTCGTCGAATAGCCGCGGGTTCAGGTGGCGCGGACGTACTGAAGGCCCGTCAGCGCCTTGACGTCGACCTTGGTCCAGAGCGGCAGCGATTTGCCGATCTGCCGGTACTGCTTGACGACGTGAGCGGTGCGGAGCTGCTCGCCGCGAACGGCGCCGAGCCGGCAGTGGGACCGGTGGAGCAGCTTGCGGCTGGCGCGCAGGCTGCGGCCGGTGAGGTCGGGGACGACGCAGCTCGGGGGCGGTGGCGGGAATTCGCCGGGAGGCCACAGGACTTGCGCCGGCTCAGTCCTGTTCCCGCCCTCCCAGCCCTCACCTGGCGTCACCGGATAGACGAACGATCCGTCGCGGTGATGGACGGTGAGGGTGATGATGTTCGGCTGGGTGACGGCAAGCGTCGTCGGGACGGTGGCGCCGTCGGCGTCATGAGCGGCGA
Organism: Solirubrobacterales bacterium; assembly: GCA_044867815.1. Lineage (GTDB taxonomy): Bacteria > Actinomycetota > Thermoleophilia > Solirubrobacterales > 70-9 > VAYN01. The sequence goes on along the minus strand of JBIOVP010000064.1, from coordinate 69,575 downwards.
CAGCCTCTATCTGCATGGCGAGGGTCCCGTCCTCCCAGAAGACCCCGGCGTGCCGGTCGTCGATCTCTTTCAGTTCTTCTTCATTGCCGAGTTTCACCTGCCAGGAGTATTCCTCCGGGTCCTCCGGTCCTTGAATCGCCTGGAAGGTCATCGGCCCGTCGAACTGGGGTAGTTCCTCCGCCGCGGCCGAAGCCGAAGACCACACGAAAACCGCGACCACTACTAAGAGGATCTTCTTCATCGGCGTCATTCAACCACCGCCAGCTCGGCCAGCGCCTCGTCGCGGCTGGGGAAGACGATGCCGGCGTCGGTGAGGCCGGCGACGGTGAAGATGCGGAGGACCTGCTCGGAGCAGCCGTAGAGGACGAGGCGGCCGTCTTTGTCTTCGAGCTGGCGGCGGACCTGGAGGAAGAGGGCGATGCCGGTCGAGTCGACGAACTCGCAGCTCTCGAGGCCGACGAGGACCGCCTCGTTGTCACGCGCCACCCGCTGCAGCACCGCCTGCAGGCGCTCGACGCTCCAGAGGTCGAGCTCACCCTCGAGCTGCAGCTCGCACCGGTCTGTGCCGAGATCGCCCTCGGCGATCCGCAGGATCTGTCCCCCCGCCATGCTCGACATTCTCCCAGGCTGCCCCCGTCATCCCGAACTGAATCAACTTCGCCACCCAGCAGGTAGTGAAGTTGATGCAGTTCGAATTAGTGGCGCACCACGACGGCGTCGGCGGTCAACTCGACCACGGCCTCCCAGGGGACCGACTGGTCCTCGGGGCCGCCGGGACCGCGCAGGCGCCGCCGCAGGCCGCCGCGGTCGAGGATCAGCTCGTCGACGACGACGGTCCCGTCCCGCTCCCAGTGCGCCTTCGCCTCGTAGACGCGGCCGAGCCCCCGGCCGGACTGGTCGACCACCTTCCGTCCCATCAGCTCGCTCAGCGACCTCAGTTCCACGGCAGCCTCCGCACGATCCAGCGCTCCGGGTCGTCCCCCATCCCGAGGCCGAGCTCCTCGGCCTTCTTGCGCAGCTTCACCGTCGAGCTCAGCTCGTCGACCTCCTCCCAGGGGATCCGCAGAGCGTTGCTGCCCCACGTCTCCGGACCGGAGATGCGCCGCGCGATCCGGGCCGCCCAGCGCGGCAGCCGCCGCGGGTAGAGCCCCTCGCCGACCAGCAGCGCGGTGATCCGCGGCGGGTTGCCGCTCAGCTCGATGTCGTCGACGCGGCCGACGCGTTTGCCCTCGGAGTCGCAGATCTGCTCGTCGAGCAGGCGGTGGACGACGTAGATCTCGCCTTCGCCTTTCATCCGCCGCCCCCGTTGGTCGCCAGCAGCAGCGGGATCGCCGCCAGGGCGAGGACGACGATGACGGCGAAGTAGAGCCAGCCGAGGGCGGTGGCGATGGGCCCGTTCGCGTGGTCGGACATGAAGGAGCGGTCGCCGGCGATCAGCAGCACCGGCAGGTAGGTCAGCGGCAGCGCCACGACCGAGAAGACGACGCTGTACTCGGTGATCTCGACCGGGTTGATGCCGCTCTGGGCGATTGCGATCCCGAGCAGGAGGAAGACCAGCCAGGAGGCGGTGAAGCGCGGCGCTTTGCGGGGGCCCTGGTAGCGGCCCCACTCCCAGCCGAGGAACTGGGCGAGGTTGTAGGAGGCGGCGAAGCTGGAGTCGATCGCGGCGCCGCCGACGCAGAAGAGCATTCCCCCGAGCGCGAGCAGGAGGCCGGTCTCGCCGAAGGCGCCCTGCATCGGCAGGGCGACCGTGCCGAGGTCGCTCGGTTCGACCCCGATCGGGTGGAACAGGTACCCGGAGGCGATTACCAGCGCGACCGAGAGGACGCCGCCGATGCCGTAGCCGAGGATCGCGTTGAGCCGGTTCTCTTTCAGGTTCTGCTCGCTCCAGCCCTCCTCGATCGCGCCGGAGGAGTAGAAGTGGACCTCGTAGGGCATCAGTGCCGCGGCGAAGACGCCGACGACGAAGTAGAGGTAGAGCGTCGAGCTGTCGAGCGAGGGGATGAAGCCGCGGCCGACCTCGCCCCAGTCGGGGTTCTGGTGGAAGACGGTGGCGACGACGACGAACAGCAGCAGGCCGCCGTAGCCGAAGACGCGCTCGATGCCGCCGAACGGGAGCAGGGCGACGATGAGGACGAGGGCGACGGCGCCGGTGATGACGAACATGCTGTAGGGGGCGTCGAGGAGGAGTTCGAGGACGATCGCGATCCCGCCCAGCTCGGCGGCGACCGTGAGCAGGTTGACCGCGGTGCTGGCGACGAGGGCGAGCAGGCCGAGGCCGAAGCCCATCCGCATCCGGATCACGTCGAAGACCGGGCGGCCGCTGACCGCCGCCACCCGTCCCGACATCTCCGCGTAGACGGCGATGCCGATGACGCCGAGCACCACCGCCCAGAGCAGGTCGTAGCGGAAGAGGGCGCCGGCCTGGGTGGTGAAGACGAGGTCGCCGATGTCGAGGAAGCCGCCGATCGCGGCGATGATCCCGAGGGCGATCTTGAAGATCGTCCTCACGGCGCGTCCCCGCTCAGCTGGGCGATGATCGCGTCGGCCTTTTCCTGCGCTTCGCCGAGGTGCTTTTCGATCAGTTCGCCGTGGCGCTCGTCGCCGGGGAAGGTCTGCAGCTCCGAGAGCAGGCCGGAGATTTCGCCGGCGACCGCGACCGCGGCGTGGCGCTGGTCGGCGCTCTCCGGTTCTTCGAGGGTGGCGTCGGCGAGCTTTTCGGCCTCGTGCTCGGCCTCCTCGCCGAGCGTCCGCGCCATCGCCCGCGCGTAGGTGGCTTTGGTCGCGTCGCGGGCGACGCCGTTGGCGACCAGCTGCCCCTGCGCCGCCAGCGCGCTCAGCGATTCGACCCCGCGGTTGAGCTCGTCGTTGCTGAGGTCGCCGCAGCCGTCGGTGGTGAGGAGGAGCGCGGCGAGCAGCAAGGCCAACGCCGAGGACCGAACTCTCTTGCGGCCCGTCCCGGTCAAACCGCCCTGGAAATACCCCTATTCCGCGAGCTTGAACATGGTCAGCCGCTGAGTTCACGCACAAGCTCGGCGGCGGGACGGACCGCGTCGATCCGCGCCACCGTCTCCCCCGCGTAAAGCGCCCCGGCGTCGACCAGCGTCGCCGGCCCGTCGTCCGTCGGCCCCGCCGGCGTCAGCAATCGACCCCCCGGCCGCTGCCGTCGCATCATTCGCAGCTGCAGGGACGAGGGCGTGTAGCGAGCCCCCGGAGCGAGCAGGCGGTTGAGGGCGCGATTCGCGGAAGGAGCGCGCAAAACCTGGTGGCGTTCGTCCTTTTCACGAGATAGGTGGGAAAAGGACGAACGCCGACCGAGCCAGCGGGCCGTCGCGGCGTTTGGGACCACCCGGTGCGGAGCGGCGGGCCAGGCGGCGCCGAAGAGGTCGGTGAGGAGCGTTTCGTCCGCCGCCAGCAGGCGCTCCTTGTACCGAGCGTGGGCGCGGCTCTCCTCGCTGAGGAGGAAGCGGGTGCCGGCGACGGCCGCGGTGGCGCCGGCTTCGAGGGCGGCACGCACGTCGGCGGGCTCGGCGACGCCGCCGGCGAGCAGCAGCGGGTAGTCGGGCGGCAGCGCGGCGCGCACCTGCTCGAACAGCTCCAGCGCCGGGGTCGTCCCGCGGACGTGGCCGCCCGCCTCGACGCCTTGGACGATGACGCCGTCGGCACCCGCGGCCTGTGCCTCCCGCGCCTCGGCGACCGAGCCGCACTGGTGCAGCCAAACGCCCGGCGTCCGGCGCCGCGGCCTGCCCCAGAAGGTGACGACGACGTCCGCCGCGGCCGCGGCCTCGAACCAGTCCCGCCGCGCGAACGGCAGCAGCGCGTTGACGGCAAGGGGGCGCCCGGTCAGCGCCCGCGCCGCCGCCAGCTCGCGGCGGATCGCCGCCGCCCCGCCGACCGCGATCGTCCCCAGGCCGCCGGCCTCGGAGACCGCCGCCGCCAGCCCGTGCCGGCTGATGCCCCCGCCCATCCCGGCCTGGACGACGGGCAGCTCCACCCCGAGGCGCTCGAGCAGCGGCGGCACGCGGGCAGTCTAGGACCGTTCCCAGCAGCCGCAACCGATTTCCGCCCCAGCCGGCTGTGGCGAATATCGGTTGCGCTTGACGGACTAGAGGCGCACCTCGGCTCCCGGCGGGTCGTAGACGCTCGCCAGCCGCGCCAGGGTCAGCGCACCCAGCATCAGCCCGAAGTCCCGCAGGGCGATGTCGTAGTAGCCGGAGTAGGTGAGCAGGTTGACGATGATCCCGCCGAGCCAGGCGGCGACGAGGTAGGCGCCGTAGCGCGGCTTCAGAGCGACGACGATGCCGGCGACGATCTCGATCACCCCGACCAGGTGCATCGCGGTGGAGGCGCTGCCGGGGACGATGTCGTTGATCCAGGGCGCCAGGTACTGCTCCCAGTCGACCATCACGCCGAAGAACTTGTCGAGGCCGAAGAGGATCGGGGCGACGGTGAAAGCCAGGCGCAGCAGCGTGAAGGCCTGGTAGGCGGGGTCCGCCTCGAGGCGTTCGCCGAAGCCGGGCGCCAACGTCGCGTCGCGCCGGTCGAGGGTTGCGGTGGTGGACATGGGACCTCCTTGAGTCGTTTGCCTTCTGTCCCGTCTGCGTCGCCCACCCGCCCGTTCTTACCTCGGACCTGCGTCGTTTCCACCCTTTTGGTCCCTATAGGGGCGCAAAGGGTGGAAACGATGTAAGGAACCGGCGGGCGCGGTCGCTAACAATTCATGGCGACCGCGCTGATGACGACGCCGACGCAGATGCCCGCCGACTCCCCCGCCCGCGAATGGGTGGAGCGGCTGCGCGCCGACGGCCCCGAAGGAGCGGCCGCGATCGCCGAGCTGCACGCGTTGCTGCTGAAGGCGGCCCGGTTCGAGATCGGCCGCCGCGGCGCCGAGCGGCGCCACCTGCGCGGTGGCGACGAGGACGACCTCGCCCACCAGGCCGCCGACGACGCCCTCGTCGCCGTCCTCGGCAAGCTCGACGACTTCCGCGGCGAAAGCCGCTTCACCACCTGGGCCTACAAGTTCGCCCTGCTCGAGGCGGCGGTGAAGGTGCGGCGCCGCGCCTGGCAGGGACGCGAGGTCCCGCTCGAGGACGAGGCCTGGCGGACGCTCGCCGACGCCGGGACCGGTGCCGGCCGCCGCGCCGAGGACGCCGAGCTCTTCGCCGCCCTGCGCGAGGAGATCGAGCGCAGCCTCGGGCCGCGCCAGCGCGAGGTGCTCGTCGCCGTCGCCCTCAACGACGTCCCGATCGACGTCCTCGCCGAGCGCCTCGGCAGCACCCGCGGCGCCCTCTACAAGAACCTGCACGACGCCCGCCGCAAGCTGCGGGGAGCCCTCGCCGCGCGCGGCTTCGCGGTCGGCGGCGGAGAGGAGGAGCGATGAAGCGGGACGTCCTCGGCCGGGTCCTCGGCCCCGCCGCCCCCGAGCTGACCTGCGAGCAGTGCTTCGAGGAGCTCGACCGCTACGTCGAGCTGGTCGTCGCCGGCGAGCGGGCCGACGAGCGGGTGCCCGGGATGCGCGCCCACCTCGACGGCTGCCCCGCCTGCGCCGAGGACTTCCGCAGCCTCCGCGACCTCGTCAGCCGCCAGGAGGATTGACTGGCGCCGCCGAGCCTTTAAATTCGAGGTATGGACGATCAGGGCATAGCGGCATGGAAGCTCCCCTTGATCGTGCTGGGGATCGCCGGCTCGATCGTCGCCGGCTTCTACCTCGGCGGGCCGGGCCTGGGGATGGCGGTCGGCGCCCTCGCCGCCGCCGCGATCATCGTCATGGCCGCGCGCAAGCCGCCGCTGCGGCCGATCGTCCCGGCACCGGCGCCGGACCTGCGCGAGCACCTGCTGGTCGTCGTCGAGCAGCCGCTCGAGGACGGCGCCGCGATCGAACGCATCGCCGCCGCCTCCAGGCCGCGCGACCGCGACGAGCCGGAGCCGGAGGTCCTGGTCATCGCCCCGACCCGCAACCGCTTCCTCGACCGCTGGGCCTCCGACACCCGTCCCGGCCACGAACGGGCGCAGCGCAGCCTCGTCCTCAGCCTCGCCTCGCTGGCCCGCGCGGGGGTCGCCGCCACCGCCCGCGTCGGCGACGAGGACGTGGTCCAGACGGTCACCGACCAGCTGCGCGAGTACCCGGCGACCGAGGTCTTCCTCGTCGCCGAGCCCGGCACCGGGTCAAACGCGGCAGCCGAGGAACTGCGCTCGCGCCTGCGCGCCCCGTTCCACCTGGTCCCCTAGGAGGGATTGGCGACACCCGCGTGTGCGGCTGGCGAGTGCCGGACCGAGCGGGGATAGGACGCAAGGAGGCCGAATGGCAGCGCCATTTGGCCGACTGAGGACGACGCCCCGCGAAGTGTGTCCGGCGCCACCAGATGTGCGCGGGGGTTTCGCCAATCCCTCCTAGTTGGCCGGGTCCACCTCGACCCAGACCTCGAGCAGCAGGCGCAGCCAGACCGCCTCGACGGCGAGCGCCCAGCAGTGGGCCTCCTCCGCCGCATGGCCCTCGCGGCGCCGGACCGGCCGCAGGATCTCGCTCTTCGCCAGCGTCTTCAGGTGATAGGCGACCCGCCCGACCCGCTGGTCCAGCGCCTCCGCCAGATCCCGCGCCGATGCGCACTCCAGCTCGCCGTCGAGATAGGCGCCGAGGATCCGCCGGCGTAGGGGGTGGCCGACGGCGCTGATCAGCTCTGAAGACGAGGGCGGCATAGCGATGCAGGAGGGCCAACTGCTCAGCCCGTCTCCTGCGCTTTGGATGTTATGGCATAAATACCCTAACACTGGAGTCTTTTAATAGAGAGGCTCCGGGTGGCGATGCCACCCCCGCGCCGCAGCAAACCCCGCTCCCCTGAGCACGCTGCCCTCGGCGAGGCTGTGCGCCAGCTGCGCGCCGAAGCGGAGATGAGTCAGGAGGAACTGGCCGAAGCGGCCGGCACCGACCTCACCCAGGTCGGCGGCATCGAGCGCGGCGTCCGCAATCCCAGCTACACGACGCTGCTGCGGCTGGCCGACGCGCTGGGGACGGAAGTCGGCGAGCTGGCGAGCCTGGCGGACCGGATCCGCGACTGATCAGCTGCCGCTGGCCCGGGAAGGATTGGCGAAACCAGCATGCGCGCGGGTTTCGCCAATCCTCCTAGTCGGCGGGCGTGCAGGAGAACAGGTGACTGACACCGAGCTCGGTGCCGTCGGCGAACTCGGGGTGGCCTTTGACCCGCCAGGTGCCGGTCGGGCAGCCGGCTTCGAGGAAGCTCTTCCTGTGGCCCTTGTAGGTGTAACGACGGCCGACCTTCAGCTCGAAGCGGGTGACCGAGCCGGAGCCGCCGGCGATCCGGGGGACGCGGGCCTCGATGCGCAGGCCGTAGGGCCCCTGGTGGATGCGGGTGATCGTCGCCTTGGTGATGATCGCGGTCGGCGCCGGGACGTTGACGTAGGCATGGAGGAGAACGGTGGTGGTGGTGCCGCGGACACCGGCGTTGAAGAGGATCAGGGGGCCGGTCGAGCGGAACGGCGCCTGTTCGGGGAAGGCGACCTCGACTTCGGCCTCGCCCGAGCCGACGATCGCATCGGCGCAGGCGCGGCGGGCGGTCGCCGAGCTGCTCGCTTCGAGCTGGGCCTTGCGGCAGGTCGGGAGGCCGACGGCGTCGACGGCGATCGTCCTGTCAACATCGATCCGAACGGACCGCAGCGCCGGGGGATGGCTGCCGTCGCGGCTCTCAATTGCGGCGAGCAGGCGCGCCGTGATCGGGGCTTTGCCGTGCCGAGGCAGCCTGGTCGGGGAGATGCCGCCGTCGTCGCTGACGCAGATGTTGCCGGCGCACTCGATTTTGCGCTCGCCGGTGGCGCCGGTCGCGAAGACCAGCGCCACGGCGAGCGCGATGGGGGTGGCTTGGAGCAGGTTCTTCTTCATGCCCCGATCCTCGCCGGCCGGGGGTGGGTGCTTCCTCCCCAATCTGGGCCTTTCGGCGACGCCGATACGCCAATGTGGGAAGCGGGCCGCGAAGCAGCGCGTCAGTCGTCGAGCCGCAGCGCGATCTCGAGATCGGCCAGCGAGCCGTGCAGCGGCCGGCCGAGCAGCTCCTCGATCGCGCGGATGCGGTTGCGGACGGTGCGGCGGTCGACGCCGAGAGCCGCCGCGGTCGAGGAGACGTTGCGATCGGCCTCGAAGTAGGCGCCCAGGGTTTCGCGGGCGACCCTGCCGCCGTCCCGCCCGTGCTCGAGCGGCTCCAGGTAGAGCTGGCGCAGCGAGGTGGCAACCAGGTCGTCGCGGGCGATCGCCGCCAGCAAGGCGACCTCGCTGTATCGGAGCACGCGCTTGCCGATGCGCTCGGCGATCGGCAGCGCCGCCTTGGCCTGCCGGTGGCTGAATCGCCATCCCGCGAGCCCTTCCCCCGGCTCGCCAACGGTCACGAACACCCGGTTGGTCGCGACTGCGTCCAATGCTGCGACCACATCCTCCGCGGCCAGCGGTCGGCGACCACCCAGCCAGGCACCCCAGATCGGCTCCTCCTCGCGCTTGCCGAAGAGAAGGCGCCGGTCGAGCGTCGTCGCCAGGGCGCGCAGCAGTTTCTCTCCCCCCTCCCCTTTCACCATCAGACCGATATGAGCGGCGTCGAGGTCATATCCGAGTTGAGCTTCGAGTTCTGACCGATCGACCAGCTCGCCGGCGAGCAGCGCCTTGACGCGCTCCCGTATCCGCTCTTCGCTGCTGCTCGGACGGCTCGCAGACTCCCGCGCGTGTTCGGCGCTGACCGCCTCGATCAGCCGGTCGCCCAGCGTCGCCTGCTCGGCCAGCAGCCGCCGCAGCTCCGAGCTCGGCACCTCCGCCCGCTCCGCCTCTTCGGCGAGGAAGTCCCCGACCAGGCTGTTGCCGGCGAAGTACCGCCGCAGCACCGTGTCGAGCGCGACCCCGTCGCGCGCGTCCAGCCGCGCCTGCGCCAGCAGCACCTCCGGCACCGCCGGCGCCCGCCGCTCCCCCACCTCGAGCACCGCGAGCCGGTGATCGACCGCAGCGGCGACGGCCGCGTTCAGGCCCTCGAGGTAGGCCGGGTCGGCCACCTCATACGGATCCGCGATCGCGTAGACGCGCGTCGCCACCGCCGACTGGAGCTCCGGCAACCGCTCCCGCAGGCGGCGCGCCAGCACCGTCCGCGGCGGCACCTGGTCAGCGCGACTGCGTGTCATCTGCGGCACGGGTCCAGAAGCCCACCCACTCCCGCTCGTGCCCAATACCGGCTTCCAGCACGAGCCGGAGGGAAACGGGCGCCTGCGGCCCCAGCTCCTGGAGCGTGCGTTCGTGCTCCGCCAACTTCGCACGATGGGCCGGAAGCTGCCCTCGGGCGACGACCGCCGGCGTTGCGCCGAAGAAGAGCTTCAACAACCCCAGGTCCCGCAGCTCCGTCAGATCGTCGGTTGGCCCCTGGATCCAACTTTTCAAGGCCTTCTTTCCCTTGGTGGTGATCCTGTAGTGGCGGCGGCGCCGCCCCGTGTCCTCGCGTCGCTCCCGCACGAATCCCGCCTCCGCCAATCGCTCGGACTCGCTGTATATCTGGGCGTGCTGGACCGACCAGAACTCCCCCAGGCTGCCCGCCACCAGGCCCTTGAGCTCATAGGGCGTCGCCTCACCGGCGGCCTCGAGCAGCCCAAGCACGATGTAGGACGCAGGCGTGAGACGTAACTCGCTGGGCATCGCCGGGACTGTATCCGGGGGCGCCGCAACCCGCGCCGAGACGAGGCGTGATGCAACAGTCCAGTTTAGATGCTATGTTTTGGATGGTCCATGTTGGATATTCGGTCAGAGGATGCGGCGTCGGCGGAGCTGCGGGCACGAGCGCTTTCGAGGCTCCGAGCGCGGCAGGGTTTTCGGGTGCACCTCTTCGCCTACGTCGGCGTGAACATGATGCTCGTGGGGGTTTGGGCGAGCACCGGCGGGCCGTTCTGGCCGGTGTTCCCGATGGTTGGCTGGGGCTTCGGCGTGCTGGGCAACGCCTGGCTCGTCTACTGGCGTCCGGCCATCGGAGAGGACGAGCTCCGCAGGGAGATGGAATACCTGAGCGGAGAAGAAGTCGGATGAGGACCGCGAGGCTCGCCGTCGTCGTCCTCGCTGCTCTTCTGCTCGTGCTTGGCACTGCAAAGGCGCTGACCATCAGGGCTGACGGTTTCGTTCTGAGGGGTGATGCCGGCTTCACCCCCACGACCTTGCCGCACTCTGAAAACGCGCCGCTAGCCGTTCACACCTCCTTTCGAATCTCCCTCGCTTCGGGTAGGACGCCGCCGATTCTGAACACGATCACCTTCATGTTCGACCGGCACGGAAAAGTCGATACCACGGGTCTTTCCCATTGCCGTAAGAGTCGGCTTCGGGGCACCACCGTGCGAGCCGCTCGACGAGCGTGCTCCAGTTCGATAGTCGGGCGCGGAACCGCAACCGCGATCATCGAATTCCCCGAACAGAGCGCATTCTCGGCCTCTTCGCCGATCACGCTCTTCAACGGGCCGACGGTGGGCGGAGAACCCACCCTTTTGGTCCATGCCTACGCGAGCGAACCGGTGCCGACCACTTTCATAGTTCCCGTGGTCGTCGAACGGATTCGCAAGGGTGTGTACGGCTTCCGAGCCGAAGCCAGGATCCCGCCGATCGCAAACGGCTACGGCCACCTCATTTCGCTTTCCTTCCAAGTCGGTCGCAAATGGATGCATCGCCACAGGCTTCATAGCTACGTCAACGGCAGGTGCGAAAACGGAAGCCTCCAAGCACGGGTCCACTTCGCCTTTGCCGATGAACGGGCACTGTCCGGCGCGGTCTCTCAGCCCTGCACGGCACGGCACTGACGAGACCGGGGCCGTGACGCACGGCCGCTTGGGGCGCTTCCCTGGGCGGCGCCGATGCGCCAGTCAGGGCAACGCGATCCGAGCCCACTCCAGCTCGCTTCCTACCCGGCCGGCGAACCCCCGAGGTCGGTCTGGCTCCACATTTTGCTGACCGCGCCCCACTGGGCCTGCCAGAGGTGGCCGTTGGTGCCGCGGAAGTAGACGTTGTGGGAGCCGTCGAAGTGGTTGTAGCCAGCCAACTCACCCGCAGACGAGGGCGAGCTCAGAGGAGCGGTGAAGGTCTGATCCGCACCTTTGCTCACCCCTCTCGAGCTCGTCGCGACGATCCGGAAGTGGTACGTCGTCCCAGCCTGCAGGCCGGTAATGCCTGCGCTCTCTGCCACCGCCGAAGTACCGTTGCCGACGTAGGCATCTGCAGCGGGAACAGCGGAGCAGGGGTTACTCGAACAATCCGCCGTTCCGTACTCGAAGTGGTAGCCGGTGTTGGCGCCGTTGGGGTTGACCGTCCCGTTCAGCGTGGCCTGGGTCATCTGCACCCCCGACGCCGCGATCGTCTGAACGGTCGGCGCCGGCGGTGGACTCCAGGCCGAGCAGCCGTTGCGGCAGCGGATGGTGTTCCAGATCGTCCGGTTGCGCGTATCGACTCCGGAGCCGGAATCGATCAGCCCTCGATCGGTTCCGCTCCCTTGAAAATTGAAGTAGTAGAGGCGGCGGACGTTTGCTTCGTCGGAAATCTGGGTCAACCAGTTGAAGCGGTTGTTCTGCGCAGTGTCGGCGCTGCTCTGCGATTCGCCGCTTGCCCACCTGGCGCCGGTCTCGGTGTTCCAGATCTGCACGAGACCGGTCCACCCGTAGGCGGTCATCCATTCACGGAACGTCGTCGTGACGCACCACTGTTTCTGCCCGGATTTGCAGTCGTGGTTGCCGATTTTTTCGCCTTTTTCGTTGTAGACGTTGTTGGCGCCCAGCTCCTCGGCGTCGCGGTGGGCGTGGAAGCTGATCAGTTCCGGTACGAATGGACCGATCGCGTAAATCTTGTTTGCGTACTTGGTCCAGTACTGCCAGGCTTCCGAGCTCGTCCCGTTCCCCGGCGCGGAGGCGAACTCGCCCGCCACAACCTCGCAGTCGTTGCCGTTGCCGAAGCCGCACTCTTCGATCATGCCTTCGACAGCGTGCTCCCAGTACCAGGCCGCCGCGAGCGGCCCGCAGGTGTTGAAGCTCGCACCGGGACAATCCGTCATCTTCGTTGTGCCGCCAGGGAGGTAGACCGGGCCGTCGATGCTGCCTGGGATGGCCATGTTGACTTTGCCGACGTTGGGCTCGTTCCAGGCGCCGATCTCGCGGACGTCGCCGGCGGTGCCCGGACCCCAGGTGTCGAGGAAGTCCTTGATCGCGGTTTTGTAGACAAGGCCGGGCGGGGCGACGAGGGCCGAGTCGTCGGCGAACCTGGTCTGCACGTTCGACCAGTGTGCGGGGCTGTGGGCTTCATCGGTTGACGGCGTGCGCTCGGTCGGACCGAAGACGACGTAGGGGTCGGCTCCGAGCTGGTTGGCGCGGTTCAGCCAGGCCTGGAACTCCTGTCGAATGCCGTCACCTGCGGGACGACCGGCGATGTCCCACGGGATGATGACGCGGAGGCGTTTGACGTTCAGCGGAGCCCAGTAGATCGACTTGGAGACATCCTTGTAGGGGTCATAGGGACCTTCGTTCGTCTTCAGGCCGAAGTTGCGATAGGACTGCGAGATCCCGAACTCCGGAGGGAAGGCGGCCGCCGAGACCGCCGAGATCAGAAGCATGCTGATGGCCAGCGACAACGCGAGGACGAAACGGGACCTCAGGTTCATCAAAGACTTCCTCTCCGAAGACAGAAGTTCGACTTTGGGAGAGAGCCGGACTTCTAGGATAGATACTGGTTCGTTCAAGGCAGTATCGTGGTTCATATCACATCCGCGGCGAAGGATTTTCCCTGAAGGGAGCCGCCTTCAGCGCGGCGGCGGAACGTGCCCTAGGCAGGTCCCGAGGGGGGTCGGGCGGCAGACCCGGAAGCGGTGGACCTCGGCCGGTCCCCGCAGGCCGCTCCAGCCCAGCGCACGGACGCGGAAGACGTGGCGACCGAGGCCGACCTGGTAGATCTTCGGCGACCTGCAGCGACGCAGCGGGCGGTCGTCGAGCTTGCAGACGAAGCCGCGCACCTGGGCCCGGTTGCGGGCGAAGAAACGGTACAGGGCTTTCGCCCTGCGGCCGCGCGGGACCTCGACCCCGGGCGGCGGCGCCTTGGCGATCGTCACCCGCGGCCGCTTCGGGCGCTTCCCGCCCTTCTTCGCCTTCTTCCCCGCCGGGCCGGCGACGCCGGTGTCGCCGGCGAAGGGGTCATCGCTGGTGTAGATCATGCCGCCGCTGCCGCTGGCCGCGCAGAAATCGCGCTCCGGGCAGGAGGCCGCGAAGAGGTGGTTGGGCCCGCCTCCCTCGATCCCCGGGTAGGGCACGAGGTTGGTGAAGGTCCAGGCGGCGGCCCCGCCCGTCGGATCGGTCGAGGCGAGGACGTCGCCGTTGTTGTCGATCGCCAGGCAGAGCGACGCGGAGAGGCACTCGGCATCGGTTATCTGGACCGAGCCGCCGCCGTCGGTCCGGCGCCAGGCGGCGGCACCGCCCACCGGGTTGGTGGCGACGAGGAGGTTCCCGAGGGCGTCGCCGCTGAGGCAGAGGCCGGTGGACGGGCAGGCGACGCCGAAGAGATTCCCGTGCCCGGGCAGGGTCGCCTTGCCCCAGAGCCCGGCAAGCGGAGCGGTGGAGGCGACCACCACCGCCTGATCGCCCACTTCCGGCCTGATGTTGTCGCCGTCGTCGCCGACCGCTACGCAGAGCGCGGCGGAGGCGCATGAGATCCCCCGCAGTTCCATCGGACCCTCAAGCTCGGTCAGGTGCCAGGCGCCGGCGCCCCCCGTCGGGTCGGTCGTGGTCAGCACCTTGGCGGCGCCGGCCGAGGCCGCGCAGAAAGAGGCGGTGGGACAGGAAAGGCCGTACAAATGGAGGTTCGGCCCCACGGCTGCGAGGTCGGTCATCTGCCAGGCGCCCACACCCCCGCTCGGGTTGGTACTGGTGTAGACGAGGCCCTCGAAGGTGACGGCGACACAGAGCTGCGCGGACGGGCAGGAGACGGCGCGGATCTGCCGCTGGTTCGGCGCCGCCGGCCCCGAGCCGGGATAGATCGCCCTCCATTCGTCGCTGCCGCCGGCCGGCCTGGTCGAGGAGGCGATCGTGTTGCCTCCCCCCACCGCGACGCAGAGGGAAGCGCTGGGGCAGGAGACGCCGAACAGGGGCAGGCTGGCGCTGTCGCCGACGGCCAGCTGCCGGCCGCTCCAGGCGGCGGAGGCCGGCTCCCCCGCGACCGCGGCCAGGGCGGCGCAGCACCCCGCCAGCAACAGGATCATCCGCCATCGAGGCCCCCGCCTCCGGTCCATCTCCAGCCCTCCCGCGTCTCGAATCGCTTTCAGGCTCGAACCCGCCTCAGGCGGGAAGTTGCGCCCCGTGGAGCGGTGGCCCTCAGCGCTTGCGCCCCGCCTTGCCGCAGCTCGCCCGGACGAGCGGCCGGAAGTCGTGGATCCGGCCGTTCTGGGCGTCCATCCTGACGATCGCGCGGTGCTTGCCGCGGCAGATGTTGGTGCTGTTTTCCAGCAGGGACTTCTTGCCGCCCGGCATCTTCAGGACGAACTTCGAGACCGGCGCGTCCGGCACCTTGGCGAAGGTCGTCCGCAGGCCGCCCGTGTGCTTGTTGGAGTCGATGTAGCCGACGAGGTCGACGTGGATCTGCCCGTCGAGCGAGGCGACGAGGTCCGGGAGTTCCCGCGCGCCGCCGTTGGAGCGCAGGTACACCGGGCCTTCCAGTGGCCGGTCGAGCAGCGGGCTGAAGGCGCGGGCGCGCCCGTACACCGAGCCCGCGGGGCAGCCCGCGCCCCCACCCGCTCCGGCGCTGTACTCGACCCGGGTGCAGGAGGTGCCGAGGTGGCTCTGGGCGAGGAACTCGGAGCTGGGCAGAGCCACCGAGGTGCGGGCGATGTTGGCGCCCCCCTGCGGCATCTTCAAGACCGCGGTGAGGGCCGGGTTGCCGGTGCGGCGGGTCTTGCCGCGGAGCCTGATCGAGAGCTTCGGCTTGAAGCCGAGCGCCGCGCAGTCGGCGACCTGGAAGCGGGAGGACACCGCCGCGGTCTGGCCCTCGACCGAGGAGATCATCCCGCTGACGGCGGTCGGTTCGCAGTCGGTCGGGTTGAGGGTGTATTCGGGCCGGTCGATCCTGATCCGCACGTCGCGATAGGAGACCGGGACGCCCTGGTAGATCTGCGGCAGCGGGTCGGACGCGACCGTCACCTGCACGGTCTCCGGGTCGATCCGCACGGCCGAGCGCACCAGCACCTGGCCGAGGTCGAACGGCCCGGCCTGGGCCGGCACCCTGGCGACGATGCTGTACGGCGCGCCATTGTAGGGACCGGCGAAGTAGACGGCGGTCGGCGCCTTGCCCGCCTGCGGCAGGAAGAGCGGGCTGCTGCCCTCGCCGATGCCGGCGACCACCGATCCGATCCGGCTGGCGGCCGGGCACTCGCCGCTCTGAGCCTGCGTCCCCGCGCATACCCCGACCCCGGCGAGTTTGGCGACCAGGCCTTCGGGCAGGGTCGCGTCGATGCGGGAGACGTTGGGCTGCCCGGCGCCGCGGGTCACCCGCAGCTCGAAGGGAGCGAACTCGCCCGCGGTCGAGTCCGTCGCCCCGGCTTCGAAGCCCGGCGAGAATGCGACCGGCGAGCAGTTGTCGTCGACGTCGAACCGCGGACTGGAGGTGTCGACCTTCCCGTTCCACCCTTCCAGCCGCACATCGGCGGTGTAGGTCCCACAGGACGCGGGCAACGAGAGCGGCGCCCGGGGGCCGGTCTTGAGGTGGAGCTGCATCGTCTCGAACGGCAGCTGGGGAAGGTCCTCGAAGCGGGTCGTCAGCTGGCCGGTCTCCTCGTCGACGACGAGCGAGCCGGGCAGCCTGATCGCGATGCCGTAGCGGTCGTCGCGGATCTCGAGGGCGAGGCGGAAGAGGTCGCCCGACCCGGGATCGTCGGACGCCTGCGAGCGGAGGTACACCGAGCCGCCGATCGGGTCCTCGAGCAACGGCGAGGTCAACTCGAGCGAGCCGAGTTTGGCGGCGTCGGGGCAGTTCGACGGGCCTTCCTGCTCGAGACGCAGCTGCGCGTCGGTGCAGGCGGCGAGGCCGTCGGCGGAGGCCGGGTTGATCGTCACGCCCTCGGGCAGCCGCACGGTCGCCGAGCGCAGGTCTGCCTGGGCGAAGCCGGCGGCGGTGCGATCCTGCGGCATGGCGATGCCGACCTCGAGGCCGCTGGGAGAGCCGGCCTTTGAGTCGGAAGGCGCCATGGAGACCTCCGGGGTGAAGGGGAGTTTGTCGCAACCCACGGTCGGTTCGGTCTCGGTCTCCTTGCTCACCCATCTACCGCGGTTCTGCCAGGTGTTCATTTCGATTTCCCAAGGCAAGGGGGTGCCCGGGCAAGAAGTAGGGGTGCGGAAGAAGGGCGCCCCGCTGCGGTTAGTCAGCCCGCAGGGCTCCATTGCCGCGTTGTAGCCCCCGCCGCCAAGCAGGCAGACGCTGCGGAGGTGATCGTGGGAGGAATCGCTGGGCACACCCCAGAGCTCCACCTCGGTCGAGGGCAGGGGGACCGAGTTGACCGAGTCCTTGACGACGAGGTCGACGCCGTGGTCGGACGGCCGAACCCGAGCCAGGAGGGCGACGACGACGCCCTGGTAGAGAAAGCCGAAGGCGGCCGGGGAGCCCGGTGGCGGCTCGAGGTTGTAGAGACCGACGATGTCACCGGTATTGATTTCGGCAACGCCTACCTGGCTCTGCGGAGAACACGATGGGACACCGAATTCCCCCGCCAAGGGAGAGTTCAGTTCGGCCAGGGTACAGCGGGCCGGGGTGGCCGTCGGAGCGCCGATGAAGCCGGGAGGGATGTGGGTGACGACGTCGCGGAACTGCTCGGGCGGCGCGACGATGGTAGCGCCGAAACTTGGGTCACCGAAGTAAGAGGATGCTTCGTTGACAGGCTCGATCCGGGTCCTGACCTCAGTCGGGTCGGCGCCTGCCTGCGCCGACGGAAGGCCGGCTGGAGTGGGGTCCATCTGGACGTCGAAGACGTCGATCGCGAAGGGGCCGATCAGGCCGGCGGTGACCGGGAGTGGGTGCACGAAGCTTCCCGGTGTCCCGCCGCCGGAGACTTCGATCAAGCCCCCGAGAAGAGGACCGGTTGCACTGGAGTCGACAGTCGTCCTCAGTTCGAACCTGAGCTGAGCGCCCGGTTCACCCGCTTTGACACCATTGAGCACAACGGTGCACTCCATGTCCTGGGTGGCAGGGGGACACAGTATTTCGATCCCTTGGCTTAGGCTCCCCACAGGCACCGGCAGGATGCCCTCAGGCATTCCCAACCGGAGGTTTAGTGGACCGTCGAGCGGCTGGTCGCCGGTGCTGCGGACATTAATAGTTAGAGCGAATCCACCGCCAGGCGTCACGTAGTCAGGTGCCTGGGTGGTGACCTTGATGGCCGGGGCAGCGACGGCCGTCGCCGGAGAGGCGGCAGGCAGGCCGAAGGCAACCAGTCCCAGAGCCGCTGCCAGAAGCGAGAATCGCATGATCCGCTGCCTCGTCATCGTCCAGCCCCCCTGTCGTGGTGCGCTCGTCTTTGCTTGTGGGGCTTCTTCGCGCAGCGCTGCTTCGTCCGACGGCTAGCCGAAGCCGCGCGGCGGCCGCAGCGCCGGCGCTGCTGTTTGACGTTGCCTCGACCCGCAGCGGCGGAGGCCGCCGGAGTGGACGGAGCGGGCATCGAGACCGGTGGCTGGCAGCCGTCACTCCTGCAGGGAAGAGGCGGTACGGCGGGAATCGTTTCGGGGAAGCCGCCGCCGATGCGGACGTCGTACACGTCGACGAGTTCATCGGTGTCGGATGGCACGAGGCGCTGCCGGGTCGCGAGGAAGACGTTGTCCCCGTCGGGGTCGGCGGCGACGAACGTGGTCGGCGCTGCGCCCCTGCCGGTGGAGAGCAGGCCGAGGCTTCCGGTGACGGGGTCGTACCGGTAAGAATCGACTTCGCCGTTGGAATCATCAGGAACGAGGGCCTCGGCGGTCGAGAAACTGACCGCGCCGCCATGGCTTAGATATCGGGGGCGGAACTGTTTGGGATTGTGGGGGACAATCCCAACACTTGCCCCGTTTACAACGCTGGTGTTGTTCTTCGCGACCCCGGGCGGACAGGAGATGCAGTCCAGCGTGTCGTTATCGAGGCTGTACAGGTACATTTGCGCTGGGGGACCGTCGCTGCCGATCAGGTCGCCCGCCGGCCCTACTGGGGGATCTCCGTCCTGAGCGTTAGTGAGGAACGCGAGATAGCGACCGTCAGGAGTCACCCTGGCCATTCCTGGGCTGAACATGACTCCCGGTGGCCTTTCTCCCAGTAAAAACCCGCCGAACGCCCCTGAGGCAATCACTCGACCTGCACCATGGGCCCAGAAGATGATGTTTCCCCCGGATTGATAGTAAATGCGCTCGGCGTCATCGCTCATCCCGATGACTTCGCCACCAAAGCCCCCCGAGGTGATCCGGGTGAGGTGCTTTCCACTGGATACATCCGGCTCCGCGGTCCAGCGGTAGAGGTCGCCGGCTTCGTTGGTGTCGTCGCTGAGAAGGGGGCTGGAGGTGGAGAAAAAGACCGCGTGGCCGGAAGGAGACGCGGCCTGGAGGGTGACGTCGGCGGGTTCGGGCTGATAGCCGGGGGGGAGATTTGGATCGGCGGGGTCGACCTCGGGTCGAGAGACCCAAACCGTTTCTTCCCCATTGACGCGCTGGTAGAGCTGCTTCGGGCCACCGGCCGAGGCGCGGAAGAGAAGGCGCGATCCATCCTCCGACATCGCAGCGCGATAGCCGAAAAGGTTTTGGGCCGCGGCATCCGAACCAGCGGTGGCCACCGAACCGTCGGGGAGGATGCCGGCGAGGCTGAGGACGCCGTCGTCCCACTGGTAGATGTTCGGGGCGGAGGGTCCCTGTTCGGGCGGTTCCGCTTCGCGCAGCTGCTTGATCACCGGCAGGTAGGAGGCGCGGGAGACGAAGGCGACATGGCGGGCGTCAGCGGAGGTGCCCCAGTCGGTTTCGACGAATTGCTCGTTGGCGAGAAATGGTGAGGGGTCGGGGAGGCCGTTCTGCTTCATCGTCACCGTCTGCAGGGTGCGGGAACTGGTCTCCTCGACGTAGAGGTTGTTGTGCAGGGGAATGTCGTCGCTCGCGGCGGGAAGATCGAACCCCCTGAGGACGGTGCGGCTTAGGTCGCCGGAGAACGCCTGCATGCGGGTTCCGACGAAGGTCTGGTAGGCGTCGTGGCGCGGGACGGGCGTGATCGCATGGCTGGACCAACCGTCCCCGGCCCGGCGGGCGAGGTACATGGTTTGGCCGACGATGCCGGAGCCGATCGTGTCTCCGAAGGGGGTGAGGGTGGAGAAGGTGAGGCCGTTGCCGTCGATCGAGGCGAAGTTCGTGTTGCTGAAGCCGACGATGTCGCCAATGCTCTTTTTCGACGGCGAAACCTTCTCGTAGGCGCGGCAATCGGGGAGGAACGTGGTGTGCTGGAAATCGCGGATCTCCTGGTTGGGGCAGGATTCGGGTTCCGGCTCCGCCAGGGTGGTGAAGCTGCGCACCTCCCCTTCGGTGGTGCCGGCGCTGTTGGTGGCGACGAGGCGGAAGCCGTACTCGGTGCCGGGAGAGAGACCGCCGATGCGGGCGGCGACGCCGGAGAAGCCCTCGTTGCCGGGAAGGGTGAACGACCCGCCGCCGGGGAGCTGCCTCTCGCAGGGAGCGCTCTGGTCGAGATCGCCCCCCACGCCGTACTCGAAGTGGCAGTCGCCGAGCT
The DNA here is from genome assembly GCA_044867815.1 of Solirubrobacterales bacterium. Taxonomy (GTDB): domain Bacteria; phylum Actinomycetota; class Thermoleophilia; order Solirubrobacterales; family 70-9; genus VAYN01. The sequence goes on along the minus strand of JBIOVP010000064.1, from coordinate 49,816 downwards.
GGGCGTTGTGGGGGTTGACCTTGGCGTTGAGCTGGATCGAGGTGCGGGTCGGGTTCCAGAGGGTTTCGCGGGCGACGTCGGGCTTGACCGCGCCGGTGTCGAAGGCCGCGGCCCCGCCTTCCGGCGCTTCCGCTTCGAGGCCCGCGTAGCGAACCAGCAGGCGGTAGCGGTAGTGCGAGTTCGGCTGCAGCCCCGTCGCGTCGGCTTCGACGCCGATCGGGTCGTCGGCTTCCGCCCTCGCGTCGGTCCATTCTTCCGAGCCGACCGTGTTCCAGCCTTCCAGTTCGCTCGTCTGCGGGTTTTCGCGGTTGATCTGCAGCTCCCAGCTGATCGCCAGCAGGCCCGCTTCGGGGTCGGTGTTGCCGCCTTCGGGGTCGATCGTGCCGGCGAGGTGGGCGCCGCCGCTGGTGACGTCGGCCGCTGGGTCGAGCGTCAGCGCCGGGGCGACGGCGGGATCGGTGCTAAAGGCTTTGGCTTCGGAGGTTTCGGTGACGAATTCCTCGTAGTTGAGGGCGGCCAGGCGGACCTCGTGGCTCTTGCCGGCGGCCAGTCCCTGCAGCGTGCCGGAGACGCTTTCGGGATCGCTCCCTTCGACCGTGCCGCCGACGCTGGAGCGGACGAATTCGCCGCCTTCGGTCGAGACCTCGAACCACCATTCGCTGAAGATGCCGTCGGCGTCGACGGTGCCTGAGACCTTGGCGGTGACGAGCGATTCGTCGGTTACCGGGCCGATCGTCAGCTGCGGCGGGGCGGCGACGGCGCTCGCCGGCAGGGCGAGGGCTACCAGCGCCCCGAGGACGAGGAGGATCCTGGTACGGCCAACCAATGCGCCGAGTACGTCCCTTGCCTTCACGTATCTCTCCTTGTCCTCTGGCCCCTGCCGGACCTTTGTTGTCAAAAGGCGGCTTCCCGAGCCGCCCTCTCTGCTCGACCCGGCCTGCGGGGCGGAGCTATTGAAAAGCAGCGGTACTGTAACGAGAGATCTAAGGTGTTGTCAAGGATGAGTTATGGTTTCGCTCTGCGCCTGCCCAACCGTGGCTTAGAAGCGCCCATGTACACTCCTCGACCAATGACCCGGTGAGGGCCTGGACCGCCCACGTCGGGATATAGAACCAGCATCTATCCTTGACAAGACCGTGCAATGGGACTACTTTCTCTGCTGTAGCTGTCTGGGACTCGGCCGATTGTTGATTCCCGCAGGGCGCGATGGGAGCGGAATCCCTGCCGCCTCGTCGCGTGCGGCTACATCCACCCCGGGCCCCCTCGCCTTCCCTGTCGAGGCGGGCCTCGAAAAAAGCGTCCTCGGGTTCCCCGCCCGGGGGCGCTTTTTCGGCCCCGCGAATGCGACGGGGAACCCCGCCGCGGAGGAGCAGCCTTGCGTTGGTCGATAGACCAGAGCTGGGCGGCGATCCTCACCGACCCGATTCGGCTGGCGATCCTGCGCGGCCTCTGCGAGCTGGGGACGGCGACGGCGCCCGAGCTTCGCGACCGCTGTCACACCAGCGGTCCCACCGCCCTCCGCCACCTCGGCGCCCTCGAGACCCTCGGCCTCGTCCGCGAGCTGCCGGCCGAGCCCGACGGCCTCACCCCCGGCCGGCCGGCGCGGCGCTTCACCCTCGACCTCGACGCGGCGAGAAAGCTTGCGACCCTCTTCGAGCTCCTCAGCGAACCGCTCGCCCGGCAGTACAGCCAGAGCCACAGCGATTGAAAAACCTGAGGTACCGCCCACCCTGCCGTGGGGCAGTTAAAGGATAGGCATTGGTTTTGTCAGGAATAGACCCTCGTTGAGCCGGGGAGCGACGCCCGCGTCGCGGCGGCGGCCGCAAGGGGAGCGAAGATCCGCGTCAAGGGTCGGGAACCGGCATCAGCACTGGGTTTGCGGCACCCCCTGGGGTCGCTTTAGAAGCGCGGGTGTACCGTTGCTTCACCACAGCTCCGGGGGTCGAATTGGCCGGATATGTTGCCGCCGCAATGGTGATGACGCCTTGGGGGAACGCAAGCACGCTGCACGAGCGGCGCCTCGCCCCCGGGCGCGGTACCCCGCGGGAGGTGGCGCGGCGAAACCAGCGCGAACGGCTCTTCGCGGCGATGGTCGCGGTGGCCTCCACCAAGGGCTACCGGGCGACCTCGGTCGCCGACCTGGTCGAGATCTCCGGCGTCTCCAGCCGCTCCTTCTACCAGCACTTCGCCGACAAGGAGGAGTGCTTCCTGGCGACGCTCGACGAGATCGTCGCGATCACCAGGCGCCAGGTGGCGGAGGGACCCCTGGACGTGGACGGTCCCGAGCAGGGGGTGGTGGCGGTCGGCCGGGCGCTGGCTCAGATGCTGGCGCACCAGCCCTACGCCGCCAGGCTCCTCCTGGTCGAGGCGTTCAGCGCCGGCGAGGAGGCCCGGGGCCGGATGCACGAGGTCGAAAAGCGGACGGGCGAGCTGCTGCAGGCGGCCTTCGAGCAGACCCCCGGACGCCAGGGTATGCCGCCAGAGCTGACACGGGCGCTGCTCGGTGGCGTCGCGGGGGTGGTGGCCCGCCGGCTCGCGAGGGACGAGATCGAGGGGATCGAGGAGCTGGCCTCGGCGCTCGGACGCTGGGTTCTCTCGGTGCCGCCGCCGCCGCGGCCGCTGCGCTCGCCGACCCGCCGCAACCGCGCCGCGGCCAGCGAGGCGCCCCCGTTCGCCGCCCACCTCTCCGGCGAGCGGATCCTTCGCGCCTTCGCCGCCGTGGTCGCCGAGAAAGGCTACGCCGGCACCAAGGTCTCCGACGTGGTGGCCCGGGCCTCGATCTCCCAGGCCACCTTCTACGCCCACTTCCGCGACAAGGAAGACGCCTTCAACGCGGCGCTCGACTCGAGTGGGGCCCAGCTCGTGGCGGCGACCCTGCCGGCGGTGCGGCGGGCACCGCCCTGGCCGGCGGCGCTCCGGGTCGCCCTGGAGGCGATCTTCGGCTTCCTCGCCGCCGAGCCCGCCTTCGCCCATCTGCGCTCGGTCGAGGTCTACGGGTTGGGGCTGGAGGCGGTGCAGCTGCGCGACCGCCACGAGGCCGAGATCGTCTCCGTGCTGTGCTCGCTGCCCGCCGAGGCGCCGACCGGGATCGAGCCGGTGCCGCTGGAAGCGACCCTGGCGGCGATCCACGCCCTGCTCTTCCTCTGGGTGCGGGAGCAGGGTGTCGAGCGCCTCGGCGAGCTGGTCCCCTTCGCCACCTACCTGGCGCTGGCGCCGCTGCTGGGGGCCGAGGAGGCCTGGGAGGTCGCCTGCGGCTAGCCTTCGAGGCCGCTTATGAGTCCGGCTTCCCGCCCGAGCCGGCGCGCAGAAAGCTGAAGGCCAGGCATGCCGCGATGATCCACGAGGCCCGCATCGGCCACACCCAGACGCTCTGCAGGCAAGCCGGATCTCCGGAGTAGCGTAGGAGCAATACCGCCATCAGCAGGGGCACGGCACTTGCCGCTAACGAGAGGGTCTGGGCGCCGAGAATGAAGCGCCTGGCCACAGGCGGATCGGAGGGGCGGATCACTACGTATCCGATCAAGGCGGGGATCAGAATGAGAACCGCAACGGCCGCATCGATGTGGCTCGGGGATACCATCTCCTCCCGCCAGCAATAGAACGCGGTTACGAGGCCGGCGATCAGGAGCGCCGCCCCGAACATCGGGAACACGACCGTGCGAGAGGCAGCGAAGGTGGCAATCAGGTCCGCCCCCAGCGGCCGCCTGCCGGCGACATAGACGTGCGCCAGTCGTCCCTCGCGATCGATGTGTTGCTCGGGCCGCAGGCCCACCGATTCGGCTTCGGCGGAGTCGGCGTCGGTCTCCTCACCATCATCCTCGAGGCTTTCGTCGCTGAACCAATAGAAGCGCGGCTCCACGCCGCGGACGGTTAAGACCGACGGTGCTTCGAGCTCGGCGTGGAAATTTGCGTCGGCACCAATGTGCCAGAGCGGTATCCACTCTGCCGGATGCGCCCAGGAGAGCGAGCGCATTAGGCGCAGCGGCCAACTTTCGGTCTCAAAATTGCGGATCAGGTACTCAACCTTGCAGAGCATCCGCTCTCCCCTTCGCGAGTGGTCGACCGGGTACCAGAGGAGCGTCGCATCAGTCAGCATCGCGGCGAGGTCGAGTAGGCGCTCGACCCGCTTGTCGGAGGGATCGTTAGGCAACCCGGCGCGAAAGGTTTCAAAGGCAACCTCGAGGTGGGTCTCAGGTCCGCGGGTGAGGCTGGTCAGCGCGGCCTTGAAGCCGGGGTGTTCGAAGGCTGCCGGGGCGACCGTCTCGACCAGGGCCGACATCAGGGCCTCGTCGACGACTCCGTTCTCGGCGCTCGTCAGCAGCGGGATCGGTCGTCCGTCTTCCGCTTTGAAGTCGAGGCGGTATAGCGGCGGCCACTTCGGCAGGACCGAGACCGGGACCAAATCGCCCTCCCAGTCCGCGGGCACGGTGAAATCGACGCTAAGCCGGTTCAGGAGCAAGCGGCGGTCGAGATAGGAGACTCGCTGGACGCGTCGATGCACCCAATCGCAGTCGGGAAGCACGAGCTCGGGGGCGAGTCGCCCGGCCGTGGCAAGCTCCTGCTCGAAGGACGAGCGCATCAGCGCGGCGGGGAGCTGCTCTAGCGCTGGCCGTAGCTCGCCGCGCGGGTGCCGTTGACCCGTTTGCCGCGGACGACCTTGACCCGGTTCGGATGGCGGTAGTAGACGGTGCGAACCCCTCCACCCGAGACCCGCCCGACCGCCGGCAGCTTCTTTGCCTTCGCGAAGCGGCTGAGGACCGAAATCGGGGAGCGCTCAGCCATCTCGGGTCTTTCCGAGCTCGCTTGCAGGCAGGAGTGATACCGCCCCGTTCACTTCGCGGAGGCTATCGCGGCGACCTCTCCTGCGCCATTCAGAGGCCAATACGGCGGCCTTCACCCGCGGGAGTGACAAGGAGCGCATCGCGGATCCGCTTCGCCAGAGCACGCCCGAATCCTCCACCGAGGATCGGACGCCAGAGCGCGCGACTCCAGTCGTCGAGTGGAACGACGTCCCGGCGCCGAGTAGTGGGTCAGTTTGAATGTTTGCTTCCTTTGGTAGGAATGTTATTATCAATTCTGAAGATGGATGCAATCTATATATCCCACGGGGTTGAGCCTGATGGTTTTTGAATTTCCAGAGCTGCAGGTCGAGGAGGAGATCGCCCTCGCCAAGATCGACAACCTGCGAAAAGAGCTGCGCCACCACGTAGCTGAGCCGCGTCGATGGGTGGGCTCGGTTCGGCGAATGCTGGCCGCTCGCGCAATCCAGGGCTCCAACAGCATCGAGGGGTACCACGTCTCAGTCGAGGACGCGGTCGCCGCTATCGAGGACGGTGATCCCGCCGAGGCCCGAACCGAGGATTGGCATGCGGTGATGGGCTATCGGCGGGCGATGACCTATGTGCTGCAGCTCGCTGAGGATGAGCATTTCGAGCTGAGCGCGCACCTGCTTCGAAGCCTCCATTTCATGATGGCTGAGTACGACCTGAAAGCGAGTCCTGGTCTTTGGCGTGCGGGCCCAATCTGGATTCGGAATGACGCCACGGGCGAGGTTGTCTACGAAGGCCCGGATGCGGATGACGTGCCAGGTCTCGTTGACGAGCTGGTGACGCAACTCTCCGAGCACCAGGATGCTCCCCCGATCATTCGCGGTGCGATGGCCCACCTGAGCCTCGTCATGATCCATCCGTTTCGGGATGGCAACGGGCGGATGTCCCGCTGCCTTCAGACTCTCGTCCTGGCTCGCGACAAAATTCTGGCTCCGGCGTGGTGCAGCATCGAGGAGTATCTGGGCGCTAACACCCAGCGGTACTACGAGGTCCTGGGCCAGGTCGGCGAAGGGGAGTGGAATCCTGAGAAAGATGCGCGCCCGTGGGTACGGTTCTGCCTGGAAGCCCACTACATCCAAGCCATGAGCGTGCTGCGCCGGGTTCGAGAGTCAGAGAGGATGTGGACCGACCTCGAAACCTTGCTCGAGGAGCGACGCGGACTTCCCGAGCGGTCGATCCAAGGGCTGTTCGACGCCACTCTCGGGCTTCGGGTTCGCAACGCCTCCTATCGTTCAGTGCTCAGGCGGTTTGGCGCTGAGGATGTTTCGCATCAGGTCGCGACGAGCGATCTGAGGGCGCTTGTCGAGGCCGGCCTGCTAAAGCAGCACGGCAGGAAACGGGGGACCTACTACGTGGCGGCCGAGCCACTCGAGGAGATTCGAAATCGCGCCCGCGAGCGTCGCCAGCCTCTTGACGCCAGCTCCCTGTTCATCGCCGAGGCCAGCCCGACGGTGTGAGGACCAACGCCCATTCGCTGCGCGAGGCGCAGCCATCAGCCGGGTTCTACAGGCTCGGCTCGGCGTGGTCGCTGCCCCGCGATTTCGATCCGTAGGTGACCTGCGCCAGGTCGAGGTGGAAAGCCTGGTCGTAGTCGGCGACCGACAGCTGCTCCAGGGGAACGACATCGGAGTGGTCCTCGCTCAGGGGGGAATGGCGCGACGCGCTCGGCGATCATGGCGAAGAGCTGGTCGACGGCGTCTTCGACTTCACGCATGGTGCGCCCCCCTCCCGGCAGAGCGATCAGGGACCAGGAGCCATCGCCGACCGGCAGCAGCAGGAAGTCGCTGAAGTGAGCGCAGAGCGCGTTCCGGGTCGCGTTCCTGTAGAGCCATCCGCGCAGGGGACGCTGGACCCCCTCGGCGAGGCTGGTGGGGATCGGGGTCCGCGACCGCCGGGCGCCGAGACGCCGAGCGAAGCGGCGCCGGGACGCTCCAACAGGCAGCAGCTGGCTCGGCCTGCGGTCGCGGAGCCAGTGCTTGGGGACGTCTCGTCATCGGGCAACTCCTCGGCCAGCGGTTTGTCCTCGAACGGGTCGGCGATCTCGCCCTCGGGATGCGGGCGGGGCCGGCCGGCGGCGCCTTCGAGCAGGACCTCGATCCGCTGCGGTGAGAGGTCGGGAGGCGGTGAGTCCCCATCGAGGCGAAGGAAACAGCCCTGGTCCCAGCCGCTGGTGAGGATGTCGGCGAGCAGCTCGGCCTCCTCCCCCTCGCTCAGCTCGAGCAGGTCCCTGAGGCAGGCGGGCATCTCGACCGCCGCCTCAGCGCTCAACTTCGCCCTCCGACCCGAGGTCGATCGAGGGCAGGTCGTCCAGTGCCTCGCGCGCGCGCCGGGCGGCCTCGGGGTCGCCGCCGCGGCGGCGGGGGACCGCACGCGGCACATGGCGGAGGCCGCGGCGCTCGATCCGGTCGAGCAGGGCCCGGAAGGTCTCGCCCAGCTTCGAGTGCTCGTCGCCGACCGCGACCTCGAACAGCGACCGGGCGGGATCGCCGACCGGCGTCAGCAGGGCGGAGCGGATCGCCACCGGGTCCTCGCCGACGACCCCGGCGAGGCGCTCGACCTGATCGGCCAGGTGGCGCAGTCGCAACTCGGTCTCCGGACGGGTCGAGCCCTGCTCGAGCAGGTTGTAGAACTGCCGACGGCCGATCCCGATCATCGCCGCGAGGTCGGTGACCGGCAGGTCCACGAGGTCGCGCAGGCGGTTGGCGAGCTGGGCGGGCCCGGGTGGCCCAGCCGGCTGCGGAGCGTTCTGCAACAGCGGGGCGACCTCCACCAGCGGGTGGCAGGAGAGGTGAGCCGGCAGCAGCGGCAGATTGGCCGGCACGATCACCACTCCGATCACCTCGTCGTAGGCCGAGGAGTAGACGTCCACCTGGTTGACCACCGGGTCGCTCGTCTGCTCCCAGTCGAATCGGCATCGCAGGTCGACCGAGCTGATCATGCCGGTGGCGCCGGAAACGAACCGCACCATGTCCGCGCAGTGCTCGGCAACGGTGTACTTCAGCTCGGACCTAGTCATCTACTCCCTCCTTCGCCGCCGGGTCGATCGGCTCCTCCGGGCCGAATGCCTCCCGCGTCGGATCCGGGAACGTCCACTCGAACAGCTCGCGCGCCCCCTCGTTGAAGGAGGCCAGCGCCCGGATCTGCCGTTCGACGTCGAACTCGCCGATTTCGTCCTCGAAGTAGTCGAGGTCGAGGAGGAAGAGCGTGCGCGCCGCGTCCTGCGGGTCGACCGCGAGCCCGTGTCTGAAATTGCAGATCGCCCCGCCGGGCTGGCGGAACTGGGCCTGCGAGACGAGGCGGACGAGGTCGTTCGTCCGCGTCGGGTGGGCCCCGATCAGGGCGATCAGCTCCTCGCGCACCCACCCGTCGAGGTGCCGCCGGGTCAGCCCCGGGCACGGCACCTCGTTGACGTAGCGCAGCCCGAGCCGGCTCTGCGCCCGCAGCGAGAGCGCGTCCTGAGCCAGGGAAACGAACTCGGCCCAGCGGACGAGAAGGTCCCGCATGCCGAGGTAGGCGGTGGTCTCCAGCGATATCCCCTCCGACCCGACCGTCGCGGTCCACTCCTGGGACACGTCGCGGAAGCGATAGATCGTCTGCTCGCGAGCCGGCGAGAAGAACGCCTGCGGGGAGGCCCCCGCCTCGATCGTCAGCTCGGCGGCGACCTCCTCCTCGAGGACGGGGTACCGGTCGGCGAGGCCGCGCTGGACCGGCCGCAGCTCGGCCGCGGTCAGATCGAGCTGGCGCGGGAACCGGACCTGGCAGATCACCGCCTTCAGAGGCGTGTTGCAGAGCCGCGGGCGGTCGACGACTACGTCATCGATCAAGTCACGCACGTTGCACACCATACTGCACAGTCTGCCGCACGTCTATAAAGCGAAGCTAAGGGGCGCAGCTAGCCCTTCCGCACCGTGCAGGAACGGATCAGGGTCGAGCGGAGGACGCGGCCGTCGGCGAAGGAGAAGCCGGCGCGGGCGAGGGGGAAGACGGCGAGGGTGGAGCCGCGGGGCGCCGGGCAGCTGGCGCTCAGGTAGGGACGACGGCCGTGGCCGCCGTCGAGGCGCAGGGAGATCCCGGTGACGAAGCCGACGTGGGAGTCGACGGTGGGCAGGGAGCCGCGCAGGACGGTGCCGAACTGGCCGCCGCTGCGGCGGATCGAGAGCGACAGGGTGAAGGAGGTCGGCAGCGGTTCGGTCCCGTAGACGTGGAGGAGGACCACCGGCCGGCCCGCCTCGACGCCGTTGAAGGCGGTCACCGTGCCGCGCGATGGGTAGGGCGCCTGCTCGGGGATCGCGACCGCGGCGCTGAAGGTCCCCTCCCCCACCCGGGCGGCGGCGCAGACCCGGCGCGCGTAGGTGGTCGAGGCGGGCTGAATCCGGTCGAGGCGGCAGGTCGGCCGCGCCCCCGGGTCGATGCGGCCGCCGCGGTTGATCGCGAGCTCGAGCTCGCTCAGGCCCGGCGGGTCGCTGCCGTCGGTGGTGAAGATCCGCCCGCCGAGCTCGACCGTCACCGGGGCCGGCCCGCGCCGCGGCAGCTTCCGCGGCGCCAGGCCGCCGTCGAAGGCGACGCGGAGGTTGCCCCGCTGCACGACCTCGTCGGCCCCGGCCGGGACGGCGACGGCGAGGACCACGACGAGGGCGAGCGCCACCCGTTTCATCGCCGGCACCTCGCGCGCAGGCGCGGCCGCAGGATCGCCGTCAGGTTGCTCTGGGCGACGAGGCGGGCGTTGGCGCGGTGGATCCCCCGGCAGGGCGATTCGGCGTTGGCGACGAGGCCGCGCCTGCCGCCGAAGAGGGTCATCGCGAAGCTGGTCACGGGCGCGTCGGGGAGGGCTTCGAAGTTGGCGCGGATGCCGCCCCGGGAGGAGTCGATCCGGGCCGGCACTTCGATCTCGATCCCCCGCCCGCGCAGGTCGGCGACGAGGTCGGGGACGGCGGTGCGGGAGGAGCGCAGGTAGACCGGGCCCTGCAGCGGCTCGTCGAGCAGCGGCGTCACCGCCCGGGCGCGCCCGTAGACGGAGGCGGCGGGGCAGGCGGAGGCGGCGAACTGGGCGCGGGTGCAGACGCCGTCGATGTGCTCCTGGGCGAGGAAGGCGGAGCGCGGCAGGGTCACCGAGACGGCGCCGAGGTTGGCGCCGCGGCGGGGCCTGTAGGTGGCGCGCAGGGAGGGGTAGCCGCCGTGGCGGAGCGAGCCGCGCAGGCGCAGCGAGAGCCCGGGGCGGAAGCCGAGCGCGGTGCAGCCGAGCACCTGGAAGCGCTGGCCGGCCTCGACGACGGTGTCGTCGGCGGGGTCGAAGGGGTTGGCGCCGGCGCCGCCGAGGCGCGAGGAGATCCGCATCGGGTCGCAGCTGGTCGGGTTGAGCATGAAGCCCGGCCGGTCGACGTAGACGCGGATGTCCCGCAGGTGCAGCGGGATCCCGGCGAGGATGTGGGGGATCGGGTCGGACCCGGCGGCGTCGAGCGAGACCTGGGCGCTGCGGCGGTCGATCCGGACCGCCTGGCGGACGACGACGGTGCCGAGGTCGAAGGGGCCGATCGTCGCCGCGTCGATCGCGACGATCGAGAGCGGGGCGCCGCGGTAGGGGCCGGCGAGGTAGAGGCCGCCCGGCGCCCAGGCCAGCGTCCCCCCCACGCCGTAGCCCGCCATGGTGTGGCCGATCGAGCTGGACGCGGGGCAGCCGGGGCTCGCCTGCTCCTCGGCGCCGCTGCGCCGGGCCGCGGCCGCGATCACCTCCTCCGGGCAGTTGTCGACCCCGGCGATCCTGCCGAGCAGGCCGGGGGGAAAGGTGGCCGAGTAGGAGGCGATCGCCGCTTCGCCGTCGCCGCGGTCGATCCGCAGGTAGAAGGGGCTGTAGGCGCCGGCGTTCGCTCCCACCGAGCCGGCGAGGACGTGGGGCGCGAAGGGCAGCGCCCCGCCGGGCGGACAGGGGCCGCCGTCGCCGCGGTTGATCAGGAAGTAGGAGGAGGTGTGGGCGAACACCGCCGGCTCGGCCCAGGAGGCGATTTCGAGGTCGGCGGGATAGGTGCCGCAGGAGGGCGGGCTGAGCAACGCCGAGCGCTGGCCTTCGCGCAGGGTGAGGCCGAAATGGGTGTAGAGGAGGCGGGGCAGTTGGTCGAAGGTGGCGACGAGCCTGCCGCTGCGCTGGTCCGGCTCGATCTTCCCCTGCGACCTGACGACGAGGCCGCGGCGCGGCGAGCGGGCGACCATGTAGACCGCGAGCAGCGTGCCGAAGGGGTTGGCGTGGGGCCGCGCGAGGTAGACCGCCCCCTGCAGCGGTTCGTCGAGGCCGAGCGCCCCGTCGAGGACGACGCTGCCGATCTTCGAGCCGTTGGGGCAGCCGGCGCCCGGCTCGGAGGCGGCCGTCTCGCGGGCGAAGTCAGCTTCCGAGCAGGCCCCGAGGCCGGCGCCGAGCGAGGGGTTGATCGTCAAACCCTCCGGCAGCGAGAGGATCGCCTGCTTGACCGCCGGCCGGGCGATGCCGCCGGGGTTGAGGATGCCGCCGCCGTCGTTGACCTCGAGGTTGAAGGCGAGGCCGGTCCGCGCCGCCGCCGCATCGGTCATCAGCTGCACCTTCGGGGTGGTCAGGGCTTTGTTGCATTTGACCAGCGCGGCGATCGCCGCCGTGGCGGTGTCGGTCGCGCCGGTGGACGCCGTGGCGGCGAGGGCGAACCCGGGCGGGGTGCCGCAGGGGGTGGTCGGCAGGGTCAGGTCGCTCTCGATCAGCCCGTCCGACGCCCCCGCGGAGCCGAAGACGGGGCAGCTGCCGTGGGAGCCGCCGGTCTGCTCGTTCAGGCAGTTGCCGCGCTGGGAGTCGTGGGACTCCGCCGGGTGGGTGGAGTCGTCGCCCCACCACGGCGTCCCCCAGATCGTCAGCTGCAGTGAGCGCAAACCGAGCGCCTGCGGCACACCGCTCAGCTGCAGGTCGAGGCCGGAGTCGGCTTCGCGCAGGCGCCCGGCGAGGACCAGCGGGGTGCCAAAGGGCGAGAGCCCGAAGGCGAAGGGGGAGCCGAAGGGGGGCACGAGGTTGAAGACGCCGAAGGTGCGGGTCCCCGCGGTCGTCTCGACCGTCGCGATCCCGACCTGGGTGGAGTTGGGGCAGCTCTCGCCGGAGGCGCTCGCTTCGAAGGGGGAGCTGCGCGGGGTGGCGAAGGCCGTCGCCTTGCATTCGGCGACCGCGGTGGGGTTGACGAGGAAGCCGGGGGGAAGCGAGAGGCGGAGCATCCCCAGCCCTTCGTCCGCCTCGAGGCCGACCCGGAGGGTGTAGGGATGGGCACCGGCCTGCGTCTCCGCCGCCCCGCTCAACTTCTCCGCTGTGACCTCGAACCCGCTCAGCTCCAACGCGCTCGCCGAGGGGGCGGCCGTCAACGCCACCGCGACCAGTGCGGCCAGGGCGACCCGGATCATTTCCGCTTGCCGTTCTTGCCCTTCGCCTTGTGACGCTTGGGGAAGTGGACCGGCGGGTTCGGAGGGCCGTTGACCACCGAGGTGGCGGGGATCACCTCCGCCGGCGGCGCCGGCGGAACCTGACATTCGTCGCCATCGCAGTCGGCGCCGTTCGTCACCGCGGCGAGTATCGCCGCCGAGCCGCATAACACGGCCAGCCACCCTGACAATTTCCTCACCCTGGGAGTCACCCTGTCCCGTGAAGGCTATCTAACTACACGGTTCTGTCAAGGAAGTACTGCGGTTCTTCTAGCTATATGTAAAAGGCGGGGGACTCGACACAAGAGCCGAGTCCCCCATCGGCGTCGGAGTTGTCTAGTGACTGAGCGTCACCAAACCGCCAACGCTGGTAGTCACTTTGAGCGAGCCCGTCAGGGTAATTTTGGATTTTTCGTCGATGTGGGTGCCGATGTTCGTTTCGCTGAAATTCAGCGTCGAGGCGGTCGCGCCGGAGCCGTTGGTCCATCCGACCTGCACATTGGCTGCACCGAAGGCCCAGTAGTAGGTCCCGTAGGGGCTCGAGACGGAGTTCCCGGCAAACGGAGAGAAGCGCAGGGAATACGCCCCCGTCGTCGTCTCGTACTTGGCGCTACCGAGGGCCAGGATCAACTGCAGCGAGGTGCCGCCGGTGCAGGAGAGTTTGGTCCGGTAGAAGGGTTCTTCGTTCTGCGCGGTGAGAACCCCCTGATTGGTCCCGTCGGTCGAGTTCGCGACCGAGCCGGTGGCGCTGGTGAGTTCACAGGTCTTCGCTTCCCCACCGTTTTTCTTCACGGTGAGGCCGGTGCCCGTGACTTTGATCGCGGTGTTGCTGGAGAATTTCGCGGGGACCTCAGATGCCATCGCCGACGACGCGGCAACCAGCAGCAGCAGGCAGGAGGCGACGGCAAGTGCCGAGGCCTTTCCGAGATTCTTCATTTCCATCCTTTCCTTGGGGTGGCAAACCGCACCCGACGGGTGCGGTGCCATTACCAGTCGCGCGCAACCTCCCAGCGCCACCTGCCGGGGGCAATGGATACGAAAGCGTGGGGTGCAAACGAGGTCATGCTGCCGAGCCGCCTATGGTGCGGGTGAAAAACGAAAACCTCGACCCCGGTCCGGCTCTGCGAAACCACCACTGTCCGTCTCGTCACTCCACTGTTCGGCCATGGGACTTTGCGGTGACGAGCTCCAGGGCCTCCTCGCTGCCGATGAACGGGGCAAGCGCCACATAGGCGCACTGGGGCAGCAGCTCCAGCACCCGGTCGCCCGCCCCTTCGAGGATCCGCCCCCTGATCAACCCTTCGACGGCGCCGGCGATCGCCTCCGAGAAGAGGCTCGGCAGGATCTCGGCCCGCTCGCTCTGGCGGTAGCCGTCGGCGAGGAACAGCGTGAATGCCTGGCGGTTGTGCAGGCTCTGGCGGAGAGCCGGCTCGCCGGCCGCGTAGAACCCGACGATGCCGACGTGGGCGGCATCCGGGTTCCGCCCCAGGTAGTCCAGCAGGCCCCGCAGGCCGTTCCAGACGCGATCGGGCCAGACGCGGTCGGGGAAGAACCCCTGCGCGGCGGCGGCCACGCTCTCCTGCAGGCTCCTCGTCACCGCCGCCAGGAAGGCGTCCCGCTTGCAGCGAAAGTGCGAGTAGAAGGCGCCGCGCGCGACCCGCGCCCTGGCGACGATCTCGCCGACGCTGGCCGCCGCGTACCCCTTCGCCGCCACGACCTCCATCGTGGCGTCGAGGATCCGGCGGCGGCGGTGCTGGGCCGAGTAGGAGGCCGGGGCGGCGCTGCGACCCCGGGGGAGGCGCGGAGGCGGGCCGGCGGGTGCCTCTCCCCCGGCTCCCGGCCCGGCGCCGAGAACCCGTCTCCCCAGGTCGCGCCAGGCTCCCTCGTCCCAGGTCTCCGCGCCGGCGGGCCGGGCGTAGCTCCGCACCCAGGCGGTGAGCGGCGGCAGGAGGCCCGCCAGCTGCTGCTCGTCCCCGCCGATCACCGCGGATGAGGCCACGGCGGTGATGCCCCCGTGGAGGGTTCCCGGCGGCAGCTGCAGGAGGCAGTCCCCGCGGCGGATCAGCGACCGTTCGGCCGCCAGCAGCCGGCGCTCGCGATCGCGGCGGATCGCGCTCGGGCCGGCCATCGCCTCGACCAGAAGCAGGCGCGCAAGCTCGGGCTCCTCGCTCGCCTGGCGCAGGAGCGAGGCGATCACGGTCGCGGGATCGCCCGGCTCCGAGGCGCCGCGGGCGCGGGCCAGGACCTCCTCGACGCCGCTGCGGTAGGCGGCCTCGAAGCACGCCTCGCGGGAGCGGAAGTGCTCGTAGAAGGTCGCCCGCGAGGCACCGGCGACGGCGGCGACCCGGGCGACGCTGGCGCCCGCGTAGCCGTCGGCCGCCACAACCCGGGTCATCGCCTCGATCAGCCGCCGTCGCGGCTCGGCCCTACTTCCGCTTGCCGCAGGCGACCCGCAGCTTCGGCCGGAAGTCACGGAGCTTGCCGTTCTGGCCGTCCATCTGCACCGTCGCCCGGTGCGGTCGGCGGCAGATGTTGACGCTGTTCTCGAGCAGCGACTTCTCCCCTCCCTGCATCCGCAGCACGACCCTGGTCAGCGGCGCGTCCGGGAGGCCGGAGAAGGTGGTGCGGATGCCGCCGTCCTTCTGGTCGATGCGCCCGACGGCGTCGATCGCGACCGGCTGGTGGGCGGGGCCGCGCAGCGCCAGCACCAGGTCCGGCAGCGGGTTGTCGGAGCTGCGCAGGTAGACGTTGCCGGTGAGGACGTAGTCGAGGATCGGGCTGACGGCGCTGACGCGCCCGTAGATCGATCCCTTCGGGCACTGGTTGGCGGCGAACTGCACGCGGGTGCAGATCGTGCGGATGTGGGCCTGGGCGAGGAACTCCGAGTGCGGCAGGGCGACCTGGATCCGACCGCTGTTGGCGTCGCCGGCCCGCGGGCGCATCACCGCGGTCAGCGCCGGGTTGGCGGACCGCTTGATGCCGCCCTTCAGCCGCAGGACGAGGCGGGGCTTGTAGCCGAGGCGGTCGCAGCCGGCGGCCTGGAAGTGGACCGAGGGGCTGGCGGTCGCGCCCTGGGCCGAGGTGATCTTCGAGCCGACCTGGAACGGTTCGCAGCTGGTCGGGTTGAGGGTCTGGTTGTAGTGGACGCGGACGTCGCGCAGGTCGAGGGGAACGCCGTGCAGGACCGTCGGGATCGGGTCGCTGGCGATCCGCAGCCGGCTACTGGTCGGGTCGACGTAAATCGCGTTGCGGACCAGCACCGAGCCGAGGTCGAAGGGTCCGGCGACCGCGGGGGCGATCACGGCGAGGGAGACCGGGGCGCCCTTGTAGGGGCCGGCGAGGTAGGCCCTGCCCGCGGTCGTATAAAAGGGGTTGACCCCCGCCCCGGCGCCGACCGTGACGGTGCCGACCAGGCTCGAGGCGGGGCAGGCCGGCGCGGCTTCCTGGGCCCTGCCGGTGCCGAGGTCCTCGGAGACCGCGGCGAGGGCGGCGTCGCTGCAGTAGGCGTACCCCTTGAGCGAGCTCAGCAGCCCCGGCGGCAGGTCGATCTGCAGGCCGGCGACCTCCTGGGTCGCGTCGGCGCGGGTGATCCGCAGGTTGAACGGGCTCGAGGAGCCGGCGAGCGGGGTCTCGGTTCCCGCCGAGAGCTTCGGGTCGAAGCCGCCGCCGCAGCCCTCGCTGACCTGGAAGGAGCCCTGGCTCTGGACGGTTCCGGTCCCCGACCAGGGAGTGAGCTTCGCGGTGGCGGTGTGCGTGCCGCAGGCGGCCGGGGTGCGCAGCGCGGCCCGCGGTCCGCCGAAGAGCTCGACGTGGAGGTTTGAGAACGGGGTCTGCGGGGTCTCCTCGAAGACCGTGGTCAGCTGCCCGTCCTCGCCGAGCTGGACTCGACCGGCCTGCTTGATGCGGATGCCCTGACCTTCGATCACCAGGTACATCGCCAGCAGCGACCCGAAGGGGTTGTGGGACTGCTCGGCGAGGTAGACGGCGCCGCCGAGCGGGTCGTCGAGCAGCGGCGTCTGCACCTCGACGGTGCCGATCTTGCTGGCGTCGGGGCAGGTGACCGCAGCTTCGTCGAAGGCGACCGGGACCCGGCCGACCGGCGAGGTGACGCCGGCCTGCGCCGGGCTGCACGCCTTGCGGCCGTTGGCGGCGGAGGGGTTGAGCGCGAGGCCCGGCGGCAGGGTGACCGCGGCCGAGCGGAGGTCGGACTGGCAGAGCGCTTCTTCGGCTTCCTCGGCGGTCGCCTTCGGCAGCCAGCAGTCGTCGGGAAGGCCGAGGTCGACGGAGAGGCCGGTGGGGCTGTCGGCGGCGTTCGTGGTGACGTCGACGTCGAGGGTCGGTTCGAAGGGGACCTCGTCGCAGCCTTCGATGCCCAGCGGGTCGCCCCACTCGCTCTCCGGGAACGAGTAGCCGGGGAGATCGTGGCCCTGGATCGAGCGCAGGGCGAAGTCGCCCGGGTTCTGCCAGGAGTCGGCGGCGATGGTGGTCGTCAGGCCCGCGGGCCCGGCGCAGGTCGTGGGGTTGCGGAAGAACGCCCGCGGCTCGGCATCGCTCGGGCAGGGAGTGCCGCCCTGAGAAGGCGGGTTCTGAGCGGCACAGGAGCGCTGGGATTCGTGGGCGGGATCGGCGGGGACGCCCCAGAATTCGAGGCTGTTGCCGTCGATGGCAAGGGCCTGGGCGACGCCGGTGGAGCCGACGCGGAGGTGATAGCCATCGTCATCGGAGACGAGGTGGGTGTCGAGGACGATGAGGGTTCCCGCGACATTGAGACCGAAGCGGGCCGGGACACCCGGGGGAGGGGCAAGATTGTAGATGGCCACGAAATTGGTTTCGCCTTCGGGAATGCGGATGCGGGCAATTCCGAGCTGGGACCCGGGAGCGCAAGCTGGCCTCACGTCGGTGACGGCGGTGCCGTTGGCGAGCTGGGCAAGGGTGCACTGGGGGAGGTCGACAACGGCACCGACGAAGCCCGGGGGGAGGTCGACGAAGACGTCGCGAGCGTCCTCGACGGGAAAGCGGGAACCGAAGGTGGAATCGGTGTGGCGGTTGAAGTCGAAGGAGTTTGAGTACTGACTCGGATGCCGGCCAGCCTGGGTGGAAATGGATCCATCCCCGTCGGTGGCGAGAGCGTCGAAGGCGTCGATGCCGAAGGGCGACTCCTCACCGGAGATCTGGACGGGGTCTGCCCAAAAGTCAGGCGAGGGGGCGCCGCCGCCGGAAGCTTCGAAATAGACGGTTTCAGAGCCGTCAGCGCCAGAATCAACATCCGCGAGGAGCCTGAAGGTGCCTCCGAGTCCCGCTTTTTGGTTGACAGGGACCGATTCGCTGATTTCGCAGGTAACCACCGCGGCAACGATGACGCACGACCCGATGGGAAAACCAGCAAGGTTAGTGACGGCGGTGGGGATGAGGCCCTCAGGAAGGGTCGCGGTCAGCTCGGTCGTGCCAACCGAGGAGACATCGCCGAGATTGGTGAGGGTAACGGCGAATTCGAGGGTTTCGCCCGGGGCGGCGGCGGTGTTAGAGGTGGACGTTCCCTCCCACCTGACCTGGGCAGCGGCGGCGGTGGCGGAAGTGGCCATGCCCACTGCGACGGCAAGAACGGCGACGGGAAGGAACCGCAAACGTCGGATGTTCATCGTGCGACCCTCCGGTCGTTGTTGGCGTGTCGCTTCTGGTGGCCTTTCGCATGTCGCTTGCCCTTCTTGACGCAGCGGATGCGACCGTTCTTGCGCACGGGGCGCTTGCCCTTCGGGCAGGTACGGGTCGGGTTGCCTTCACCGAGGGTCTCGCTGGTTGCAGCGGCAGGGGGCGGTGCTGAGGCAGGGGCGGTGAGGCAGGAGTCCCCCTGGCAGGAGTCGGGCTCCGGAACGGGCTCGGGGAACCCGCCGCCGACGCGGGCGTCGTAGAGGTCGTAGCTGGTGTCGGTGTCCCAACCGACGAGCCGCTCGCGGGTGGCGAAGTAGGCATCGCGGCCATCGGGGGAGGCGTCCATGAATACGGAGTCGGCCTCGTCGGTGCCGGATGAGAGGAGGCGGACCTCGCCGGTCAGCGAGTCGTACTGGTAGGCGTCGTAGGTTTCGCCATTGGTGTCCTCGGGCACCAGAGCCCCCGAAGTGCTGAAGAAGACGTAGCGACCATCCCGGGAGAGGGCATGGGAGAGATGCTGCGTGTTCTGTACCGCACTGACCTGGCTCTTGAAATCGGTGTATGCCTCATAGGACGCAGAGGTCCCATGAGGGTCGCAGGAGGCGCAGACAAGCCGGCCGGTGTCAGCGTTGTAGAGATAGAGGGCGCGATGACCGGTGTGCTCAAAGCCAGAGAATCCGCCTCTACCGACAAAGCCGTGCCCGTCATTGGCGATGAAGAGGAGGGAGCGGCCACCAGACGATATCCGGGAGCCTTTCGCAAGGAGTACTTGCCATTCTAGGAGGGGGGTGTTGTATATCTCGTCAAGAGGAAAATTCTGCTCGTCGAATTTGCCGATGTAGGAGACCGAGCCGTCGTGCCAGAGGTAGAGTCCGGCCTCAGCCTCCGGGGCTCCTGGTACGAGTTGATCACGGCAGGTGAAGTAGACGGAGTGGCCGTCCTCGCTTGCACCGAAGATCTTTCGGGCATAACAATGCCGAGATCCAGTATCAGAAAGCCGGGTGAGGCGTTCGCCTGCGGGAGCTTCGAAGTCGTACATGTAAGCATCGTCCTCGGAGCCTTCGTCACCGTCATCACCATCGACAAGTCCCTCCCTGGTGATGAAGAAAACTCGGTTGCCGTCGGGGGTCATGTCCCAGGCTTCTGCAGCCCCCGGGGACTCAGGTTCGGTCTTCTCGGAGGCGTCGATTTTGACGGTGCGGACCCCGTCTTCCCGGATATAGAGACCGCCGCCTGCCGAAATTAGGATGCGGGAGCCGTCATCCGAGATCATTGATCCCGAGTACAGTGAATTCGTCTGGCGGACGTCCGCTTTGATGCCGGCCTGCGCGACTGCGTCGACACATGGCGGGCCGACGACGTCGTCGCAGACAGCGATGCCGGGGTCCGACGGAACCCGGCCGACGCGGCGGACACCAGCGCCGTCGGCGTACTCATAGAGGTCACTGCTTTCCCCCTGCCCCCCCAGCCAACTGCCGTCGCCAGTGAGGTCGTAGGGCGACTGGAAGATCACGTTACCGAGATCCTCAGATGCAGCCGCGAAAGTGTTCCCCAATTGCAGTTTCAGGAGCTGGCCGAAGGGTCCGGGAGGAGAGCCGAGGGGGGCCGCAGAAGCAGTCAAAAGGTCGACCTGTGGAGATCCTGACTCGAGATCGGTGATGCGGTAGAGGTTGCGGACGCCGGCAACGTTAGGGGAATCCGTCAAAGGGCTCGGCGTGCGGTAGACGGCGGCGGTGAGGTCGGGAGTGAAAGCCGCGTCAAAGGTAGGACCGCTGAAAGGAATATGAAGAAGCGGGAGCGAACCGGTAGGAGGAGAGATGGCCTTGGTAGTCCAGCCATTGGTGCCGGCGGCGCCGGTGCGGCGGCTGAGGTACTGGGAATCGGTCTCGGTGCCGCGGGGGCCGGCAAAGGCGCCGGTGGCGGGAAAGGCGACGGCATCACTGCCGTCGGTGGCGGCGAAGGTCTTGAAGCTCGAGGCGATGACGTCGGCGCCGTTCTTGTCGGGCGGCGAGACCATCTCGTAGGCGCGGCAGCTGGGGAGGAACCCGGTGCCGGGCATGCCGGCGTTCGCGCACGGCGGTTCGGGCGCGGGGGTGGTGAATTCGCGGTCCTCGCCGGCGGTGGTGCCGGCGTCGCTCTCGGCGACGACGCGGAAGTGGTAGGTGGTCTCGGGGGCGAGGCCGGCGATCTTGCGCGAGACGTACCTGAAGAACTGTCCGGAGCCGGCGCTGGCGTCCTTCTCAGCCGGCACCGCCGCGCAGTCGGCGCCGGGCTGCGAGCAGTCCTCGCCGCCCCACTCGAACCAGTAGACGGTGTCGGAGCCGCGGGGACGGATTTCGGCGTTCAGCTCTGCCGAGGTGGGCAGGACCGGGCCTGCATCGAAGGAGATGACTTCCGGGGCGGCGGTTCCCGTGTTGAAAGTCGTGAAGTCTTTGACCGAGCCGCCGGCGTTGGTGGCGGTGAGGCTGACCGTGTAGCTGGTGTTGGTGTCGAGGCCGGTGGCGTCGTTCTCCACGGTCTGCGCCGAGCCGGAGACCGTGCCGCCCTGCAGGCCCTGGCAGGCTGGGACGCACTGGAACTCCCAGGCGGTGTCGAAGGCGGAGGCGGAGCCGCCGGGGTCGATTTCGGCCGAGAGGTGCGCCCCCTCGCCGGCGACGTCGCTGACGGCGAGGTTGGAGATCGTCGGCTTCGCCACCGGGAGCGTGGTGAATTCCCCACCCGGGACCGGCTCGACGGTCTGGCCGGCGTAGGTGACGAGCAGGCGGTAGTGGTAGGTGGTGCCGGGGCTGAGGCCGCCCGGTTCGGCCGAGACGGCGATCGGATCGTCGGCTTTCGCCTGTTCGCCGTCTTCGGTCAGGTCGCCGGCGGCGACGTCGCTGAAGCTGTCCGGTTCGCCGGTTTGGGAGATCTGCAGCGCCCAGTGGATCGGCACATAACTGCCGCCGGCTTCCTGGTTGCCGCCTTCGGGGTCGATGGTGCCCTGTAGCTGGGCGGAGAGGTAGGAGGCGGCGGCGGGGTCGAGGACGAGGGCGGGCTCGACAGTGGCGGGGTCGGTGGTGAAGGATTCGACTGGGCTTTCGGCCTGGGTGCCGCTGAAGTCGTCGGCGAAGAGGCGGACTTCGTAGGTGGTGCCTGCCTTCAGGCCGGTGAGGTCTGCCTGCACCGCCTGGGATTCGCCGGCCGGGACCGTGCCCGAGAAGGGGAAACCCGACCACTGGCCGCTGCCTTGGACAGCGTATTCGAAGCCCCACCAGACTTCCGGGCCCTCGGCCGGGACGGTGACTTCGCCGGAGACGTGGGCCTTGGTGGTTTCGACGCCGCTGGGGGCGTCGATCGTCAGGGCAGGGGGCGCGGCCGCGGCCAGGGAGACACCGAGCACAAGGGTCGCCGTGGCAAGCGCGGCGGCGATCGCAAACAGAGCCTTCGAGCGGCCGAACCCAGCGGCGAACAAGTCCCGTGCCTTCACTTGTGTCTCTCCTTCTCCCATTGGGCCCCCTGGTGGCCCTCGAATCGCGGCGGCGGCGCCGGGTGGCGGCGTCCTGCTGCCGGTCTCCTACCCGAGGAGACGGCGTCACCGTAGCGGCAAATAACTGGTTGTGCAAGGGATAGAGAACGGTTTTATAAACGCCCGCATTTCCGCCTCTGGAGCCAAAAAGAAAAGGTCAATTACTCTCGTGGGCGAGGCAGGGTTGCGCCGTCTCCCGGCCATGCCCAGAGTGGGCGGGTTATCGAAAATCGCGGGGACCGGGTGCGCCGGCAATAGAGACTAACCCGCGTGCGCCCGCCACCCAAAACGAAGCTGAAAATTTTCAGCCGGAGGCGATTCGGCGGGCCGCCGAAGCGCCGAGATACGGCGTCAGGACGAACTGGGTGAGGTCCGGGAGCAGCGACCCCAGCCCCTCCCCGCGCCCGGCCACGACCTGGCGGGCGACCATCGAGTTGACGGCGCCGAGGATGCCGCGCTCGGCGGTGTCGGGGAGTGACTCGCCGTCCTCGCGCAGCTCCCGGCCCAGGCGCAGGAACGGCACCAGCTCCTCAACCGCGGCTTTGTGCAGGCGGGCGATTTCGGGCCCGGCGACGAACGGCTCGGCGGTCAGCAGCCGCGCCAGCTCCGGGTACTCGGCGAAGTCGGCGAGGACGGCGGCGAGGACGGCGCGGATGCGGCGCGGCCACTCCCCCTCCCCCTCGTAGGCGCCGACGACCAGCGGCCGCAGGTCGCCCAGCCCTTTTTCGAAGGCGGCGACGCAGACGTCGTCGATCGTGTCGAAATAGCGGTAGAAGGTGCGGCTGGCCACCCCGGCGCCGTCGATCACGGCGGTGATCGTGACGCTGCTGTAGCCGCCCTCGCCGACGATCCCGACGAAGGAGGCGATCAGGCGTTCGCGCTGGTTGTGCTCGACGAACTCCTGGGGCAGGCCGTGGCGGCCGTGCGGCAGCTGCGCCAGCTCGTCGGGCTGATGCGGATCCTCCGCCGGCAGTTTGGTCGACACGAGGCCACCATCTTAAGGACCGAGACGGCTAGGAGGGATTGGTGAAACCCGCGTGTACCCACCGCATCCGATTTTGACCACACTCCGCTGTGCTCAAAGTCGGATGCGGCACTTGGCGGCCCTCCTAGCTCCTAGGAGGGAGGGAGCAGCTCTTCGAGGCCCGCCTCGGTACCGAAATAGGCGCTGATCGCGAGGAACATCAGCTCCGGCAGCTGCGAGGGCAGGTCCGGCCCGCCGGCGCGGGCGCAGCGACGGTACACCCGGTTGAAGAACATGGCGACGATCCAGGGGGCCGTCGACTCCGGCACCAGCTCCGGTTCGGCGAGCTCGTCGCGGGCCGAGTCGACGAGCCCGGCGAGGCGGGCGCCGAACGCGCGCTGGCGCTCGCGGCCGAGCTCGCCGGCGGCGAGCGCGTCGACGGCGAGGAAGCGAGCCTGGGCCTGGTGGGACTCGACCAGGGCGGCGGTCTCGGTGGCGGCCGCGCGGAAGCGCTCGCGCCAGCTGCCGAGCGGCGCCGTGACGACCGCGAGGCGCTCGAAGTAGGCGCTTTCAAGCCGCTCCCAGCTGGCGAGGAAGAGCTGGGCGTCGTCGGAGCGAAAACCGTGCTCGGCGAGGACGCCGAGGTAGGGATCGGGAGCGCCCACTACCGCGGGCCCCCGGCGGGTCGGGCCGGCGCTATCCGGCCGCGGCCGCGGCCGCCTCGGCGCCGACGAAGGGGATCAGCGAGAACTCGACCAGCTGGGCGCGCAGGCGGCTGACCTTCCGTGGCCGCTGCTCCAGCAGGGCGTAGTAGAGCAGCCAGTAGAGGCCGCCGACCACGGTCTCCTCGACGGTTTCCGGCAGCTCGGAGGAGGGGGCCTCGCTGCGCCCCGAGCGCAACAGGCCGGCGAAATCGTCGATCAGCTTCTCGAAGCGCTCGTTGATCGCCGGGCCCACGGCCGGGCCCTCGACGACGCAGGCCCGGGCCGCCTCCGGTTCGGCCTCGATCGCGGCGAGCAGCGCCCCGATTCCGGCCGAGACGCGCTCGGGAAAGCTCTCGATCGACTCCGCGCAGGCGCGGCCGACGCGCTCGAGCGTGGCTCCGGTGGCGGCGTCGTAGAGGGCGAAGAAGCAGTCTTCCTTGGAGGAGAAGTTGTCGTAGAAGCGGCCGCGGGCGATCGCGGCGGCCTTGACGATGTCCGCCACCGACGCCTGCCTGTAGCCACGCTCGGCGAAGACCCTGGCGGCGCCGGCGAGGATGCGCTGGCGTTGATGGTGGGCAACCACCTCGCGGCGCAGGGGATGGCCGCCCGGTTGGGCGCGGCGCCCTCGTTTCGCTCCACCCGCCATGGGTGGAGGATAAACGGAAGCCGGTCCCGGGCGCTTGAAAAAACTCCTTTGGTGTTGCCAAGGAACATCGACGTTCCACAATCATTCCCCCCGCGCTGTCCGCGACCCTTGCCCTGATCGCGTGGGACCATAGCCATTCCTAGAAGTAAACGCGTTCTATTCCTGCCCATACTTTTTTGGCCACCAGGCGATACCATGGGTGACCTTGGGGACTGTGATCACAGGGAGCGACGTTCTCGCGATCTCTGACCGCGATCGGATCCTGCAGGCGATGGCGGAATGCTGCGCCGAGCGCGGCTACCTGGAGACCACGGTGGACGCCGTCCTCGATCGCGCCGGCGTCGAGCTGGAGATCTTCGAAAGCCATTTCGCCGGCAAGGAGGACTGCGCGCTCGCCGCCCTCAACAAGATGGTCTCCGAGACCCTTGCCCGGATCTCGATGGCGGCAGCGGCAAGCGGCGACGTGATCGGGCGGCGCCAGATCGAGGGACGGGAGATCCTCGAGCTGCTGGCCGCGCGGGCCTCGTTCGCGAAGCTCACCTTCGTCGAGTCCCGGCAGTGCGGGACGCCGCGGATGCGCGACGCCCAGGAGTCCGCGGCGCGGGTCCTGGCCCTGATGATGGAGCGGGTCAGCGAGGGGCCGGGGAACGCGAACGCCAGCGCGCGGGCGGCGCTGGGCGGGGCCGAAGCGGTCGTGCGCAGGGAGCTCGCGGCCGGCCGGGCCGAGGGGTTGCCCCAGTTTCTGCCCGACTTCGTATACGCGGTGCTGGTCCCGTTTCTGGGCCAGAGGGAGGCGCTACGTCAAGCGAAGCTGGCGGCGAGGGTGGCCGCCGAGGAGGGATGATGAACGCACAGCGAAGGGAATCCTTGCTGCGGGCGATGCTCGAGGAGCTCGTGGGAAAGGGCTACGGAGAAGCGTCGGTCGAGAGCGCACGAGAGGTCGCGGGAGTCTCGACGGCGGAATTCGAGGCGGAGTACCGCGACAAGGACGAGTGTCTGTTCGCCGCCTACGACTGTCTGACAGAGCGGGTGGTCGCGGTCGCGAGCTCCGCCTGCGAAGCGGCCGAGCCATGGCCGGAACGGGTGAAGACGGGCCTCGAGAGCCTGTTGGAGGCGATCGCCGCCCATCCCCGGATGGCGACCGCGGTGACCCGGTCCTTCCCGGGCATCAGGCCGGCGGCCTACGACCGCTACGTCGGGCTGCTGTCGCGGTTCGAGCCCTTCATGCGCGAGGGCCGCGAGTACTCGGAGGTGGACGAGGAGCTGCCGAGCGAGGTGGAGCTGCTCGCGGTCGGAGCCGCCGAGGCGATCATCTTCGGCGAGGTCGACGCGGGACGGGCCGAGAGGCTGCCGCAGATGATGCCGGAAATCCTCTTCTCGGTCCTGGTGCCCTTCATGGGGCCCGATCGGGCCGCCGACGAGATGCGCAGCGCCGCCATGAGCATCTGAGCGATGGCCTCGTCCCTGGTCCTGCCCGCCGCCAGCGAGCGTGAGCGGGCGCTTCTCGCCATCGCCGAGCTGTGGGCGGAGGGCGGTTACGACTCCCTGAGTGCCGCTGCGATCGCCGCCCGCGCCGGGATCCCCGAGGATTCCTTCGCGGCGATGTTCGGCGACATCGCGGAGGCGGCGCGGGCCACGCTCGAGGCGCCGATCGCGGCCATGGTCGGCCTCGTCGGGGAGCAGTTCGCGCCAGACCGGCCCGAGCCCGAGAGCTGCATGATGGGCATCGTCGCGATCCTCGAGCTGATGGCGGCCAATCCCGCCTACGCCTACGTCGTCTACGTCGGCAGGCGGATCGGGGGCGTTCCGATGGCGGTCAGCGGCGTCGCCAGGACCGGCGGCGGGCTGATGGTGGCGATGCTCGACCGGCTGCGCGAGAGCAGCGCCTCGAGCACGCAGCCGGTCGGGACCGCGCTGGGCGCGCTGGGCGCGGCCGAAGCGGTGGTCAGGCGCGAAGTCCTCGCGGGCCACGCCGAGCGCCTCATGGAGGTCGTCCCCGACGTCGTCTACGGGGCGACGGCGCCGTTCGTCGGGCAGAGGGAGGGCCTGCGCCTGGCGCGGATGAGCACCCGGGTATCAGAGGGGCTGAACCGTTGAGCGGGCCGTCCGACCCGCGGGCGGCGCTGATCGAGGCGATGGCGCGCGGCTGCTACGAGCGCGGCTACACCGACACGACCGTGGAGGATCTGCTGGCCGCGACCGGCGTCACCCGGACCGAGTTCGAGCGGCACTTCGCCGACAAGGAAGCGTGCGCGATCGCCGCCGTCGAGGTGGTGCTGGCCGAGGGCATCGCGATCGTCTCCACCTCCTACTCGGGCGACATGGCCGAGGGCGAAAGCACCCTGCGGGCGCTGCTGGGCCTGCTGGCGCTGTTCGCCGAACGGCCCGAGATGGGCAGCCTGGCGATGACCGACTCCCGGCAACGGCTGCCGAAGGCGGCCTTCGAGCGCTACGCGGGCGGCTTCGCGATCCTGCTGGCGATGCTCGACCGGCTGCGGGCCGACGCCCCCGCCGTGGAGACCGAGCCCCCCGCCTCGGCGGCCCGAGCCGGCCTCGGTGGGGCCGAGGCGTTGATCCGCAGAGAGCTGGCGCAGGGGCGCGCGGCCACCCTCCCGGACCTGGCGCCGCAGCTGATCTACTCGGCGCTCGTCCCCTTCCTCGGCCAGACCGAGGCGCTGCGCTTCGGCCGCGAGGCACGCAGGCTGCTCGGCTCCTCATAGCCTCGGGACCGGAGCGGTCTGGCCCGATCCTCAGCCGTGATCGATCGAATCGACGATCGCGGAGCGCAGGTAGGCGGTTTCCCGGAAGACGGTGCCGTCCGGGACACCGGGTGATTCCGCCGCCTCCGCGTCGAAGATCATTTCGGCCTGGGCGAGGATCCTGGAGGTGCGGGGGTCGAAGATGATCCGGCGCCCGAATCCGCGTTCGCGATCCCAGGTGATGGCGTTGCCGCGGCGGCCGGCGGCATCGGTCACGTTCCGGTCGATCCCTATCCCCGGGATTTCAGCGAGGGCGTTGAGGGCCGCGGCGCGCAGCGCCGGGGTCGTGATCGGCTCGGCGAGGATTTCCATCAGTCGTTCGGCCGTCGTCCCGCCCCGCTGGGATCCGGCCGGCGAGGGAAGGACCGGCGCGGATCCACCGCGGCGGTTTTCGATCGCCAGGCGCAGGGCTTCGGGGTCGGTCGGCAACCTGGAGAGCTTGCCGACGTAGGAGAATTCATGACGCCCTCGCCAGGACCGTGAGGCGTATTCCTTGACCAGGCGCCCGGCGCCGTCGCGCCGCACGTCGTGCTCGGCGCCGTCGTAGGCGAAGGGGGGCGGCGAGCCCGCCGCTTCCCAACGTGCCTGGTCCTCGCCGGAGAGGAACTCGATCTGGCCGAGCGTTTCCCGCTCCCGGGTCTTCCCGCCTCGGGTCATCCAGACTTCCTTCAGGGTCGGGACAAGCGCCGGAAGCGCGTCGCCCTCGGGGCCCACCAGGTTTGGCGTGAAGTATCTCGGCCTGTCCCTCGGCCCCGCCCCGGGCCCTTCCGGGTCCCAGCCCTGCAGCTGGACGACCTTCGTCTTCGTGTAGAGGAACTGGCCGGGGGTCGGCACGGCCGGCGCCGCTCCTCCCCCAGCCCCGGAAACCTCGATCGCGCCGATGCTGCTGGCCGGCGCCGGCAGGGGATCGCACGGTTCGACCGGTCCGGCGGCGACCGCGAAGCGGGCTTCGTAGCCACCCTCGGGGTCCCCGTCGAAGGGCTTCGGCGCCCCGGAGAGGACCACGCTCTGGTCGCGCCGGAAGGTGTCGGGGTCGAGGTTGACGTTCGCGATCCCGCCGTAGTACTCCTCGTCGGAGATTTCACCGCGCCGGTGTTCCCCGAAGCGCTTGCGCGATCTCTCGGTGCTGCCGATCGAGATCGTCAGAGTTTCCGGGCCGGAGGCGATGAAGCCGCCGATGCCGCCGCCTCCCGGGAGCTTCACCCTCGACGGCGTGAAGTGCGGTTCCCGGCACGACGTTTTGGCCGGCAACCAGGTCACCTGCGCCCGGATCCCCGCATCCTCCAGAGCCTGTTCGAGGCCTGAGGCGTCTTCGAGGCTGTAGACCTCGATCTTCACCCCACCGCCCTCCTGGGGTTCGACCGCGAAGGCCCGGGAGGAGCCGTCGCCGCCGGGCCTGAGGACGAGCACGGCGGCTGCGGCCACGAGCGCGGCGGTCGCGGCGAGCGCCAGCCGGGGGACCTGTCGCCGGGCGGACCCGCGCCCTCCCCCCGTCCCGGCGGCGGCCTGTTCGGCGCCCCGCTCCGCAACCACCGACTTCAGCTCGGTCAGCAGTCGCTGCTCGAAACCGTCCTCCTCGGTTCCTCTCCCTTTCACGATCCGACCTCCTCGGGCGATGCCCCTTCAGATTCAGTTGGCTCGAGCTCGCGGCGCAGCTTGCGCCGCGCCCGGTGCAGGCGCACGCGGGCGGTGACCGGGCGCACGCCGGCCGCGGCCGCCGCCTCCACGACCGTCAGCTCGTCGACCGCGACCAGCTCAAGGACCGCCCGCTCGGCTTCGGGGAGGCGGTCCATCGCCACGTAGAGTCGGCGCGCCCGGGCGGCGGCGTCGATCCGCGCGTCGATGCCCGCGGCGTCCTCCGCCTCCAGCAGCGCGCTGCCGCGAAACCGTTCCTCCCGCGCCCGCTCGCGGTCGCGCCGGCGCCGGTCGTCGGCGACGAGGACGCGGGCGATCCCGTACAGCCAGGCCTTCGGTGTGCCGCGCCGCCGCCGGTAGCGATGGGCCGACTCGATCACGGCGAGGAAGATCTCGGCGGTGAGGTCGGCCGCCCGCTCGCGGTCGGCGACCCGGCGGGCGACGAACCTCTGCACCCCCTCGACGTGTTCGCGGTAGAACAATTCGAAGAGCTCGGGATCGGTCCCGATCCAGCGCACCTGCTCCGCTCCCACGCCCTGCTCGCGGGCGGCGACGAGGCGAAGGCTGCGACTGAGATCACCGGGTGGGCTGGGCAGCGCGTCCTCCATCTCCATGCTCCTTATTGGTCGCCGGCGGGAAAAGCGTTACCACGGGCTACCGCTCCCCGACGGTCCGGCCCTGCAGCGCTCAGGTAGATATCGGTATTTTCTGGGAAGACTTATGGTTTTAGAACCTGTTCCAAAGAGGTGGCCGGTGGGCCACAGCCAACTTCCTCAGCAGTTCGTCGATGACTACAAGCGCGAACGGTGCGCGCTGGCGATAGGCGAGCTGGTCCATGAGCACGGTCCCGCCGCCCTGACGGTCGATCGGATCTGCAAGGAGGCGAAGATGGCACGCGCGACCTTCTACGACCTCTTCGAAGGCTGCGACGCGGCGTTCCAGTTCGCCTGCGAGCTCGGGGTCCGGCGGCTGCGCGAAGCGCTCGAGACAGGAGCGCACCCCCAGCTTCCGTGGCGGGAGCGGGTCGGCGCCGCGATCGGCAGCCTGCTTCAGGCGATTGAAGCCGACCTCTACCTGGCGGAGCTGTGCCTTGTCCACGGGGGCGGCCGGGGCAATCCCACCTTCGCGCTCC
Source organism: Solirubrobacterales bacterium (assembly GCA_044867815.1). Lineage (GTDB taxonomy): Bacteria > Actinomycetota > Thermoleophilia > Solirubrobacterales > 70-9 > VAYN01. The sequence goes on along the minus strand of JBIOVP010000064.1, from coordinate 20,574 downwards.
TCCCCCCCGAACTCCTCGAGGCCCTCGCCAACGTGATCGGACAGGCGCGAGCCGAGCGCCCCGCCTGCGAACCACCGGCACTGACCGAGGAGCTGATGGCGAGCGGCATAATCGCCGTGATCGCCGGAGAAGTCTGGCGAGGAAACTCCCTCCTCTTCGGAGACCTTCAAGAAGAACTGGCCACCCTTACCGCGATGCCCTTCATGTCCGGCATCGAGAACGAGCCCACCTTCAACGCGGAGTAGGCCCAGTGGCCATCGCCATCGGGGGCCGGTAGCGCGGCTCGGGCGTCATTTGTCTTCGATTCGCGGGCAGAAGTAGCTGAGCGTGTTGTGCAGGTCATCCACGATTTTTCCCGCCACTTCCAACTTGGCGATGTAACAGGTGCTCGGTGCTCCAGTCGCATCGATCGTCATCGTCGTCATTCCTTCCGGGCCCACCCTCCCCCGGGTGCTCGACACGTATTCGGCAAGCAAATCCTCATCATGAGGAACGTAGAAGTGCATCGTGAACTCCTGGTTCGGCTCCAAGCCGACGACGACAAAATCGACGTACCGGTGCTCCCGAGTAGCGCTGTGGACATAGCCGGGAGCGGCCGGCCGGCCGACCCGCATGTCCATCTCTGCGGCTCGCCCTCCGGCATGGGCCGTCAGATGCCATTGGCCGAAGCCATATTCCGGTGCCAAGAAGAGGTACATCGTCACCAGCCCATATTCGCCGGGGCTTCGGAAGCCGCGCTCGACGACAGGAGTTGGAGTCGATCCCGGCGAATCGAACTCCACCTTGACTCTTTCTTCGCCGAGCACGCCAAGCACGCATACCGCAAGGGAATCGCCGATCCTGGGGCTGGGAAGAAAGCGTTCCTTTCCCTTACGAGGGAGTGAAGACACTCCAAAGCTCATTGAAAGTTGGTCCGTTTCTTCTTCGTTGTGACAAGCCGGCGGCCCCCCCTCCTGGTAGTACTGGACCAGCCCCTTAACTCCCTCGGGTGGTTCGTCCGGCAGGCTCTTGAACGGCTTGGGCGGTGCCCCTCGGCCACCGTCAGAGCCGGAAGACTTTGCGGAGGAGGTCGACGTTTCCGATTCCCCGCATCCCACAACGAGTGAGGCTGCGACCAGCGCGATGGCCAGCCAGAGGATTGCAAATACCCTAGTGGTCAAGTGAAAGCGGCTTTTACCAGATTCCTACTGCACTTGAAGCACTCGAGGCGCCTGCGCCGCCTTCATCGGAAAGTCCTGCGCCCGCTCTTCGGAGGGATAAGGGGCGTTTTTTGGATCCTTGGAGCGATAGTCACCCTTCTCACCCTTCATCAACTGCTGCCGGTTGACGAGTCCTTCGCTCCCATGTCAGGAGACGTGAACGTTCTGGTTGCCCCTTTCACTGACGCGACTCGTCCCGAGTTCGGGATTGAGCTCAGTCAGACGATCGCGAGAAACCTCAAAGCGGCGCGTAGGTCAGTGGCCGATGCGGCCTTGGACGTGCAGATCCGCGGTCCGATCGGCTCAAGCGCTCCGTCTAATCAGAGCACGGCACTCGAAGCAATGAGCGAGCACGGTGCTCAGATCCTTGTTTACGGAGAGGTAGGTTCCAAGCACGGCAGGATCGTCGTGCGTCCCTACCTCTACCTCGACCCCGGCTGGCTGGTGGGCGTGGAGGAGTTCGCGGGCGCCTACGCCTTGGACCCGATCACCGCCGGAAGCACCAGCGGCGGCAATTCGACCGCGACCCGGCTGTTGGTGCGAAAGGCGGTCGCGGTCGAACTCTCCGCCTTGGCCAGCCTGGCGGTGGGCCTGAGCTGGTTCGACGCCAACCGCATGAAGCGGGCGCTCGTCTGGCTGGACCGTGCTGCCATGCGAACGCGAGGGCGTTTCGCCGCGGTCGCCGAGCTCTTCCGGGGGAATGTCCTGGGGAAGCTCGGGCGCTTCAAAGAGGCCGAAGATGCGTACCTGTCGGCCGAGCTACACCGCCAGGGCTTCCACAGAGCGCGCCTCGGAATCGTGGAGATTCATTTCCACCGCAGCTCGAGCAACTGCGGCCGCGGAGCCGGCGGCAAAGGCCTCCGAGATGCTTCTGCCGCCTTTGCCCATCTAGCCCGGACCGCTGCGACCGGAGACGACACAGCTGCCAATCAAGCGCTCTTTCTCCGTGCACGCCTCGGACAGGCTCGCGCGGACTTCTGCCTGAGCCAAGCAGGCATCGAGAACCGCTGGGCAAAGGCTGCGGCGGGCTTCCGTGTCGTGTTCCGGATCGGCAGAAAGCAACCTGTCCGCTTCCGGACCGAGTACGCGGAGGCGCATGGCTGGCTGGGCTTCACTCTCCTCCCCGGAGGACCCGAGGAGCCAGGAGCAACCGCCGCCTACCAAGAAGCCCAGCGGCACTTCCGTGTCGCTCGCAACCTAACTGACGACTCCGACCGTCGGCGCTACTTTGATCGAATGCTCGCCTTTCTGAACCACCAGCTGTCGCACCGGTGACCAGCGGCACATCCCGAACGGAGGCATAGACCATCCCCAGCTGGGACAGGGATAAACGAGAGGCTCTGGTGATCACCACCAAGTCACCGCGAGCACCGATCGCGATAGCTCTGCCTGATGGCCAGCTCGCTCGGTCGGGCCATAGTCCTTCGGATTGAAAGGAGGAGGGGCCTTCGCGAGGGGAGCGGGATCGCGACGGCCATGTGACCGGGATGCGACCTGAATTCGGGCATCCGTGATCAACAGGCCCGTCCATCTGAAGTCGGCTTCATTTCGATCCCGCCCCTCATTCCGAGAAATACGCTCTTTCGGTACGGCCTAGTGCGATATAAGCATGGAGGTGGCTGGGCAGGGACCCCAAACTGACTCCTGGATTGGGAGTCATCGGTAGTGATGACGCGCCTACGGCGACTTCCAAAACTGCCTAGCGAGCCAGACGCGTCCGCTCTCGCCAAGCAGACCCACAGGCTCATTTGCGGAGATCTGCGCTGGGTCTATCGCCGAAAGGAAGCGGTGATACTCCTCGATCAGCTGATGACCAGAAGGCAGGTAAGCGTTGACTTCGCCCTGCCTGCGGACATCGCACCATTAGCTCAAACGCGACAGGGGGCACCAGTCCGCTACGCGCCGCTCTTCCTACTTCGTAAGGCGCCAAGTCGCTTCACGCGATTTGACCTTCGCGATGAGAAGGGGGCAGCGCTTGCGATGCCCACTCGCAGTGAGAATGGGAAGCTGGCAGGACAGGTCTTGCTTCACGCAGCCAGCCAAGTGCTAGGACGCAAGCCGAGTTCCGCGGTTTCAGTCGACTTAGAAGCGATTGCGCATGCCTATCCCCCTCACAGTCGTGGTCTAGCAGCCGCCTTTGCCGCGAATGGAAACTGCCGGGAGCGCCGACTCCTAGTCGGCGACAATGAGTTTCTTGCGCTCGTCTGGGAACTGGCAGACTCATCAATCCTGAGCATCCCCTTCATCGAGGATGAAGGCTTGCGCCGCATCATCAAACTGTCGTATGACGTTCCAATGTTCGATCTGGCCTACGACCCCACCCGCTATAGGTACGGTTTTCGGGGGTACCGCGTGCTTTTCGATCTTCCCTTCATCGGTGCGCGCAACTACCACTTCGAGCTCGAATGTCCTCCCGGCATGGAGATCATGGAGGCGGGTTTCGTAGACGCATCGGAACCAAAGCGGCTGCGGGTTGCTCGTTCCTTCTCAAGGCAGCTGCATTTTTACTCCGACGAGACGCTCAAGAGTCGAAAGGCCTTGGTTCAGGTAGACCTTCGGGTGAGCGGAGATGGCTTTCTTGGTGGTGCGGCTCTTGCAGGAATCCTCGTCGCCATCTCGGTTACGGCCTGCTGGGCATTTGCCGGGGAGCTGCGGGAGACCACGACGGCCGCACCCTCGCTGTTGATGCTCTTCCCTGGCGTGGTTGCGAACTACCTTGCGCGGCCCGCACACCACCTGACCCAGGTTCTGCTTGCAAATGCCCGGCGGGTTGTATTGGCATCCGGCGCTATCGCCTTCATCGCGGCAGCTCGACTCGCGGTCATCTCACAGTCGCAGCCAGCAGCGGAATGCACGCTCAAATGGGAGTTCGGTGGACTCGCGATCATTGCGTGGCTACTCGCCTTGGTCTTGATCATCGCACGCGACAAGCGAATTCCCAGGCCATTCACGGCCCGACGTGACTTTCGGCGTCGGGCTCGTGCTGCCGAAGCCCAAATTGAGGTGGTACAAGGGCCGTTTAGTAGCCCAAGCTCCAGTGAGCGTTAGCGGCGATCTTGCCCAGGCGGGGGATCAGGATGGGCACCCTCTTGCTCCCCTGGGATCTCATGCCCATTCGTGCGCCCGTCGTACCACGTCGGCTCAGGCAATCCGACCCCCTCCGCTAGTTTGCGGACGTCATCGGGAACAAGATCCTCGTATGCCGGTTTCTTAGCCAAATTCTTTTCCGCCGATCCCTGTGGTAAAGCGCGAAGCGGGAGATGCTACAAGTTATTTCTCCCAGACAGGGCGCCCTATTGCATTTCGATCTGAATCTGTCGTAACGTGGGTGTTCGTCGAATCTAGATATTAGCTAGATGTATTTATCTTAGCTGGAATCTAGTTTAGGTCTCGGACGGAATCTCGATGCCACGAATCCATTGCGATCAAAAGCTCAATCGCTGCGAGAACGAGCAGCTCGGCGTGAGCGTGCCAGTTCCACTTAATCGCATGATCGGAACCTTGTGCGACATTGCCCGGGAAACTGGGATTCTCGGGGAAGTCACGCGCAAAGAGATGGTCGCAGCCATTCTCTTCGACGTAACGGAGGCCGAGGGATTGGATGAGGGCAGGCTCGTCGCAATGGTTCAGGCCTATCGGACGGCCACGGCAGATCGCCGAATGCCAGAGGGCTCAAGAGAGGCTGGCTATTTCGACTACGACGAGCCGCGCCGAGGTCGTCCAAGCCGGGCTTGAGTGGCGAGCGCGCGTCCATTGAGGCGTAGGAGATGGTTTGAGGGTCGCAGGCAGATCCAGCCCAGAACTCAACCCGCCAGTACCCGGCCCTGCGAAAGGGCCGCGTGGACAACGCCGCCCCGTACCCCTCGCCACTGATTGGCGTATTCGCGACTCACGACGACGACATCGGCGGGCAGGCGCAGATCGCGCAGGGTGCGATGAAGGCGAACCGACTCCTCAGCCTCGTTAGCGACCCTCAGCCTCGACGATGAGGAAGTCGACATCGCTGCGCGGGGTGGCCTCTCCGTGCGCCTGGAAGCCGAACAAAAATCACTGGGAGCCAGGGGCAGCCGCGGCCAAGCGCCGCCCGGCTCGGCAATGAGAGCCTCGTCAACTTTCGGCATATGTAGTCGCCTAGCCAGATCAACCCGCCGATAGACTTAGCCGCTCTTGAACCCGATGCGTACCTTGACCTGCCCACACTCGCGGCGATTGTTGCCGGCGTTGTTTCGATCGCCGCACTTCTACTACGAGCCTTCGGCCTGCTCCTCACCGGCCAACTAGAGCGGCAGCGCAACCTATTTAGTGAGGCGTATCGGGCTGCCATGGGCTGGCGCTCCGCCGGAACGCCAATCCAGCCCGAGGCCGACGATCTGGCTCTGCACCGCACAATGCGCGGCATGGCCCGGAACACCAAGGAATGCGCCCGACGGGAGTCGAACCCGCGACCTTCGGCTTGAAAGACCGACGCTCTTTGGGCCCCCGAAAGGACCCGTTGACCACTGAGCTACGGGCGCTCGACTGGAACGATACCCGCGCAAGGGGTTCTGAGCATCGTGGGCGCGGCTAGAGTCAGTGGGATGGAGCTTGGGATCGAGGGGAAAGTCGCCTTGGTGATGGGCGCGAGCAAAGGGATCGGGCGCGGGATCGCGGCTGCTCTGGCTCGGGAAGGGGCTCGGGTCGCCCTGGCCAGCCGATCGCAGGAGCGCCTCGATGAGGCGGTGGCGGAGATCGGGAGCGGCACCCCGTTCGTCGCCGACACGACCGACCTCGAGCGGCTGGCGCGGTTACCGCTTGAGGTCGCGGAGGCGCTGGGGTGGGTCGACATCCTCGTGACGAATACCGGCGGCCCGCCGCCGGGCGGCGCACTCGACCACGGCTTCGAGGAATGGGAGGACGCCTACCGCTCGCTGGTGCTGGCGCCGCGGGTGCTCGCCGGCGCCGTCGTCCCCGGCATGCGCGGCGAGGGCTGGGGGCGGATCGTCAACGTCGGCTCGACGACGACGATCGAGATCAACCCCGCGCTCGGTCTCTCCAATGCGCACCGGATGGCAACCGTCGGCTTCTTCAAGACCCTGGCCCGCGAGGTCGCCGGCGACGGGGTCACCGTCAACACCGTCGCCACCGGCCGCTTCGCCACCGACCGTATGGCCGAGCTCGCCGGCTCGATCGAGCTTGTCGAAGAGGTCGCCCGGGACGAGGTGCCGGCGGGCCGGCTCGGCACCGTCGAGGAGTACGGCGACATCGTCGCCTTCCTCTGCTCCGAGCGCTCCGCCTACATCACCGGCGCCGTGATCCCGATCGACGGCGGCCTGATGCGCTCAACCGTGTAGTGGTGTCCCTTTTTCCGGGGCCCCTTGAACACGCCCGCCGCCGGAAGAACCACCTCTCACCCTCGGCGGAGAAATCAATTTCCTGGACGGCGGGGGTGTGTTGTTTCATGTCTGCTTTGTAGCAACGCAAAGGAAGTATGGGCTTAATCGGAAGCGCCGAAAGTCAGCATCGCCGGCAAGTGCAGCGAGATGCGCCTCCGGCCGTGACTGCGGGTCTCCCAGCACGCTGACTCGACTTAGGATCCGCATCGGTCTGGTCAATAACGCTCCGAGCCGCCCGTCCGGCGATCGAGCGTCCATGATTACCAGGCGACCGCCATCGGCAAGGTGATTCCAGGCATCGGCAAGGGCGCGCTGTTGGTCTGAAAGCACCGAATAGGAAAGGCTGAAGAGAACGGCGTCGAGACCTTGTTGCGTATTGAGCTGCTGCGCATCCTGCACGGTCAGCTCCACGTTCTTCCAGCCACGGCTATCCCGCAATGATTTCGCCCTCGCCACCATCCCACTCGAGACATCGATGCCGAGCACCGTCCCTGACGGGCCGACGCTCTGGACGAGGCGAGAGAGATTGGCCCCCGTCCCACACCCGATCTCCAACACTGTCTGTCCGGGAGCCAGCGCGAGAGCGTCCACGGTCGCACTCCGTATGCCTGGCCGCATCATGAAGATCGATTCGAGGAAGCCGTAGATCCTCGCCAGGCGGTCGTAGCGTCGCGCAACGAAGGTGCTGGAGTACTGACCCGGGCCCACTGTCTAGCTCTCGCCGGGCGCCTCACGCATCGCGGGATAGATGATCACGTCGCGCAGCGTTTTCGCCCCGGTCATGATCATCAGCAGGCGGTCGATCCCCAGCCCGCAGCCGCTCGCCGGGGGCATCCCGTATTCGAGCGCGCGCACGAACTCTTCGTCGTGGGGGTGCGGGTCGGCCTCGGCGCCGGTCTCCTGGCGTTCGCGCTGTTTGATGAAGCGCTCGCGCTGCTCGATCGGGTCGTTCAGGTCCGTCCCCCCGCCGACGATCTCCATCCCGGCCACGATCCCGTCGAAGGCCTCGCAGATGCGCGGACTCTCGGGGTGCACCTTGACCAGCGGCCAGATGTCGATCGGCAGGTCGATGATGTAGGTGGGCTGGATTAGTTTCGGCTCGACGAACCTGCCCTGCAGGGTGTCGACGACGCCGGCCCAGTCGTCGTTCTCGTCGACCGCGTCCCCCGCCGCCTCGGCCAGCTCGTCGCGGCTCGCCTCGTAGATGTCGAGCCCGGTCTCCCGCAGCAGCTCGTCGCGCAGCCGCACCCGCGGCCACGGCGCCGCGAAGTCGATCTCGACCCCGTCGCGCTCGACCACCGTCGTCCCCATCACCTTCTCGACCACGCTCGCGACCAGGACCTCGATGAACTCCATGACGCCGTTGTAGTCGGCGCCGCCGACGAACATCTCCAGCATCGTGAACTCGGGGTTGTGCTGGGGGGACATCCCCTCGTTGCGGAAGAACTTGCCGAACTCGTAGACGTCCTCGAAGCCGCCGACGATCGCCCGCTTCAGGTAGAGCTCGGTCGCCGTCCGCAGGAAGAGCTCGCGGTCGAGCGCATTGTGGTGGGTGACGAACGGCCGCGCCGCGGCGCCCCCGGTCAGCCGCTGCAGCACCGGCGTTTCCAGCTCGACCCAGCCGCGCTCGTGCATGTGGGTGCGGATCGCGAACAGCAGGTCGTTGCGCTTCTTGAAGATCTCCCGCGAATCGGCATTCGCCATCAGGTCGAGTTCGCGCTGGCGGTACCGCGTGTCCGGGTCGGAGATCCCGTGGAAGAGGTCCGGCGGGTCTTTCAGCGCCTTCGCCAGCAGCGTGCACTCGCGCATCCCGATCGCCAGCTGCCCGCGCTTGGTCACGTGCAGCGGCCCCTCGATCCCGACCAGGTCGCCGATGTCGAGCTCCTCGACCCGCCCGAACGCCTCCTCCCCCAGCACGTCGCGCCGCGCGTAGGCCTGGATCGTGCCGGTGATGTCGCGGACGTCGAGGAAGGCGGTCTTGCCGTGCCCGCGCTTGCCGGTCACCCGGCCCATCACCCGGTAGCTGAACTCCTCGTGCTCGCCCTCGCCCAGCGCCGCCGGGTCATGCTTCGCCTCGATCTCCTCGACGTGCGTCCGCCCCGGGAACGCGTGCGGGTAGGGATCGACTCCCTCCGCGCGCAGGCGCTCGATCTTGGCCCGGCGCTGCTCCTCGGTGGAGACGGCGACGGAGCGGTCGCCCTTGGTGCTCGGCTCAGGGGGCGTAGCCGACGGTGACCCGGTCGTCGCCTTCATAGTCCTGAAGGGTAGTCGCGTCGCGCAGCAGCTCGCGCATCGCCGGGCCGTGATGGGTGTCGTGCTCCATCGCCAGTTTCCAGCCCGAGGGCGTTTCGGCGATGACGCCGCGGATCACGCCGAGGCCGTCCTCGCCGCAGTCGCCGGTCACCGCCATCCGCGGCTCCTTCTGGATCTCGGGCGAGCGCTCGAAGATGGTCTCGTCGGTGACGTAGGGCATGTTGGCGATCACGAGGTCGACGTCTTCGGCTTCGACCGCGTCCGGCAGCCCCTTGCCGACCGTGATCTCGAGGTCGAGCCCGAGCCGCTCGGCGTTCTCGCGCGCGGCTTCGACCGCTTCCGGCGAGAGGTCCGAGGCGGTCACCTTCAGGTCGGGCCGCTCCGACAGCAGCGCCAGCGCGATCGCGCCGGAGCCGGTGCCGATCTCGTGCACGCGCGCCCCCTCGGGCAGCGAAGCTCCCACCTCGACCAGCAGCTCGGTCTCCCGGCGCGGCCAGAGCACGCGCTCGTCGACGTAGATCTCAAGGTTGCGGAAGGGGGCGCGGCCGAGGATGTAGGCCATCGGCTCGCGCTCGACCCGGCGCTGGACGTTGCGCTCGATCTTCTCGGCGGCCTCGGCGCCGACCTCGCCGGCACTCTCGACGCTCAGTTCGCTGGGCGCGACGCCGAGCGCGTCGGCAACGAGGATTTCCGCCTCGGTGCGGGAGTCCTCGACCCCGGCGGCGGCGATCCGCTCGGCCGCGTCGTCGAGAATCGCCCCCACGGTGCGGGCCGAAAAACCCTCGCTCTGAACGTCAATAGCCGCCATTACCGCCACATCCTCCCGTTTCAAACCGCTCCAAAGATTTTGCGCAAGATAGCAGTGTTTCGTATCCCTGGTTGCCGGTTTTGCCTTGCCTGGCATGACCAACCGGCAACCCGGTGAGATCAGGCGCCCGCACCTACCGGATCGTTCGCCGCCGGCCTCCCGATGCCTCCGTAGCGACGGGTCACGATAGCGATCCAGAGCCCGCCGGCGGCGATCATCACCAGGCTCTCCAGCTGCGCCTGGGTCAACCCCAGCGCCGCGTCGGTGTTGCGGCGGAGGAACTCGACGAGGAAGCGCTCGGTTCCCGCGTAGAGCAGGTAGATCGCGAAGAGGATCCCCGGCCGCACCCGGTCGCGCAGCTGCCAGAGCAGCCAGGCGCCGAGCCCCATCGCCAGCGTCTCGTAGATCGGCGTCGGGTGGACGGCCTGGTCGGTCGGCACGGTCCCGTCCGGGTAGGACATCGCCCAGGGACCGTCCCAGGCCTTGCCGTAGTCGCCGTCGCCGGAGAGCTGGCAGCCGCAGCGGCCGATCGCGTAGCCGAGCGCCAGCGCCGGCGCCGCCACGTCGAGCAGCGCCAGGCCGAGGAAGCCGCGGTACCAGGCCCAGAGGAGGACGGCGATGGCGCCGCCGATCGCGCCGCCGTACCAGGTCAGGCCGGAGCCGCTGAAGATGTTGCCGAGGAGGTCGTCCTTGACCTCGCTGTAGTTGTCGACGATGAAGTAGACGCGGGAGCCGATGACGCCGCCGACCAGCGCCGAGAAGCCCATCTCGTAGGCCCAGTCGACCGGCCTGCCGATCTCCTCGAAGCGCTTCCAGATCAGCGCCCCGGCGGCGAGGAAGGCGAGCGCGAACATCAGCCCGAAGGTCTGCAGCGTCAGCGGCCCCAGGTGGATCTCGGGATACATCGGCCGCCGCGCCTACCCGTCCGTGAGCAGCAGCTCGAGCAGCGCCTTCTGCGCGTGCAGCCGGTTCTCGGCCTGGTCCCAGACGGCCGAGCGCTCGCCGTAGAGGACATCGGCGGTGATCTCCTCGCCCGGGTGGGCGGGAAGGCAGTGGAGGACGATCGCCCGCTCCTTGGCCGCGGCGAGGAGGTCGCCGTCGAGCCGGAAGGGAGCGAGGTCGGCGCGCCGTCGCGCGGCCTCCTCCTCGTCGCCCATGCTGACCCAGACGTCGGTGTAGAGAGCGTCGGCGCCGGCCGCGGCGGCGCGCGGGTCGCCGGTCAGCTTCGCCCCGTGCCCCTCCTCCAGCTGGTAGCCCTCGGGCGCGGCGACGACCACCTCGACCCCGGCCAGCTCGGCGAGGATCGCCAGCGAGCGGGCGACGTTGTTGCCGTCGCCGACGTAGGCGAGCCGCAGGCCCTGGAGGTCGCCGAAGCGCTCCCGCAGCGTCAGCAGGTCGGCGATCGCCTGGCAGGGGTGGTGCAGCGGGGTGAGGGCGTTGACCACCGGCACCTCGGCCGCCGCGGCGAGGTCGGCGACGACCTCGTGCGAGCCCGAGCGGATCACGATCGCGTCGACGTAGCGGGAGAGGACGCGGGCGGTGTCGCCGCTCGACTCGCCGCGGGCGAGCTGCAGTTCGTCGCCCCGCAGCATCACCCCGTGGGCGCCGAGCTCGGCGACGCCGACGTCGAAGCTGATCCGCGTCCGCGTCGAGGGCTTTTCGAAGACCAGCGCGATGCTGCGGCCGGCGAGCGAGTCGCGACCGACGCCCTCGCGCCGCCCCGCTTTCAGCTCGGCCGCGCGGTCGAGCAGCCTGCCGAGCTCGAACGCCCCGATCTCTTCGCCGGTGAGGAAATTCATCAAGAGTGCGCTCCGCTTCGCTTCGCGATCAACAAGCTTGCGGATACTACGCCGCATGGAGCTGACCGCACTGAGCTGGAACCTCTTCCACGGGCGCGACTTCCCGCCCGACCGGGCGCTGCGCACCTGGCGCTCGCGGCTGCTGCGCCTGGAGGAGCGGAACGCGACCCACGTCCAGGTCAACCGCGACCTCACCGAGGAGTTCGCGACGCTGCTCTCGCGGGCCCAGTGGGACGTGGCGATGCTGCAGGAGTGCCCGCCCCGCTTCGCCGAGCCGCTGGCGCGCGCCTGCCGGGCCGAGTGGCACCGGACGCTGACCTCGCGCAACGGGTTCGGCGCTCTGCGCGGCCTGCTGGCACGGCAGAATCCGGACCTGATGGCCTCCGGCGAGGGCGGCTCGAACCTGATCCTCGTGCGGGTGCCCGGCAAGCTCGGCGGCATCGCCGAGCGGCGCGAGATGGCAATCCACGAAGGCGAGCCCGAGCGCCGGGCGATGGGCTTCGTCCGCACCGCCTCCGGCCTCTGCGTCGCCAACCTGCACGCGACCAACGACTGGCCGCGGCTGGCGGCCGAGGATGTGGAGACGGCGGCGCGGGCCGCGCTCGCCTGGGCCGCCGGCGCGCCGCTGATCTTCGGCGGCGACCTCAACCTCCGTCCCGGCAGGAACCCGCGGGTCTTCGAGCAGTTGGAGGACGAGTTCGGGCTGGCGCCGCCGACCGCGCCGGACGCGATCGACCACATCCTCTGCCGCGGCCTCGAGGTGATCGAACAGCCGACCCGCTGGCCGCCCGAGCAGCGCGAGCTGCCGTGCGCGGGACGGGCGCTGCGGCTCTCCGACCATGCACCCGTGCAGGCACGGTTCCGCGCCGCCGAGCCAGACCTCCTGCGGAATTGAGATAGTCGGGTCCCACCAGCGGGACAACCGACAACGGAGGCACACCTAGATGGCGGACAAAAAAGCGACCGGCAAATCCAGCAGCAAAAAAAGCAAAGCGAAAGCCGGCGCGAAATCGAAAACGTCGAAAGCGGCCAAATCGACGAAATCGAAAGCCAAAGGCAAAGCGACCAAAGCCAAAAAAGCAGCGTCCAAAGGCACCAAAAAAAGCACCAAAGCTTCGAAAAACGGCTCTGCCAAAAAAAGCAGCCCGAAACGGAAAGCCTCCAGCAAAGCGACGAGCGGGCTAGACAAGAGCGTCGCCCAGTTCCGCGAGAGCCTCGAGCAGAGCGTGACCCTGAGCCGCGACCGCATCCAGGACGTCGTCGACGACGCCGTCAAACGCGGCCGGATGACCCGCAGCGACGCCGAGAAACTGCTCACCGACCTGGTGAAAAAAGGCAGGAAACAGCGCGACTCGCTGATCAAAGAACTCGAGCGGCTGGTCAAACAGGCGCGCAAAGCCCTGCCATAAAGCGGGGGGAGCAACTCGAGCTGGAGATCGACTCGCTCGCCTTCGGCGGGCGGGGGATCTCCCGCCGCGACGGCTTCGTCGTCTTCGTCACCGGGGCGCTGCCGGGGGACCGGGTCCGCGCCGAGGTGACGAAGGCGAAGAAGCGTTTCGCCGAGGCGCGGACCGTCGAGGTCGTCGAGGCCGGCGCCGACCGCCTGCCCGACGTCTGCGTCCACGGCGGCGAGGCCTGTCCGGGCGCACCCTGGCAGGGCCTCCCCTACGAGCGCCAGCTCGCCTACAAGCAGGAGCAGGTCGGCGACGCGCTGAACCGGATCGGCGGCCTCGCGGGCTACGAGCTGGAGGAGATCGTGCCGGCGGTGGAGCAGTGGCGCTACCGCAACAAGCTCGAATACTCGTTCGGCGAAACGGATGACGAGCTGGCGCTCGGCTTCCACGCCCGCGGCCGCTGGGACCTGATCGTCGACGTCGACGACTGCCACCTCGGGACCGCGGCGGGCAACGAGGCGCGAAACGCGGTGCGCGGGTGGGGGCGGGCGGAGGCGATCCCGGCCTACGACCGCCGCGCCGGCCGCGGCGTCCTCCGCAACCTCGCGGTCCGCGAGGGGCGCCGCACCGGCCAGGTCCAGACCCGCCTGGTGACGGTGAAAGCGCGCTTCCCGCGACCACCGGTCGACCTGCACACGATCGTCGAGGGCAACGCCGGCAGCAGCGACGGCCCTACCGGGGTGCTGGGCGAGGAGCGGCTGCGGGAGGAGCTCTGCGGCCTGCGGCTGGAGATGTCCCACGGCGCCTTCTTCCAGACCAACACCGAGATGGCCGAAAGGCTCTACGCGGTCGCCGCCGAGTACGCCGGGCTGAGCGGGCGCGAGCGCGTCTTCGACCTCTTCTGCGGGATCGGCACGATCGGGCTGACGATGGCCGGGCAGGCCGGCGAGGTCTGGGGCCTGGAGATCGTCCCCGAGGCGATCGAAGACGCCGAGCGCAACGCCCGCCGCAACAGGATCGAGAACGCCCACTTCATGGCCGGGAACGCGCGCACCGGGGTGCGGCCGCTGGTCGAGAAGGCCGGCAGGCCCGACGTCGTCGTCGTCGACCCGCCGCGGGCCGGGCTCTCGCAGAAAATCGTCCGCCGCGTGCTCGAGTGCGAGGCGAAGAAGATCGTCTACGTCTCCTGCAACCCGACCACGCTCGCCCCCAACGCCGCCCAGCTGGGAGAGGCCGGTTATAGATTGGCGTGCGTGAGGCCGGTCGACATGTTCCCCCAGACCCCGCACATCGAGTGCGTCGCGCTCTTCGAACGCGATCCCAAACGGGTAGCCGCCGCCAAACGTGAAGCGGAGGAGTCAAAGACCCATGGCGAGTAGGGCGTTCGGAGTTGCGGCGGGACTGGACCCGGAGGTGGCGCGGCCACTGGCCGCCCGCTGCGCCGAGCTCGGCTACGGCTCGATCTGGTCCAACGACCACCCCGGTGCGAAAGGCCTGGGGACGCTGGCCGAGTTTGCCGCCGCGGCGCCCGGGGTCGGGCTCGGCGTCGCAGTGATCGCCCTCGACCGCACCCCGCCCGAGCAGATCGCCGCCGACATCGAGGAGTTCGGCATCGACCCGGCGAAGCTCTGGCTCGGCGTCGGCGCCGGCTTCACGAAGAAGCCGCTGACGAAGATGCGAGAGGCGTTGCCGGAGCTGCGTGAGCTGCTGCCCGGGGTGGAACTCGTCCTTGCCGCGATGGGGCCGAAGATGTGCGAACTCGCCGGCGGCTCCTACGACGGCGTCTTCTTCAACTGGATGACCCCCGGCTTCGCCGCCGGCGCCCGCGAGAAGGTCGAAGCCGGCGCCACCGCAGCCGACCGTCCCACCCCTCCCGTCTTCGGCTACGTCCGCACCGCCGTCGGCCCCGACGCCGCCGACCGCCTCGCCAAGGAGGAATCCTTCTACCGCGACCTCCACAAGGGCTACCGCGACCACTTCGATCGCCTCGCCGAGCCCGAGGGCACCGTCGGCGTCGCCGCCCCCGACAGCGACAACGCCCAACAGCAGCTCAGCGCCTACGAAGGTCCCCTCGACACCATCGTCGTCCGCGGCCTCGCCTCCGCCAAGGTCGACCCGATGACCGCCCTCGCCGAGGCCGCCGCCCCCTCCACCTGACACACCTTCCGAACTTTGGGTCCCTATTAGCCCCCAAAATCTCGGCGACGTCAAGCGATTGGTGAGTTAGGGCCCCTATAGGGGCTACAAGTCACCAACCGCCGACCTACCGGGAGGAACCCCGCCAAGCACGCCGGCCACCCGAGCGACACCCCGCGCAAAGGTGGTCCGCCCCACTAACGGCGGGACCCGGACCGTAGCCCGGATCCCGCCGAAGCCACGAGCTAGCGCACATGGGTCGGCTCACCGACCCATGCAGTCTCCGGCTCGAGACAGATCCGGCCACCCGGAGGACCACTCGATCCGATCAGCACTGCAATAACGGCGAGTATCGCCCACCAAGCGATCGAACCGCTTTCACTTCCCTTCATCTTTCCTGGCCTCCTTGGTTGTGAGTTGGAGTGCCAGCATGGGCGAAGACCTCAACCTCACCAGGCGCTGAAAGGAACCGTCCGAAGTCAACTTTGAACCTTCACGGATCACGGCGGTCTGGTTAGCTTCAGGCTGCTATGGGCTCGCAGCGGGGAACTCGGTTGGGGATGGCGATCGCCGTAGTGACAGCGGCGGTGCTGCTGCAAATCGTTGGCGTCGATCGAACCGCCGCTGGAGCAGTCAGGGGTGCGTTCCACCCCAGCGCCGTGAGGGGTCAAACCATCGAATTGGAAATCTCTGCTCCGCCGACCGCGGCCCGCATGACCCTCCACCTGCAGAAGATGGAGAAGATGATCGACCTGGAACCTCCGTTTCGGTTCTCGATCCCAACCGGGGACCTGAAACCAGGGCCGTACAAATGGAAAAGCGAAGCCGCAATGGCCGGCTGCTGCGGTTTCCAGATGAACGGTGGAGGCATTCAGATTTACCGGCTGCCCCAGGTGCGAGCGCCCCGTGTCTCGGCACTGGTCGTCGCCGGCACCGCGCAGGTTGTCGGGCTGGTCGTCTCACGCGTTGCGCCCGGCCGGGTGGTCAGAGCCTGGAGCTTCCCCCGCGATTCCAACACGGGGGTGCGCTCCCTGCCCCTGAGACTTCGCCAGAAGAACACTGCCAAGCGCGTCTACAGGTTCCCCCGGGGATTGGCCGTCAACGTCGGAAGGCGGACCGAGATTGCCGTCGAGGTCGCCCCGGCACGGAAAACCTTGAGACACGGCGTCGAGGTGCGAGGACGCCTGGCTCACATATGGCTAACGCGCAACCGGCGAACCGGTGTCGTCCATTCCCATCGAAGTGGCGCCGCTGCCTGCACGACCGCGGCCGTACGGAAGGACTCGTTTCCCGGGTCCTTGAGTTGCACCACCGCAGCACCGAACCCACCAGTTGCGATCCTCTGTGTGAAGTCACAGCCCTGCTCGCCGGGCACGCCCGCGACCGCCGAACGCCGCGCTCGCACTCAGGACTGATCGAGGCCGAGGGCAATCACCCGGTCAGCGATCTGGCGGGCTCGATCCCCACGCGGGGCGTCAGACACCCCGAGCTTTCCGGCCAAGTTACGCAGGCGGCGCTGGGCCGTGCTCTCGCTGACGTGCAGGCGCTCGGCGATCTCCCTCTTGGTCGCCGGGCGAGCGGCAAAGGTGTCCTCCTCTCGGTAGAGAGCGACGAGGGCGCGAGCAACCTCCCGCTCCTCTTCGGTCAGGCTGACCGGAATCGCCTTTCGCGGCCGCGTGCGCACGGTCTTCGGCAGGTCAGCCTCCAGCCGGAAGGGACCCACCTGGAGGACGTCGCCAGGGCTAAGGCGGGTCGGCTTGTCCAGCACGCTCCCGTTGAGGAGCGTGCCGTTTCTGCTGCCGAGATCGGCGACCAGATAAGTGCTGCCCCGACACGTCACCTCTAGATGGTCATTGGAGACCGTGTCGTCGTCGAGAACCAGGTCGCAGTGATCCCCGCGCCCGATCAGCAGCGCATCCCCGATCGGCTTCGAACGGGGCCCACCGCCCGGTTTGTGGACCCAGATCTTCGGCGTCGGCGCGCTCACAACTACCCCACCACCCTGTAGCCAAGACGCTCGAGCGAGCGTAGGCGACGGTCAAGCCGCTCTTCGGTCCGCTTCACAATCCGAGCCGCATTCGCATATCCATCTGCATCTTCCCGGGTGGCGGCAGCTGCCAGCTCTGCGTAAGCAGACCGCACAGCGCGCAGCCCACCGACGACGGATGCTTGACCAGCGGCGCTCTGTGGCGTGATGTGGAAGGAGAGACCCCGGGCCGCACGCCGGAAGGCGGCCTTCAGACCCGATGCCACCGCGGCTTGCTCGTCGGCGGTCTCGGCAGCGTCCAGCCTCTTCGTCAACTTGGAACGGCGCCGATCCAAGATCGTCAGCTGGCGGCGCAACGCCCGGGCGAAGGCGGGCGAAGGCCCAAGCGGATAGGCCCGGCCCTCGACCAGCTCGAGCGTGGAGGCGATTCGCTGGCACGCATCGAAGAAGCTTGGGCCCTGAGCGCCAGGCCGACAGGCGACGGTGGCCACACCGCCCTCCTTGGGCACGACGAAGACGCCCATGCCGGGGCTGGAACCTTCGGTCGGGAGATCGGAATAGCGCAGTGCCTCCAGCTCGCCCAGGGCGACGGGTTCGCCATCCGGGGCCGCGGGCGGTGGAAGGCCGGGGGGGAGCAGGCTCTTTCCGGTCGCCCCCGACATCCCGATCGTCACGGTCTGACCCTGCCCCGCGCTGAGGACCGCTGGGTCCTCGAGAGGCAGGCCCACGATCGGGCTCTGCCGGACCTTCGAAACCGTCCAGTCGCGGGGAATTTCCACCGCCAAGTCTCCCGCCACCACCCGGCGCGTATCCGTCGTGTCGGCGCTGCCGATGCTCATCGCGCCGAAGACGAGCGCGGCGAGCCCAACGGCCAGGCTCGAGATCAGAGCGACAAGACGGAGGGAGCGTCCCTCTTCTTCCTCAGGGGGAGGAGGGCGCCGGTTCGGAGGGGGACTGAGGGCTTTCGTCGCATCGGCGATCAGATCCGACGCCCTCGCGTAGCGATCTCCGGGAAGCTTCGTCAAAGCTTTTCCGAGCACCGGGTCGAGGGCTTTCGGCAGCGAAGGGTTGACCTGGCTGACCAGGGGCGGCTCCTCGTGCACGTGGGCCCACATGAGCGCCGTGTCGGTCTTCTTTTCGAACGGGACACGGCCAGCCAAGCACTCGAAGAGGACGGCGCCGAAGGAGTAGATGTCGGCGGTCGTGGTAATCGGCTCGTCGCGAATCTGCTCCGGGGCGACGTAGTCGAGCGTCCCCAGGAACTGGCCGGTTTGGGTCAGGCTTCGGTCACCCCTTCCTCTGGTAATCCCGAAATCAGAGAGGAAAGGGTGCTCGTTTCGCTCGATCAAGATGTTCTGGGGCGTAATGTCGCGATGGATGAGGCCGCTGTCGTGGGCGACATCCAAGGCGGCGGCGACCGGTGCGAGCAGGATGAGTGCCCGGGCAGGCGGAAGAGGCTCCGCGAGCAGGAGCTCACGCAGCGTCGGCCCCCTCACCAACCGCATCGCCAGCCAAAGCCCGTACTGGCTATTGCCGGCCGCGTGTATCGGAACGATGTGCGGATGATCGAGGCGTGCCTGGATCTGACACTCTCGTCGGAAACGCTCCTGGAAGTCCGGATCATCGCCCAACCTCGCCGCCAGAACCTTGAGCGCAACCGTACGGTCGAGAGAGACCTGGTGCGCTTCGTACACAGTGGCCATCCCGCCCTCTCCCAGCAAATCTTCGATGCGGAAGTCAGAGATGATCGTTCCCGCCGGCAGCATCGGCCGCCAGTCTAAGTCTCGAACCCCCGGCTACCGTCGTAATGCTCCGCTACGGTCCGCCGATATAGGGAGAAATAGGGCCAAGCGACGTGCGGCAGCAACAACTGGGCATATTGAAACTCATCGTCCTCGGGGTGGGAATTGTCATCTCCGGATTTTTTCTCGGCAGAGCAATCGGGGATGCGAGCAATGACGGCTCCAGACCTGGAAGCGTCCCCAATCGCATCGTCACGCGAGCCGCAGTCCCGGCTGCGCCGGCCCTGGGCAAGAAGGAGAAGATTCCTCCGCTTCAGACCACGACTTCAGTGGCCACCGAACCCGAAACCGAAGGGGAAGTGACGCCCGTTGAAGTAAGCGAAGGGGTGGAAGAAGAACCGCCTCCAACCCCGACCCCAGAACCTTCGCCCGAAGTGACCGTGGCTCCGAGCCGATGAAGATGACCCGTTCCGCAAGGCCATCGAATATGCTCGAAGGTGCGGGTGTTCTCCCTCAGTAAGGCGGCAGGTCGTCGTACCAGTCGCCGAGCTGCTTGAAGGCTCGCCAGAAGCGCTGCTTGGCGCCCTCCTCGTCCAGGGATTCGTCGATGTCGGGGACGTAAAGGGCGTCGACGGTGGGGGTGAAGGGCTGAATCTCGCCCTCGCGCTGCTCGATCGGGCGGGAGAGGGGAACGGAGAGGCCGTTGAGGATGCGGAGGGCCGGCTCGCCCATGACGACGACGATCTTCGGCTGCACGATCGCCAGCTCTTCGACCAGGCGGCCGACGCACTCGCCAGCCGCCAGGTCGGGCTCGGGGATCGGGCATTTCGCACAGAGGGTGCCGTAGACGACCAGGGGGTCGATGCCGAGGCGCTTGAAGCTCTTCATCAGCGCGTTGCCCGAGCGGCCGTAGAAGGCCACCCCCTCCTCGATCTCCGATGCCAGCGGCGCCTGCTTGAGCATGAAGACGTCCGCCTGCGGGTGGCCCGAGCCGAGGACCGGCATCAGCTTGCCGCGGGGGCAGTGCTGGCACTCCTGAACCTCGCGGTTCATCTGGTTGAGCTCGCGGATCGCCCGCTCCAGGTACTTCTCTCGGATCTCGTCGTCGATGCTGCGCATCGGGGCGTTCTTTGACGGGGCGGGCGCGGCTCCTTTGCGACGGTCCGTCTGCATCAGGACTTGCTCGCCCGCCGCCCCTCTTTGCGCCGCCGCGGCCGCCCGCCGCGCACCGGTTTCGCGTCCGGCACCCGCCGTTTCGGCGCCTTCGGCCGCCCCGTCGTCTGCAGGAACTTCAGCGTCTGCACGTAGACGAGGTTCTTGTGCTTGCGGGTGATGTCGGCGCCGCGCATCGCCTCGAGGAACTCGGCCGGGCCGTCAAAGTCGTGGATCCGCTGCCGCACGCTGCCGAGCCCCTGGGCGACGTGGCTGTCGGAGCCGGCAGCCGGGACGATCCGGTACTTGCGGGCGAAGCGCTCGGCCTCCTCGTTGAAGGCGGTCACCGCCACCCGCGGGTTGAAGACCTCGAGGATGTCGATCTCCTCCACGATCTTCAGGAGATGCTCGTAGTCGGGGACGGAGTGCAGGCGGTCGAAGGGATGCGGCACATAGACGAGGCCGCCCTGGCGGCGGATCTCGGCGATCGTCTCCGCCATCGTCATCCCGCGCGGGATCTTCTCCTCGAGGAAGAGGCCGATCACCTCTCCCTGCTCCGCAGTCTTCACCTCCTCGGCGACGATCACCTTGATGTCGCCCATCTGCTCCGCGATGCGGCGAGCCTCCAGCGCCCCGGAGACCTCGTTGTGGTCGGTGATCGCGATCGCGCCGAGACCCCGATCGCGGGCGGTGTTGATCAGCACGTCGACCGGGGTGGCGCAGTCGCCGGAG